>JAKAVM010000076.1 GCA_021827485.1 Actinomycetes bacterium
TTCCGATCTACCATATACTTATGAGAAAGGATTGAGATACTCAAATGTCAGGTCTCGAAGATCTATATAGAGAAATTATTCTAGATCACTATTCAAACCCAAGACATCGAGGCGAACTTCAAGTGCCACCAGCGACGCGCACTGAAGGATTCAACCCACTTTGTGGAGATGAGACGGTAGTCTATTTGGAGATTAAAGACAACTCTATTGCCAATATTGCCATTGGAGGACGGGGTTGCTCCATTAGTCAGTCTTCGGCTTCGATGATGTCCCAACTAGTACACGGCAAGTCGCTTGATGAAGTTCGCGACTTCGTCAAAATTTTCAAGATGATGCTTTCTATCCACGAAAGTTCTCTTGGGAGCGTAACCGCACTAGCCAACCAAGAATCAAATGACCCAGGTGATGGGTCAATTGACAATTTGCAAGGTGAGTCCGTTCAAGGTGAGTCCGTTCAAGGTGAGTCCGTTCAAGGTGAGTCCGTTCAAGGTGAGTCCCAAGATGGTGACTCTCGGCTACTAACTCCAGAGGAATTAGCATCTCTGGGTGATTTAGCCGCCCTACAAGGAGTTGTGAAATTCCCTGTCCGGATCAAATGCGCACTATTACCCTGGAATACGCTTACTCAATCGATTGAGGAAGCTCTGGAACTTAGCCCTTGAACATGGCCGAGTTGGACCGTCACTGTGCTGGGGTGCGATTGCACCGATTACTTCTGGAACTTAGCCCTTGAAGCTAGCCGCGTTGGAATCCGTTGTAGTTGTGGGAGGGTCTCTTGCTGGGGTAAGGGCTGGCGAATCGCTGCGCAATTATGGCTACAAGGGGAACCTAAGTATTATCTCTGGCGAATCAGCGCTGCCCTATGAGCGCCCACCGCTTTCTAAACAAGTTATCTCTTCTAATTGGGATTTCTCTCGTGTAACGATAACCAATAAATATGAGGATTCCATGAACTTCTATCGAGGAATCTTTGCTAGGGCTCTCGATCTCAATTCCCGAACAGTTCTACTCACTAACGACCGAGAATTACACTTTGATGCGTTAGTTATTGCTTGTGGTGCCTCTCCACGCATTCTCAACCTTCCAATCGAAACTGCAGGTCCTCAGGCTATCCCAACTGATATGGTAATGGGCCAGGATGCACCCCCAACTAATCTTTTTGCCCTTAGGACTTTTGATGATGCAATACGAATCAGGGAGTCGGCAATAAACTCCTCTCGCGTGGTTATTATTGGGGCTGGTTTCATTGGGCTGGAGATCAGCTCCTCTCTTGCGTCATTAGGACTTGACGTTACAGTCATTGATCCTGCTGCTACACTTTTGTCGAGGGCTATTGGAGAGAGTTTTTCTTCTTATTTTGAAACTCTTGCTAGCCAAAAAGGTGTATGCCTAAAGTTAGGCAGGACTCCAAAATCTTTCAAAGTAACGAATTCCGGCAAGATTACCCAAGTTTTGCTTGACAACGATGAATCGTGCGATGCCGACTTCGTTGTATACGGGATTGGTGTCAAGCCAGCAACTGAGTGGCTTGAATCAAGTAACATATCTCTTCATGAGAGAGATCGTGGAGTCGTTTGTGATGCAACTTGCGCAGTCTTGGATAAGAATGGTCGCCCCTTGGATACGGTGGTAGGCTGTGGCGACGTAGCTTGGTTTCACCATGAACTATTTGATGAGAATATGCGAATTGAGCACTTTGAGAATGCGGTTTCCATGGCTCAGGCGGCAGCAAAGCGACTCCTTGGGCTCAGCGACGCAAGAATACCGTATCTCGACGTTCCATTCTTCTGGTCGGACCTTTTTGGACTAAAATTACAGTTTGTCGGTCGTCAGTATTCAGATTCCAAAGTAGATATTGTTGAGGGAGACCTAGCTAGTAACAAGTTTCTGGCTCTTTTCCATCACCAAGGTGTTGTGACGGGCGCCCTAGGTGTCGGTCGTCCCGCTAGAATAGTTGCGATGCGAAATATGATAGCCCAGCGTGCTAGCCTGGACGATGCAATGGGTCGTTAGGTGTAGGCCCGTGACCCCCACCCTCAAAGAGATAGGAACTTGTTCCAAGTGTGGTGCAACGCTTTACGTGGGACAGAGCTGGTGCCAACGATGCTTTACAAAGACTGCGGCCGCGAGTGTCCAAACAGATACCGAGCACGTTGCGAACCAACAAAACGGAGCCTCAAGTTATGACGAATCGGCTAGTGCTTCCAACTCTAGTAGTACTAAATCAGAAATTCGCGATGCTTATTTTGAACCTGACACGGGGACGGTATTCGTCGGCGAGAAAACCCCACCAACAAAGGACGTCCGTGCGCAGCAGCCTACTCCTGCAAAAAGGCCCAAGTCCGAAGCTACAAGCCCACCCGTTGCCGCCTCCCGATCTGAAGCTACAAGCCCACCCGTTGCCAACCCCACTCATGACGATGAGTCTAACCTTAACCAAGATGAACCCAATACAGGCCAATGGCAAAGCGCTAAGTTGGCATCAAGCGCCTGGGATCTAGCACGTAAGGATGAGGAGGAGAACTTCCCAATTACAAGAGCGGAGATACGTAAGGCACAGCGCGAACTCAAACAAGAAAGACGTCATAAGAGGTTTTCGTTCTCTTTCATATCAATTCTTCTAATTATCGTTGTTGTTGCTGGCGCAATAATATTGTGGAACGAAGAATTTCGGCTGACACCGCAAAAATACGCATCTTCTGTATCTGGCCAGGTTTCCCAAGTCAATCATCTAATTTCCGAAGTCACCGTCCTAACACAACAGGTAGCTATAGCCGAGGTTCCAACTGCTTCCCAAATGGTTCAAGCTCGCAGCTACCAACGTCGCTTCCTCACATCCGCCAAGGAGTTATCACTGATTGAAGCTCCAAAGTCAGACTCACTTGTCCGAAATGAACTCATTTCAGGAGTTACCCACTATGCAAAGCTCATGGGTACAATTGATTCTGTCAGCCCATCTAATATTTTGATCAACTCTGGCGAGTTTAGCTATGACTTAGAAGATGCAAACCACCTTTGGAAAACGTCAAACCACAAGCTGGGACTGGTCTACGCCCAAATAGTAGTTTCTTCATCGATTCTGCCACCAATACCATTGAACCCAAGCACTTCTAACCCGAAGAAATAGTCACCATGCCGTCAGCCTACCAAGCCAGCAAATCTTTGCTCGTTGGTAGAAATGCTGCGTTCAGAGAACTGACTACCTCCTATCGGAATGCCGAGACGGGCAAGTCTAGAATTGTTGTAATTGAAGGTGCGGCAGGGATCGGAAAAACTTTTCTTCTTGAATCATTTCTAAACCATATATCCTGCAGCAATATTATTCGATTACAAGCTATTGAAATTGAATCTCACCAAGATCTGGCCCTAATCCGCAATCCGTACTACAAGCTTGGTTCACCTAGACCTAAACAGTTCAACAAAGTCGAGAACGCTTCAATCAAAGATAACCTGTTTACCATTAGTAAGTATTTCGTTTCAGGGATTACGCAGCTTTGTTCTAATGGACCATGTATTCTTGCGATAGATGATTTACATTGGGCAGATAAACGCTCCATTGATTTAATCTTGCTATCGCTGCGCCGTTTATCAACGAGCAAATTGCTTGCTGTAATTCTAACTCGATCTACACATGACCTAATCTCCCTAGATAGTTTTAGATCCCTAAAGTCCCTCGCTAGTTCAACGACAATAAGGCTAAACCCTTATGGGGTTCGCGAGGCCAATGAGCTTCATCGACAAATTGTAGGAACCACACTAGAACCCGAGCTTGTCCAACAGGCAGTTACTATCACCAAAGGGAGTCCTCTCTATCTATCTAGACTTTTTGGAGATATTTCTTCTCACGATTCAGGCACAATTTCACTAACACCAGCCGGACTAACGGCAAAGTACGCCGATCTTATACGTAAATTTGAAAGCTTGAACCAATCGACACAAATGCTAATTGCACTTACAGCTGTACTCGGTATGGATTCTAGTATCACCCTGCTTGAAGAAATATTTTTGCAAGAACACCTTGGGCACGACTTTGAGCAAGCCCTAGAACTTGCACTTCAATCTCAGCTACTAACGTACGTGCCAGGCTCTGAACACAATTCGCTTGGCTTCCCTCACTTTCTTATTCGTAGCTCCATACTGGAGACCCTTGATCCCGGTACTTTGACAAACCTGCACACTATAGCAGCATCTTTCACCTCAGGAGACAGGCGGCTTCTCCATTTGATTGACGCGTCACCAGATGGAAATGAATCTCTAAGAAGCGAACTCACGCGACTCGCATTTGCCGCTGCGACCGACTATGACCACCCCAGGGCAGCTTGGCTTTTTACCCAGTCGTGGAGGCTCGAACGCGATAAGGACTTGAAAGCTGGCTTGCTCCAACTAGCCATTCTTTCATATATCATTTATGGCGATATTTTGGGTGCTAGTTCTCTAGGCGACTATCTCGACCTGGATCTTGGTTCCCCTTGGAACCAGTACTTGATAGGTTGCTTGCACCTGGGCGAATGCCGGATCCAAGAAGCAAGGACATTCTTCTTGTCCGCCTTGGTCCAAGCTCGATCAATTCCCGGTTACAGTCAAGTCCAAGCATTAACTTCTCTTGCATTATCCTCTATTGCAACTCTCGAATGCAATTGGAATGATCTAGTTGATTATGCACAAAGTGCCCTAGAAGCAGACACGGGTGATCCCCACATAGAAGTTAGCTCAATCGCCAATAAAACTTTTTCTCTTGCATTCAGTGGAAATATTGAACTGGCTAGGTCCTATATAGATATTGAAGGTGCACGCCTACTGAAATTCGATGATTCGCTGGAGCTTCAAAGCACGCGAGCAGTACTGCTTATGTGGTCAGATAATCTTCATGAGGCGAGAGAACTACTGCAAAATCTCACTAACAGGAAATCTTTTAGATTCTCTCGCGTCCCCATATTCATGTTCCTGGCTGAGTGCGACCTTCGGCTTGGAGAACTAGCTAGCGCAGCTGAAAATATTGAAATTGCGCTCGATATTTGCTTTGAGTTCAATAGAACGCTAGAGCGAGCAATAATTTACTCACTGGGGACAATTATCTACTCTTATCTAGGTGATTTCGATACGGCCTATAACTATCTTTACGCGTGTGAAGGAACTTTGAGCACTGGAGTACTGGCCTCCTCAAGAGTTGCCTATGCAAATGCCCGATATGTGTTTGAACGATTCAAATCCATACCATCTTCCCAGTCGGAAGCTCTCAGCCAACTACAACCGATATTCGATAAATACGACCCTGGAATGCTTATCTTCCCAACTGTCCTAGGACAAGTCTCACTCGAACTCAATGATCCCGAAAGGGCGCTGTCTCTACTTGAACCAACTTACCAACGGGCTGGTAGTCTGGGGCGCGGATGGGCATTGGGTTGGCTTGCACTGGTGCGCGGGCGGGCAGATCATCAAAAAGGACACTACGCAAATGCAGATAATGAGTTCGCCAATGCACTCAAATACGCTTCAAAAATCAATTCGAAGCTATTGGAAGCAAAAATACTATGCGAGTGGCTTATTTCACGATCGAACCGCACTACTCACAATGATACTCAAGACCTATTACTCAAAACGTTAGACTCCATTGAGAGTATCGGCGCATACGGGCTGCTTGGGAGATTGCACGATGCTTGTCCGACTACCGTAGGTGCAGCTGATCCGGCTTTACGTGCAAATAGTGAGATCCAGCTCACGCCACGAGAAGTCGACATGCTTGGTTTGGTTAGCACCGGCCTGAGCAATAAAGAAATTGCAAGTAAACTCCACGTGAGCGCTAAGTCAGTGGAGTATCACCTGTCCAACATATACCTAAAGTTCGGAGTTCACTCGCGCGCTGAGCTAATTGCTAAAGTGCTCGGTTAAGAATTCACGACCCGGCCCATAGGATATAGGCAAAAATTAGGGAAAACCCTAGGGACTTCATTACAAGTTGTGGCTTATGGTAGGAATATGCCAGCATGTCGCTGCAGACCACACAGCGCGCATGCGTAAATGGCAGCCTTAGCAGTGCCCGGGGCCCCTCTGGGCACTGCGACGGTTATACCCCATACTGGGCGTAACCTGACCCCTCCAACGATAGTGCTAACTCAGGCCCCCCGGAATCAACAATCTGCCCTTGAGACATTACATATATTCGGTTGGGTTTCAAATAAGTCAGGAGCCGATTGAAGTGGGTAATCACTAATAGCGCCAGTCCCCACTCGGTGGTTGCTCCAACTAATCTATTTGCAACATTGACTAGTGCATCTACGTCTAGCCCCGAATCTATCTCATCCAACACTGCAAGCTTCGGTTTCAAGAGCCCGATTTGCGCAGTCTCGCTACGCTTTTTCTCTCCCCCAGATAGATCCATATTTAATGGACGGCTCAAAAAGCGCTGATCCAATCCGACTTGCCCCAACTCTGCGGTCAACTCTTTATCTATTGACGATAAATTACAGACAGCTTCTTCATCATTGATATCACCAGATCCAACGTGTGTATTACGTGACGAAGTCAGCTTTATCACGTTGCGTTCTTTGGACTTCATAGCCCGCAATAGCGCTCTATCAAGAGGAACGCCAGGCACTTCAACCGGATATTGATGGGCTAAAAATAGTCCAGCCTGAGCCCGTTTGAAGACCGGCATGGCAAGTAAGTCTTTTCCCTCAAGATAAGCATTCCCGCCAAGCACTTTATAGCCCGGCCGTCCCATAAGTACATGTCCTAAGGTTGACTTACCTGATCCATTTGGCCCCATAAGCGCCACTACTTCTCCTGGCATAACTTCGAGATCGACGCCTCTCAAAATCTCACTACCTAACCCTTCAACGCCCGCTCTCAACCCGACAACCTTTAGGGTCGGTTGGCCTCCCTTGTCCAATGGATTCTTTTCAAAGGAATTCTTTCCCAATGGATTATCTCTCTGGCCCGAGACACTACCTCCGGGGTCCAGGGAATGATCTTTGCTCTCTTTGTTAGCAGACAACGTAGATCTCCTCTCCCTCAACTATGACTTCATAAACTGGCACACCCCTTGTTGCTGGCAAATTCAAAGCCATACCAGTTACAAGCGAAAAAGCTGAACCATGTTTCCAACATTCGATAGTTCTATCTTCGCAAAAAACCTCTCCCTCTGACAGGGAGTAGTTGGCATGGCTACAAGTATCACTAAGGGCAAAGAACTCCTCTCCAACTCGCACAATAGCTATCTTCTTACCGTTAACTTCAAAGCGTTTGGCTTCACCATTAGCCAGATCACAAGTTTTGCAAAGTAATACTTTTTCAGTCATTGGCTGCTTCTTTTACAAAAAACATCTCATTTTGCTTAGCTGCGATCTTCCGCCTGACAAGTTGCCTAACTGGTACTAAAGATTCCACTCGAGAGAAAATATCGTCAAAAAACCCCTCAACGATCAATTGGTCAGCCTCTTTAGGGGTTATCCCCCTTGATTCTAGATAGTATCTTTGTTCAGGATCTATTGGACCAACCGTTGAAGCATGACTACACCTAACGTCATTTTCTTGAATATCTAGGTTAGGGACTGACTCCGCATGTGCACCCTGGGATAAAACAAGATTGCGATTTTCTTGAAATGCGTTGGATTTGCTGGCTCCTTTCTCTACTCTTATTAGACCCGAGTAAACCGATTCAGCATTATCATCCACAGCACCTTTGAAATATAGATGGCTATAAGTTCTGGGGGCAACGTGATCTTGGAGAGTCCTAAAATCATGCATCTGATTCCCTCTAGCAAAGTAAGCGGCAAGAAGGTTGGTTTCACATCCGGTGCCTGCGGCTCTACTGTCGGTGCGCTGCCGAGCATAGTCTCCACCGAGAGCGACAGAGAAGGAACAGAATCGAGCATCTCTTCCAACCTCAGATACCTGATGGGCAATCTGCCATGCTTTGAGGCCTAAATCTTGTATCGAGATATAATCAACGCTTGCTCCATCACCTACAGCTATTTCCTCAGTTGGTAAAGTCAACAGTCTCAGGTGGGAAGGCTCCCAGGTTGGCGACGTTAGCGCTTGAATGATACTTACTTTTGAATTTTCACCGGCGATGACTAACGTCCTGGGCGAAGAGACAGAAAACTCTGATCCCCCACCAATCTCAGCGGACTGAATGTGCTCAATTAGGACTGGACCGGTCAACTCAAGAGATTCAGGGATAACTATGACAATCAGGTCTTGAATAATTGCTTGCGCAATCAAATCAACAGTGTCGTTGGATCTAGCAATCTTCCCAAGGTAAGTCTTAGCCAACTCATCTATCTGCCCGGACGTTTCGTTTTCCCCTAGGCTACCATCAGGTCGATAGATTCTTGATCCCGCTGTCCCATAACACCCAATAGCTAGACCCTTTGCTAATGCAGATTCGTGGACCCATCCATCAACCAAACAACCGTTGACAACAAGGAGTCTCGCAGCCGGTTTATCAACACCTGCAAAGTATTCGAGCCGCTCGGTCAGATTAACCTCAGGTGGGACCCAGCTAGGCGCAATAGCTTCTAAGTCTAAATCATCTATCTTGCTATAGCGCCATAGCTCATCGGCCGCGCTTGGAAACTCACAGCTATCCAGCTCACCTAAGGCATCTAAGCGAAATTGAGATAGCCACGACGGGCCACCTATGCTTTCAATATTCTTAGAGCTTATTTTTGAGAGACTTACCACTTCTCTAACTCTAATTCTTCCTGGCCATCTTCCACCAACCTAACCTGGTATTAGATAACTATTGACGACAGCGCTTGCCCGGTAAGCCAGCCATCTACCACCAAGCTGATCTGGCATTGAATAGCAATTAAGCATATATTACAGGCAATGAATCCAACCCAATCCAACGACCCAGCAAATGAGACCGGCCCTCAGCCGAGCAACCTAGCGCAAGAATCTAGTCAACAACCAAATTTCAAAAGTGAGGTGTTGACAATCGAAAAGATGGGAAACATCTCGATTCTATGGTTAGATAGCCCAGAGCGACGCAATGCAATGGGCTCCCATTTGTGGAGGGACCTTCCGATTGCGATAAATCACCTAGAAAAAGAGCGAGATATTCGAGCAATTATCGTTGCGGCCAAGGGCAAGAGTTTTACGGTTGGCCTTGACCTCAAAGACGCTTCTCTTTTCCAGAGTGCCGCTCAACACAGCTTAGAACAATCGCCTTTGGACAAACCTCCGTCCCAAGCCCGTCAAGCTTTAGACCGCCGCAAAGAAATTAAACGACTACAGGATTCCATCACTTCGGTTGCTAACTGTAAGAAACCTACGATTGCCATGGTGCATGGACATTGCATTGGTGGCGGTATTGACCTAATATCTGCATGCGATATACGCATATCAAGTGCAGATGCAATATTCTCAATTAGAGAAACGAAGATGTCAATTGTGGCGGATCTAGGGACACTTCAAAGGCTTCCCAGGATCATTGGCCTTGGACATTTCAATGAGTTGGCCCTTACAGGCAAAGACATTAATGCAAATCGTGCAAGAGAAATTGGCTTGGTAAATGACGTTTATCCGGATTTCGATAGTGCTTTCGCTTATGCATGCGAACTGGCAAATGATATCGCAGCCAATTCGCCTCTCGTTGTTGAGGGAACCAAGCAAGTTATTCGTGCGAGCTTAGAATCAACCATAGACGAAGGACTTGAATATGTGGCCAACTGGAATGCAGCCGCACTTATATCCAACGACCTTATGGAGGCTATTAGTGCCTTTATGGAAAAACGTCCTCCACAATTTGAAGGCAACTAACGCCCAACCAAGCGGGTCTCCAAGAAATTATCTCTTCCAACGCCACTTTTTGAATAGGCCCAATTATCTCTTCCAACGCCACTTTTTGGAGACACCTCTAGTCCGCTTCATCTCTTGGCGCTCAAACTCTGCGGCGATCGACGGACCTATGGCGTTCACAATATCTTCCGCTTGATCCAAGATTGCTGCAATATCGCCAGGGGGCATACTGGGCTCACTTTCAATTGCAGGTTCAACTAATTTGCCATGAACCCAACCTGCATCATCTAGACGTCTTTCGTATTTGGGACAGTCATCAGGACAGCGCCAAGGTGCTTCTGGGGCGAGATCGAGTAGGCAAAAGCGCGCAACTTCCCCTGAATTATAGGTTCTACTTTGAAAGTTTTTACATTCTTCGCGCATTGCCATGATATATTCTCCCACTTGGACAGTGTTCCCCTCAATCTCAATACTAGACAAAGCGAGAATGGTTCGTTACGTCAGCTTCGCCAAAATCTGCTAGACCAGCCAGATCTGCAAGGAATTTCCTTCTGCCGTGCTTATTCGCAAGTTACAGATAGCTGGTTAGCTGAGCTTTTTGCGCAGGCCACCGGTTCAGATTCAGAGAAAATGGCTCTATTGGCGGTTGGCGGTTACGGACGTCAGGAACTATGCCCTGGGAGCGACCTAGACCTTCTCCTTGTTTATAGAACCAAGATAAAACACCTCAAAAAAATAGCAGATGCGATTTGGTACCCCATTTGGGATCAGTCTATTCATTTAGACCACAGCGTACGGGATCTAAAACAAGTTGTCATAATGGCCAAAGAGGACTTGAAAGTACTCTTGGGCCTCATAGACGCAAGGTACATCGCCGGAAATCGACAGCTCGCACAAGATGTTGTCGACAAGTCGAAGCAGCTGTGGTCATCTAATGTTTCCAACTCCATCTCTCAACTCACAGATCTAGTTGCAAGCAGGCACCACTTGCGAGGCGAGGTAGCCTACTTACTTGAACCTGATATCAAGGAAGACCGAGGCGGACTAAGAGATCTACATGCGATAAGCTGCGTTGCCAGGGCAATAGAAGATATTGCACAAGTAACTTCACAACCAGAGCTTGCCCAAGCGAACGAGCATCTGCTCAGGGTAAGAGTTGAGCTTCAGCGTCGCAGCTCTAAAGAGACTAATCAATTGATCTTGCAAGAGCAAGAGCCAATTGCTGGTTCACTAGGACTAGATGGGGCTGATGAACTCATGTACCAAACTGCTAGCGCGGCTCGAAAAATCTCGTGGAATTACGATAAAGCCTTTCAGATTGTTCAGCGTAAAGTTGCATCTGGCCCCAAGCCAGTTGCGCCAATTCAACTTGCGCTGCATCTATCGCTTACCGATGGTGAAATATGGATTGCCGACCAAGATATCGACTGCGCACTTGCCTTGCGCGCGTGTGTACTGGCAGCTGAATCTGGGAATCCAATTTCTTTCCAATCCCTACAGCTGCTAGCTGATCGAGTGGAACCTCCGCCTACTCCGTGGCCAGAGCATTTGAGGCAACTCTTCGTCTCCTTGCTCGGAATGGGACCGCCTGCCATATCCGAAATTGAGTCTCTAGACCAGGTTGGGATTTTTGAAAAGTTAGTTCAAGAGTGGAGGTACGTAAGGCACAAGCCACAACGAAATGCCTTTCATCGATTCACGGTCGACCGCCATCTCTGTGAAGCCGCCGCCGAAGCTGCATCATTTGTCAGATCAGTATCTCGACCAGACCTTTTGTTGGTTGGTGCGCTATTACATGATATAGGAAAAGGTTTCCCGGGTGACCATACGCAAGTTGGTATCGAAGTTGTAGATAGGATTGCCCGTCGAATGGGCTTTGATGCTCATGACCGCAAAACGCTTTCTTCTATGGTTCGCTTCCACCTTCTACTACCCGATACAGCAGCAAAAAGAGATCTAGATGATCCCAAGACCATCGAAACAGTAGCCAACAGTGTTCGAGACCCTGAGCTTCTGCTACTTCTAGCCCACCTTGCAAAGGCAGACTCAATCGCAACCGGTCCATCCATGTCATCACCCTGGAGGCTACGAATGATAGATGACCTAGTGGCAAGAGTCCATAGATTGCTTGTTGGCGAACAAATACCCCCAGAGGTAGCGGAGAACCAAACCCCCCAAGAGATATCTGAACTAATCCGTCGGGTCGAGTCGGAAGTCAAAGTCGCTATCTCCCATCAGATCCTTGCAGATGAAGATGGATGGGAGCTAACCATCGTTGCCCGAGATCAAGTTGGATTATTAGCACGCGTAGCTGGAGTGCTTTCCCTCAATGGCATGATAGTAAGGCAAGCCCAAGTCGCTCAAGCTGCTCCTGGAATTGCCCGAGAAACCTTTGAAGTGGAACCAAGATTTGATCGAGTCCCCAATTGGGACAAACTTGAATCCGATCTGAAGGATGCCATCGAAGGTATTAGCGACTTACAAAATCTTATCAAACTCAAGGAGTTAGAGTATTCTCGGTCAAAGCGAGCTGGAGCAGCCTTGACCGCTGAGCCTAAAGTGCTTTTTGATAATGAGGCTTCGCATAGAGCAACCATTGTAGAAGTCCGGGCACCGGACGGCATTGGAGTACTCTACAAGATCGCTTCTGCTCTTTCTGAAGCTGGCCTTGATATTATATCGGCGAAAGTTCAAACACTAGGTCATGAAGTTGTAGACAACTTCTACGTTACCAAGGCGCAAGAATCCGAAAACCTAAAAGTACTAGGCCAACAAGATCTAATCGAAACGCAAAGATCAATCTTAGAGCGACTTAGCAGCTAAAACTCGTCTCCACAAAAATCAATCCTAGAGCGACTTAGCGCAAAAGACTAACCGACAGAACCCTCCATCTGGAGTTCTATCAATCTAGACCACTCGACAGCATACTCCATAGGAAGCGTTCTGGTTACTGGTTCAATGAACCCATTGACAACCATTCCCATGGCTTGTTGCTCTGAGATCCCTCTACTCATCAAATAGAAAAGCTGATCGTCACCGACCTTAGAGACAGTAGCCTCATGGCCAATTTGTGAATCTCTCTCAAGAACTTCCATATATGGTTTTGTCTCAGATATAGATGTTTCATCAAGCAGCAACGCGTCGCACCTTACAAAACTTTTTGACTTGGTTGCGCCTTCATCTACGTGGACTAGCCCGCGATATGTAGTCTTGCCCCCATCTTTAGAGATTGACTTGGAGATAATCGTTGAGGTTGTCTCAGGGGCGCAATGAACCATCTTGGCTCCCGCATCCTGGTGCTGGCCTGTTCCAGCATAAGCAACAGAAAGCACTTCCCCAGAAGCTTTAGGTCCCATCAAATACACTGATGGATACTTCATTGTAAGTCTGGAACCGATATTTCCATCAATCCATTCAACATGGGCTTCAGCTTCAGCCCTAGCCCTCTTGGTTACCAAGTTATAAACATTAGAAGACCAATTTTGGATAGTGGTATAGGTAATCCGTGAACCTTCGAGAGCCACAAGTTCAACTACTGCAGAGTGTAATGAGTCAGTTGAATATACAGGTGCAGAACAGCCTTCAATGTAGTGCACTTGCGCTCCTTGGTCGGTGATTATTAACGTTCTCTCAAACTGACCCATGTTTTCCGCGTTGATACGGAAATATGCTTGGAGTGGCATTTCCACGTTCACCCCAGGTGGCACATATATAAAAGAGCCACCAGACCAAACTGCAGAGTTTAGAGCTGCAAATTTATTATCGTTAGGCGGTATAATTGATCCAAACCATTTCTGGACTAATTCTGGATACTCTCTTACCGCCGTGTCCATGTCACAAAACAGAACACCTTGCGCCTCTAAATCCTCTCGATTCCGGTGATAGACCACTTCAGAATTGTGGACAACAAACCCTTCGGCAACGAAGTTATGATGCCCAGCTACCTCAATATCGTAAACGGACTCAATCCCAACCGATCGAATGTCTTCAATCCGGATATAGCCGAGCATTGGAGAGGTATGGGCACGAAAGTCAGTTCCCTTCGCCGTTCTATAGCTATGACTATATTTACGTCGATTGAGGCGTTCGCTGCGTCGAGAAGATCGTGCAGGAATACGATCGAATTTGCCGGATAAGCGTAGATGATAGGCAGTCATTAACCGCTCACGCTCTACGGGGTGGTGGTTAGTAACAGGTATAACGCTGGAAGAAGATATTCCACTTAGGGCAAGCAACTCCTTGAAATCTCCCAGCAGATCTCGATTAGCGCTAACAAACACGACATCATGAGAACTTGTGTGATCTCGAACGTAACCATCTGAATCGAGAAAGCCTGCAATCAGGGAGAGCCGTTGGGATACGGGCAGCCTAAATGCCCAGTCGGGAAGCCTCTTGGTATGGGCATTCCCGCCAAGACCATTCAACTGGAGGTAATCGGCTAGCGCACGAGTACCCTTTGCAGTGAGGCGAAATCCGTCTGAAGCAACTATAAAATCTAAACTAAATAACTCGGCACCAACCCGGCGGATCTCTTCCACTAACTCAATATCAGTCTTGTCTATCGCGATCTCAACTGAAAGATATCCAGATCGATCGTGGATGTATCCGTCACCCAAATAAATGCCCATCCACCAGCAAAGATCATCGGTAGTGAAAGAAGGAAGCGTCACTTGGGGACCCGTGCCCCATCGACCTGGTCTAAGGGGATTAGTAGGGATCATCAGATCGACCGGTTCTCCGAAGTCGGGAAGGTCCGTAGCAATAGCGATATAATCGCCTATACGTAAATCTTCTACCGCGACCCATCGCTGCGCATATCGGGCTCGTTGGCGTTGCGGCTTGCGTTCATCGCGTAAAGCGAGAAAAGGATGATTTCCAGATGCGCCAATAGTTAGCCCGCGGGCAGAGATCTCAAAAACTTCTTTCTCCCCAGAACACTGTGCCGCACGCACTTCGGACACCTGGATAGACCGCTTCATCTCGTCCAACGAGAAAACTTTATCACCGGGTTCGACTTCCTTAATAGCTTTCATTCCGGTTGTCGTCCATACTCGCGTAGAGCCGCGAAGACACTCATATTGTGCTGTAACACCTGCTAAGTACTTGCGTTCAGCCTCTGGAATCCCAAGCTTCTCATAAGTATTCTTCACTGAGTCAGGAAGTTCCTCCCAAGTATTGACCTGCTTATCAGTTGGTTTGATGTAGTAGTAAATATCTTGAAAATCAAGATCAGGCATATTGATTGCAAACCAGTCAAGCATTGGCTTGCGCTCAAAAATCTTCAATGCGCGCAATCTAAAATCACGCATCCAGGCAGGTTCCTTCTTCATTTCTGACATCTCACGGACTACTGCTTCAGTCAACCCCTTCTTTGGCTTAAATACATAGTCTTCGACATCGGACCAGCCAAGCTGGTACTTTCCAAGATTGAGTTCAGTGCTTCCCACGATTTCACGTCTCCTTCACTGTTAGTATAGTCGCTTTCGTCCAGGTCCGGTAAATTTGGCTTGTGTGGCTTCAATCCTGCAAGATCTATCTATGCTCAAAGCCGTAATTTTTGATCTTGACGGCCTACTCATCGACTCAGAGCCACTTTGGCGCAAAGCTGAAATTGAGATTCTGACACCTTTAGGAGTTCCGCTTTCCGAAGAGATGTGCCGGGTTACTCAAGGCACGCGAGTAGACCGTGCGATCGCGCATTGGTATGAAAGCTTTCCGTGGAAGTCGCCTAAGCCAGAAGCCATTGAACAACAAGTCGTTGACAGGGTAATTGAACTTATTAGAGATCAAGGTCAACCTATGGCTGGTGCGATCGAGATTATCGATTTTTTCAAGGCAAAAAACCTACCGATAGGGCTATGCTCGTCATCATGGATGAACGTAATTGCAGCCGCTATTGAACGCCTTGGGATTGAAGATCGGCTGGACGTTATCTATTCGGCCGAGAATGAAACTTATGGAAAGCCCCATCCGGGATGTTACATAACGGCGGCTCAGAAACTGGGAGTTGAGCCCTACGATTGTATCGTATTTGAAGACTCTTTCAATGGTGCAATCGCTGCAAAAGCTGCGCTTATGAATGTTGTCGCAATACCAGAACCCTTCTTGGCCGACTCGGGCAAATGGGGATTTTGCGATCTGGTCCTTGATTCCCTCAGAGATTTTAGCTCAGAGCACTTTGCGAGCCTAGAGTTGGCGAATAGGAAGAACTAGCTGAACAATGCCAGGTATGAGCAGTGGTCTTCGTACTAACAATCAACTTATAGTTTCTGCGTTTCATCATCAGCTACTCAATCAAGGGTTGATTATCCTATTTGTTCTTCTTATTCTGACAGTCTTGTGGAGTTATCTTCGGCTACATTTTCTACAGCAAACTTCCCCAAGTACACAGGAGGCGCTTGGCCTTCATAGAGAGTTCATAGCTAGGCGAGTTCTTAGAATTGGCTTTGGACTGCTTTGGATATTTGATGGAATACTTCAAGCACAATCCTCTATGCCGCTAGGTATGCCGAGTCAAGTACTACAACCAGCTGCTCAAAACTCACCAATTTGGGTTCAACATCTAGTGCATTTTGTTTCCACGATTTGGAGCTACCATCCTCTGCTCGTTCCTGCAAGCGTTGTTTGGATCCAAGTTGGAATTGGCCTTTGGCTACTAAGCGCAAGTCGGGGCATATGGTCTCGTTACGCTGCCATAACCTCAACTGTCTGGGGAGCCTTGGTCTGGGCTTTAGGAGAATCTTTTGGAGGGATTTTTTCGCGGGGACAAAGCTGGACGTTCGGGCTGCCTGGAGCAGCGCTACTATACTGTATTGCCGGTGTACTAATTGCACTGCCAGAGAACTTCTGGCATAACATCCCTCTTCGACGATTCGGATATCTTCTAGGGCGAAACTTGGGAAGTGCTGTTTTGCAGGTACTTGGTCTCTTCTTTATCGCAATGGCTACTCTCCAAGCTTGGCCGGGGCGTGGTTCCTGGAATGGTTCGCCGCATAATGGGCACCCCGGCGGACCTATCTATCTAATGCTTACCCAGATGGCTCATACTCCCCAACCACATTTTCTCTCGTCTACACTCGCTTCGTTTCAGGGATTCGACGCTAACCACGCTTGGGAGATAAATCTTTTTGTCGTAATTGCACTCTCTCTCATCGGATTGACGCTTTGGATTCAACCGCCTAAGTTTAATCGACCTGCATTGGTAGGTGCAGTGGTGTTATGCATTGCCACCTGGATCTCGATACAAGATTTGGGATTTCTTGGGGGCACTGGAACTGATCCAAACTCAATGATTCCAACTATACTTTTACTCGTAACTGGATATTTAGGAATATCAAAGTCTGCTACCCTGTCAGATACTTCCACCACTGGCATAGCTACGGCCACTGCTTCCAATTCCACGACTCCAGACACTTCCTATTCCCACAGTTCTATTAGCACAAGGCTGAAAGGACGCATTTTGGCCGATCCTTCATACGCCAGGAGAACTCTTGGCTCTATCGGCGCGTTGTGTATCATCTTGATCGGAGCAGTCCCAGGCGTAGCGGCGGCGTCCAACCCAAATGCCAATCCAATAGTTGCCCAAGCCATCAATGGTGCTCCCCAGCCTGTAAGCAGCCCAGCTCCAGCTTTTGATCTCATTGATCAGAATGGGAGATCGGTATCTTTGGCCTCGCTACGCGGCAAAACAATTGCCTTGACGTTTCTCGATGATGTTTGCGTAACCACTTGTCCGCTAATAGCTCAAGAGTTTCGATTGGCTGATCAAGAGATTGGCACGCTTTCGCGCAAGGTTGTACTAATCGCCATCAATTCAAACCCGCGCTTCATAACAATCAACTATCTAGAAGCCTTCGATCAACAAGAACAGCTCACTACGATCCCAAACTGGCTATTTCTAACTGGGCGCTCTATGAAGCAATTAGATAGCGCCTGGAAAGATTACGGAGATCTTGTGCAATATCTTCCAGGAGGATCCATGGTTGACCATAGTGAAATTGCCGACATAATTGGGCCTCAAGGCCGAATTCGATACATAATCAATACGGACCCTGGTCCCGGCACGCGTGTCTTTGCCTCATCTTTTTCTAATCAGTTGGCAAACTTGTTGGAGAAAGTGGCAAACAGAAAATGAAGCTAGCCCCGAAGTTCTTTATTCTTGCAATAGGCATTGTAATTGCAATTTCTTTTGCCTCTTGTTCACAAACTCACAAAGAGACCCAATTCCCGACAGCAGATTCTAACTTATCTTTACCCTTGAGCACCTCAATCAATACGTCACAAGGCACTTGGGCAGTATTCCCTATGGGAGATCTCAGTAACCACTTTAATCGCTTTTGGCAGCTCTTCTATCAGCCGCCTAACTCGTCGAGTTGGACAAATCTAGTAAAAGAAGTTGCAACTGCAACTAATGGAGGACTTTCGATCACTTCTAATTCAACCCAAACCGTTGTTGCCATTCGACCATCGTTCTATCTGCAATTTACTCCAATCATTTCTACCCGGGACCAAGGCTCGACATGGTCCAATGGACTTCTTGATCACAAACTGGCAACTTATCCAAACTCTCTCGCATTAGGATCTAATAATGAAGCCCTTGCAGTGGTTGATGCTCCTGGAGGCAATCAAGTTTACGCTAGTACGCGAAATCTCGACACTTGGAAATTCTCGATTGATCTAAAGAAACTCAAGCAACTTAGAGGTTCCCGGCTCTGCCAACCTACCAAGATAACAGCTGTTTCCTACCTTGGTGACACAGGAATTATCGGTGTGGATTGTTCTACGCCTGGTATGTTTGGACTTTATCGCTACAATGGTTCAGCTTGGCAATTTTCGGGAGGTCATCTGCCCAGTGATCTTTCAAATTTCCGGATCTCGGTTGTTGGAATTGATACAGTGCGATCTGGGGCCGAAGTCTTATTAGACAACCGGTCGCGCAATCAAGTCACCCTTGCTGTTGCCTCTATCGAAAGTTCACAGAACTTTGCATACTCCATGAAATGGACAACTTCCCATATACTTTCAATCAATGGCAAAGCACGTCTCATCTGCTTGTCACCTATTTCAAACGGCGGATTTTACGTGCTTGATTCGACAAGGTCAGGGGGTACAACTCTCTATCAATTTTCAATGCCGAACAGCACATTGACTAAAGGCATAGCTCCTCTAGGCACCTGGACATTTCTGTCATCGCCTCCAATCGGAACTCAAGATGTCGTTTCGGGATCAAATTCGCTTCCCCTAGCCATGCAAGTAAATAAGACTTCTCTTTCTATCTGGTCACTGAACCAGACAACTAGAAAGTGGGACTTATCTCAGTCCTCCCATGTATCAATCCAATTTGGATCCTCCAACCCCTAGCCATGCTGCATTGAGAGTGCTATAAAGTCCCGGAACCTGAATTAGTTCGTCGTGGTGGCCTTGCTGAGCAACTATCCCATTATCAACTACCAATACCTGGTCTGCGCGTTGAGCAGTTGAAAGCCTGTGCGCAATAGTAACTAAAGTTTTTCCTCGTGTTAGCCTTGTCAGAGCTTCCTCAACCAGAGTTTCTGTAGCAGGATCTAAGTTGGAAGTTGCCTCGTCAAGGATAATTACACGAGGATCAATCAAAGCAACCCTGGCTAACGATATGATCTGTTTCTCTCCTGCAGACAATGTGGATCCCCCTTCAAAGACATTCGCCCCTATCCCACCAGGAATTGATTCAATTATAGATTGACCACCGATTTCCTCAATAGCTTTATACACCTCGATATCCGAGATATCTGGTCTACCCATCCGAATATTTGAGGCTATGGTACCGTCAAATAGAAACGCCTCTTGGGTAACTACAACAATCGTTCTTCGTAAAGAATCGAAGGATGCCTGTCTTAGGTCAATTCCCCCAAAGCTAACCTTACCTATCGTGGGATCATAGAACCGGGCGATAAGTTTTGCAATAGTTGATTTCCCGGCTCCCGTAGGGCCTACAAGGGCAACATGTTTTCCAAAATCAATTGAAATATTTATATCCTGCAGCGCTGGAATAGCTTCTTCGGCGTAGGTAAAAGTGACGTTTTCAAAGCAAATGGCCCCAACGGCATTCAGCTCTCTTGGCTCGGTAGCTTCGGCCAGAGGCGGCTCTATATTCAATAGAGAATCTAACTTGCGAAACGCCGCTCCAGCACTTTGCAGCAGATCAAACTGCTGACTAGTTTGCTGAATTGGAGAGAAGAGATTTCCCATATAAAGTGCGAAAGCAACCACTGTACCAATCGGAATCAAGTGTTGGTAAGACATATAGCCTCCAATCCCTACGATACCAGCGGTAGTAAACACTGACATTGCTTCAATAACAGGAAAGTATCGAGCAGAGATTGATACTGCACGCATATTTGCTAGTAACTGGGCTCTATTCTGGCCATTGAAGCCTCTGACAACTACATCTTCATTTGCAAAGGCCTGAATAACCCGAACGCCAGAAAGGCCCTCCTGTAGACTTGTCATAGTTTGCGCTATCGCATCCCTAACAGACATATAGGCAACGGCTGATTTTCTCTTGAACCACACGCTCGCTGCGGCCAAAATAGGCACACTGATCAGGCAGAACAAAAATAGAATCGGAGACATAATCAACAACACGCAAAGCGTAATCAACAACAACAAAGCATTAGATACGAGTTGGACTAATCCTTGTTGAATAAGATTTTCAAGCGCATCCATGTCAGTAGTCATGCGGGAAACCAGTCGGCCCGTGCGTTCAGAATCAAAAAATCCCATCGGCATCGACAAAATATGATTGAAGACTGAAACTCGTAGCTCTTGAAGGACTCTCTCACCTGTATTGGTGACCGACCTTACCACTTGACGAAAGAGCACCCCTGACGCAAGTGCCGATGCAAAATATCCGATCACAGCTACTTCGACGGGTCTTTCACTATGCCGTCGTATTCCTTGATCTATTGCGTATGCAACTAGAGCAGGCCCACAGATAAGAGACAGAGACCAACCAACTGTCAAAAGTAAGATGACGATTATCTTTTTTCTGTGAGGTCTAGCAATTCTCAATAAATTGCTGGTTTGGTTCGGGCCTTTCATTGAACAGAACTCTTAGTGACAAGCAGATCTGAATATGGGGGAAATCGTTCCAGTAATTCTTCATGCGTTCCTGTTGCCAGTACCTTGCCGTGGTCCATATATGCAACCTGATCAGCTAGGGCAATCGTCGCAGGTCGGTGAGCAATGATAATTGTAGTTCGCCCCCGCATTACTTGACGCATTGCCCCTAATATTTCTTGCTCTTTGGTCGGATCCACAGCTGAGGTGGCGTCATCCAATATTAGGATTCTAGGTTCTGAAATTATTGCCCGCGCAAGTGCTAGACGCTGGCGCTGGCCCCCTGACAGTGAAAACCCTCTTTCTCCAATTACTGTGTCGTAACCATCTTCCAACGATTCAATATACTCCGCAATACCTGCGAGCTCCGCAGCTTTCATTACTTTGTCAATAGAGGCTCTGGGATCGGCAAACGCAATATTTGCCCTAATGGTATCGCTAAAAAGAAAGGTCTCTTCAAAAACAATACCAATTATCGAACGTAACTCCTTCAACGATACTTTGGTAATATCTATGCCGTCAATCTCAATTCTGCCACTAGACAGATCATAGAAACGCGGAATAAGTCTAGCCACGGTAGTCTTGCCACACCCAGTGGGCCCAACTAAGGCAATTGAGCTGCCTGGCACTACATTTAGAGTAAACTTATTCAAAATATAATTTTGTTCAAGGTCTGGAGAGTGCTCATCGTCGTGATGGTATGAGAATTGAGCATCGCTAAAGCGAATCTCCCCTCTTCCGTTTCTCGGAAACTGCTTTGGATTGATGGGGTCTACTATTGTTGAGAGATTTGCCAATAGCTCTTCAACCCGCTGAGCTGATGCCACTGCTCTTTGTCCTTGGCCGATAATCCATGCAGGAAGTTGCAAAGGGGCAATCAGGAGGTTCACGTACAACAAAAAGGCAGTTAGCTCTCCGAGTGGAATAGTCCGATTGACCACCTGGGTACCGCCGTATGCGAGTACAAGAGCCAATCCAATTAGTGGAAGGAAGCTTAGAATTGGTCCATAATGAGCACGAATTCTCCCGGCCGATAAAGCATTGCCAAAAACTTTTTCGGAAGAATCCTTCAGCTTCTTCTCCTGGTGGGATTCGGTGCCAAAACCCTTGATTACCCTTATGCCACTGAGAGTCTCTTCTACGATCTCAGCCAGTGCGCCAAGTTCGCGCTGTAAAGACATTGATGCTGGAAATACTTTTGCTGAAAATAGTTTTGCCATAAACGGAATAATTGGCAATAGTGCTAGGGCAAGTAACGCAAGGCGCCAGTTCTCGACAAATAACACAGCGGTTACCGAGATGAGTATTAGAATATTGGCGATCGTAAGCGGTACCAGTACAACGAACCCCTGAATCTGAGTTAGGTCAGATGCCGACCTCGACATAAGTTGACCTGTTTGGATTCGATCATGGAACGCAAAATGTAAACGTTGAAGGTGGCTGAACAGGCGATTGCGCAAATCAGCTTCGACACTATAAGAAACTAGAAAAGCAAAGTAGCGACGTAAGCCAACAAAGGTCCCTTGTGCAAGTCCAGCACATAATATCGCTACGGTCCATTTCAACAACTCGTCTTTATTGCGAGAAACAATTCCGTGGTCGATGGCACCTTGAATCAGCAACGGAACTGAAACTGCCGCACTCATCCATCCAATTCCGGACACGACAGCAAGAAGCATTATCCATCTGCGGATCATTAGTTGTCCCCAGATCAATCTCCAACCGGCCCTAGGCATACATTGAGATTACTCGCCACAAGCGAATACGACTAGCTGATTGCTGGAAGATTGGAGGAGTAGACTTCGAGCCAGCAACTATTTCGGTATAGACTCATGCCTCAATGATTTCCAAACCCTTACCAGCACCACAAGATAAGACGAGGCCCAAACCCTTACCAGCACCACAAGCTAATCGGATCGATAAAACTTTAGAAGCTCACGGCGACGTTAGAATAGATCCTTATTACTGGCTGCGTGATCGAGACAACCCACAAGTTATTGCACTTTTGAGTGAAGAAAATGACTACTACTCTGGCCAAACGTCACACATGGCTAACCTTGAGGATGAGATATTTCACGAGATAAAATCCCGAGTCCTTGAAACGGACTTGTCTTTCCCTGTTCTTGATCACGGTTACTATTACTACACCCGCACCATTGAAGGTCTGCAGTATCCGATTCACTGCCGTCGTAAGGCCCAGCTAGCCAGCTCGGGCAAACCTTATCGACCTACCCCTGAGATAAATGCAACTATTGAATCGACAGTGCCACTCGACGAGATGTTGCTAGACGAAAACATAATGGCAAACGACAGTGAATACTTTGCTCTTGGCGCTTTTGACTTAGACATAAACCATAAGCTGCTGGCTTATTCAACCGACCTAGACGGATCTGAACTCTATGACTTATACGTCAAAGATATCGCCAGTTCTAAGATTATTGATGGACCGATTGAGGACACTTATTACGGACTTGCTTGGTCCAATGATTCCAACTACCTTTTCTACGTTAGAACCGACAGTTCAATGCGACCGCACCAGGTTTGGCGGCACAAACTCCTTACTTCTTGTCGAGAAGATCGGCTGGTCTATGAGGAGACAGATGTCGCATTTTCTCTATCGATTGGTACAACTAAAGATAATTCTTATATTTTGATCGATATTGAAAGTAAGACCAGCTCGGAAACCCTCACTATTGACGCTAATTTTCCACTTGAGGAACCTCAAGTTATCTTACCTCGGAGCGCTAATCACGAATATTCCGTAGAACACCACCAAAAAAGTTTTGTAGTTCTAACTAATCTTGATGCGGAAGATTTCAAAATCATTTCGCTTGATGAGTCCACGAGAAGCTTGTCGGACGCAGTTGAAATTATCCCGCACCGTCTTGGGACTCGGATAGAAGGCTTTGAGGTATTCAATGACTTCGTAACGGTTCTTGAGCGAAAGAATGCCACAACATCACTTTCCATCTTGCCGGGACGTATTGATGCTGATGGACCACTTGACTTTAAATGGATATTTGAATCGATATTCGAAATCCCAAAGCTTGATGAAGTGTCTAGCATCTGGGAGGGGGATAATCCAGAAATGAATACATCGGTAGTGCGCTATGGGTACTCGTCATTGACAACCCCTAGCAGCCTTTTTGAATTCGATCTAGAGACCTCATCAACCACACTGCTGAAACAACAACCAGTTTTAGGAGATTTTGACCAAGATAATTATGAGAGTTCCAGACTATGGGCAACCGCACCTGACGGGGCTCAAATTCCGATTTCACTTGTGCGTTCTAAAAAGTCAGCACAAATTACTCCTCAACCATGTCTTCTCTATGGTTATGGTTCTTATGAAATTTCAATAGACCCCTCATTCTCTATCTCTCGGCTTAGCCTCCTTGACCGTGGCTTTATATTTGCAATAGCTCACGTACGTGGAGGGGGTGAAATGGGACGCAGGTGGTACTTGGACGGAAAGCTGGACAAGAAGATGCATACCTTTGACGATTTCATAACCTGTACAAAATTCTTGATAGACAATGACTATACGACCCCGGAACAACTTGTGGCACGCGGAGGGAGTGCAGGCGGACTTTTGATGGGAGTAGTGCTAAACAAAGCCCCAGAGCTTTACGCCGGAGTTATAGCGGAAGTACCCTTCGTCGACTGCTTGACTACAATTCTAGATGAGACGTTGCCACTTACTTCAAGTGAATGGGAAGAGTGGGGAAATCCAATCACCGATCTTGAGTGCTATCACTACATGAAATCATACTCCCCATACGATAATATTCGAGCAGATGTAACTTACCCTGCTATCCTAGTAACTGCAGGTCTAAATGATCCCCGCGTAGCCTATTGGGAACCAGCCAAATGGGTAGCTAAAATCCGCCACTGCTCTCCTGGCACCCAAGTATTTCTAAAGACTGAAATGGGAGCGGGCCATCAAGGGCCTTCTGGTCGCTACGACGCTTGGAGAGACGAGGCAAAGATCTTAGCTTTTGCCGTCGATATCGTAAAAACCACTGGCTAATTCGAAGATTCCTATCTTGCTTAGGTCACGGCGTGCCCTTACCGATCGGCGCGCGCTGGGTTTGCTCAAAGGAGAGATGAGTATCCGTACATTTCACTCTCATGCCAATCTCATTGACAAATCCATACGATAGACAACGTGAACCAGCCCCTGAGCAGATGTACTCGACTAGCTATCACAACTCTAGTGAGTTTGACTTTGATAATTTCACTAGCTTCGCAAAGCGCCTCAGCATTGAGCACCGGAGCCGTGAGCCCGGGTAAGAAGCCGCTATCAACAACCCATCGCTTTTTGCCTAATTTAGTTAGTCCTAGACTTGGGACTTCCGCTCAAGGAAGCTTTCCCAGCAACTACCCAGCCACTATCACGGGTCCTGAGGTGGTAAATAATCAGCCTCCATTTTCAACTCCCGTAGCGATAGAATCAATAGCTTGCCCAAGTACAATGACTTGTATTGTAGGCGATCAAAACGGACAAATTCTCACAACAAATAATTCAAATGGCCAATGGGGAAACTTGTCTAACATTTTGCCCAACTCACGAGGTGGTGCAATTGACTCAATCGTGTGCAGAAATACATCCGATTGCTTGGCGGCTGGGGTCAACGGCTGGATCTATTCAACTTCAAATCTGAGCGACACGGGTCCGGGAGCTTCCAGCGCAGTAGTGGGAGCTACATGGTCTGTAAGTAATATCGACACTGGTAACACGATTAACAGTCTCGCCTGTCCTTTAGTCACGGAATGTTATGGCGTTGACTCAAACGGAAATCTACTTAGCTCTACAAATGCTTTCACCCCATCGCCAACATGGAGCCGAACGCTGATTGACTACACCTCGACTATCCCAGTAACAAAAATAGCTCTAAGTGCAATTTATTGTGTAACTCCGACGTGGTGTGCAGCAACTGACCAATCAGGAAATTTTCTATACACGACTAATGCCAACACTAATCCAGCCGAGTGGATTGCTTACAACATAGATGGTGGCAGTGACCTAACTAGCCTTAGCTGCACCTCCACTTATTATTGTATAGCGACTGACATCTACGGGAATGTTCTTCAAAGTCCAAACCCTGCTGGGGGATCTTCCACTTGGTCAAAACATCAACTTCCCAATGCAAGCGACCTGGCTTCGATGAGTTGTCCAAATGCAAGCGAGTGCATTGCAGTTAGCGCGAGTGGAGAGTCATTTATGAATAATGGACTTCCATCGTCCAATTCAGCGCAGGCTTGGACAACAGTGTCGATGGGCGAGTTTGGCGCTACAGAGGTAACCTGCCCGTCTACTAGCGACTGCTTTGCGGTAGATGATAGAGGAAACATTCTAGAAGATCTAAACTCGCAAAGTACCTCGGCATCTAGCTGGTCAAGAGTGGCAAGCGATGGCAATAATTCGCTGTCGTCAATATCGTGTGTATCTTCATCCCTATGCGTTGGCGCGTCGGGTCAATTCATCTCAACGAGTACAGATGCTTTCCAGGCATCACCAACGTGGAGTAATAGTATGGTGGGATATTCACCCACCCAGACGGCATCAAACATACTTGGTATTAGCTGCCCAACTATTAACTTATGTATAGGGGTCGACTCTACGGGCGATATTATATACTCGGTAAATCCTACTGAAGGTGGATCGACTTACAATATTGTCAATGTCGACTTATCGACTGCTATAACTTCTATCTCATGTCCAAATGTATCGCTTTGTGTAGCAGTTGACAAACGGGGGAATATTCTTTCAAGTTTGAATCCGACAGGACAGCTATCGAGTTGGAATGTCGACTATGCAGATCCTGGCCACTCAATAGTTTCTATCAGTTGTCCCTCATCTAGTCTTTGTATAGCGCTTGATAGTGCAGGCAACATTTTGGCTAATACCGATCCAACCAACGTCGCCAACCCATCCTGGATTATTTTCAATGTTGATGGATCTAATGATCCCACTAGTATCACTTGTGCCGATATATCACTATGCTTACTTACCGATAGTGTAGGCAACGTAATAGTCTCATCAAATCCCGCCGGAGGCGCTTCACAATGGAATGTCCAAACTATCGACTCACAAACTCCACTGGTATCTTCGGGCTGTACAAACCTCAACCAATGTTTCGTCTCGGATTCGCAGGGCAACTTACTCGTCAGCACTGACCCACTTTCGGACAAGTGGTATAGCGGCAATCTTCTTACCAACTCTGAATTGACCAGCTTTTCATGCAGCCAATCCAATGAGTGCTTATCAGTCGATAGTACAGGCCACTCCTGGATAGCTCAGTTCAACGCTCCTACTACTTCTCTTGTGCTAACCCCGAAAAGGCGATCGGGTTGGCAAGGGAAACATCTGACTAGCGCCCCGGACAATCTCAATAGAGCACTTGGCCATTTGGCAACATCGAGCTTTTGGAAAATTCCTTCCTCCGTGGCTTCAGTACCGGTGCTTTCCGTTTCGTGTTCCACGGCATACTTTTGTGCTAGCGCTACATCCTCTGGCGATGCTTATACATATAATGGTACGAGTTGGGCTGGTCCGACTACTGTGACCGCCGGAGGGACAAGTTTGGATTCGATTGCGTGTATTACAAGTACTTCAACTTGTGTTGGAGTTGACAGCGCTGGGAACGCTTATGTCTACTCAGGGGGATGGGCTGGTCCAACTACTGTGACTTCTGGAGGAACAAGTTTGTCTTCCGTCTCTTGTACTTCAACTTCCTTCTGTATGGCAGTAGGAACCAATGGAGATGCCTATATTTATGACGGTACAAGTTGGACGGCTGGAAGTTCGGTGGGGATAGACCTGTCTTCCGTCTCTTGTACTTCAACTTCCTTCTGTATGGCAGTAGGAACCAATGGAGATGCCTATATTTATGACGGTACAAGTTGGACGGCAAACAGTGTTGATAACACAGCGGGACTTACTTCAATATCGTGTCCAGTCGTCAAATTCTGCGCTGGAGTTGACTCAAAAGGAAATGTTGTAATTTACAATGCCGGTAACTGGTCCGCTCCCCAGCTAATCGATGGATCGGGTACGCTTTCCATGGAATCAATTAGTTGCCCAAGCGCTGCTTTTTGTGCCGCATCGGACTCAATTGGCGATGTAACTGTTTCAGACGACCCGACTAACCTTCAAATCAATACCCCGACTACGCCAGGTGGAATTATCGGAGTTAGTTATTCAACCTCACTTAGTGCTTCAGGTGGAGTTGGACCACTATCGTTTTCCTCTGGAGCACAGTTGCCGGGGGGTCTTTCACTTTCGGCGAGTGGAGTAATCTCAGGGACTCCAACACTTACAGGAGAATACGGCTTTACGGTTACGGTTACCGATTCACTTGGAGATAGTGCTTCAATCAATGTAACAATTACAGTCAGCGAACAGCCTAATCTTGCTATCACTACCGTATCGCTTCCAGATGGAGTAGTTGGTACGCCATATAGTGCTCTTTTGTCGGCTACCGGAGGAGATGGATCCTATAGCTGGGCTGTCATTTCAGGTTCGCTGCCAAATGAACTCAGCATCACTCCTGAAACAGGTTTGGCTTCACAAACGCCATCCTCAACCGGATTAATTACAGGTACTCCAACTACCGCTCAAGTTGACAATATCGAGCTTGAGGTTACCGATGGCGCTTCGATCCCACTAACTGCCATCGCCTGGTTGACCATCACAATCACTCAATCAATGTCCCCTAGTAATTTTCAAGTTCTTACATCGACAGCCCCAAGTGTTAGCGCTGGAGGCGAGTATTCAATTGACTTAGAAGCCCAAGGAGGATTTATCCCCTATAGCTGGCAGATCGCCAGCGGTTCGCTGCCGCCGGGATTAGGACTATCGCCAGCGGGCTTGATTAGCGGTATTGCTGATTCTCCGGGCACGTATAACCTGACCATCTCAGCATCTGACTCGTCAACACCAGCAAATACCGGACAAGTTAGCCTTAGAATCTCAGTTATGCCAACTTCGGCGACAGACGGACTAATTAGCGTTGGGAGCAACGGTTCTCAAGTAAGTTACGGAAGCGCCCAAGATCTAAGTAGCTCAGGAGGTACCCTAGAGGGCCAACCAACCGTAGGATTCGCATCTAGCCGCGCTATCGTTGGCTACTGGCTCACCAACGCGCAAGGAAATGTTCAAGCTTATGGCGATGCTCAGTTCTATGGCTCGGCTGGCAATCTAACTCTTACCAAACCAATTGTCGGCATGGCAGCTAGCCCCGATGGTAAAGGGTACTGGCTGGTGGCATCCGACGGAGGCATTTTTTCTTATGGCGATGCTCAGTTCTATGGTTCTATGGGCGCCAACGCTCTTAGCAGCCCGATTGTCGGCATGGCAGCTAGCCCCGATGGTAAAGGGTACTGGCTGGTGGCATCCGACGGAGGCATTTTTTCTTATGGTGACGCTCAGTTCTATGGCTCGGCTGGGAATTATGGTTCGACTCAGCTCAACGGCTCGGCTGGGAATTATGGTTCGACTCAGCTCAACGGCTCGGCTGGCAATCTAACTCTTACCATACCAATTGTCGGCATGGCAGCTAGCCCCGATGGTAAAGGGTACTGGCTGGTGGCATCCGACGGAGGCATTTTTTCTTATGGCGATGCTACGGTAATTTACGAACAGGGCGAGCCATTTGCCCCGCCTGGCCAAATTATGCCTACCAACATCTTAGGAATTGGAACCACATAACGGTCCTTGATTTAACATGATACGGAAGAGAGGGCGTAATCTAAGAGAACTACGCGCTCTTGTGTAACTCTACATCGACAACAAGCCCAAGGGCTGTCGCTGCCCGTTGAAGCGTCGCCAGGGTCGGGGAAACGGTGCCTGACTCAAGCCTACCGATAGAAGCCTGGCTCGTTCCCATGCGCTGAGCCAACTCTCGTTGACTCAAGCCAGCAGCCTTTCGAGCCTCACGGATTCGCGCCCCAACTTCAAATGCAAAACGAGCTTCAGCACTGGCCCGTTCATAACTTGCTCTCTCGTCTGCCGACATAACGCCTAATCGCATCGCTTTCAGATTGGTCCAACTCATCCTAACCATGATTCTTCAACTCCTATACTATGTGGCCTTGATCACCGCGAGCCTGCATTGCGCGTCTTGCCCGTTCCACTTCAAAACGCTCGTTCGACCGTTGCTTGCGAAATACTGTCAACAATATGATCCTCCTATCTAACGTAAAATAAAAAGTAATTCGTTGTGCGACTTTATCAAGATCGAATCGCAATTCGAACAATCCCCCTCCCAGGGAGCGGGAGTGGGGCATGCGTAAAGAGGAACCTCTTTTTGCCAAGTTATCGATGCGAATTTCGACGTAAGCAAACTCATTGGGCTTCAGTGACATTAGCCACTCCGCTACCTCGGGCTCTAGTTCGATTGACCATGGTGACACCATAAATGATGTCATACTACTTGCCACTTGTCAAGGGGCAAATACATTGACCTGCATCCTGGGTGAAAGAAGGATCTTGAAAGGTGGATTACTACAAGGAGAATCTTGGACGCTCTGAGTTGGATAATTCCAAGTATTTCTTGCACCTTTGATCGCGCTCAGAGATAATTGGATTGTCCACTCCCCAATCAATATCTAGGTGAGGATCGTTCCAGATGACCCCCAATTCATCGTTGGGATCGTAGTAGCGATCAACTTGATAGTAAAGAGTAAGATTGGTCAGAGAAGCAAATCCGTGGCCAACCCCCGGCGGGACATAAACTCCCAGTGCATCGTCACTTGAAATGTCCTTGATCCATTTTGAACCCTGCGTTGGAGAGCCTACTCGGAGATCATAAAGGACAACTCGGGCTATTCCATTGACAACATACCAATAATCAGCTTGTTTCAGATGGAAGTGTAAACCCACGATACAGTTTGCAACTTTATCTGACCTATTGCTCTGTAACATTGGTGGCTTACCTTCAAACCACTCTTGCCGATATGTTTCCAAAAAGCTTCCGCGCTCATCAATATTTGCACTAAGACTTACTAGAACCGCCCCGTCGATCTCAAGAATTGGGTCTACACTCGCCACTGTTAAACTGAGCCCGAATTTGATACCGAGTCTGAATTACGCATGGAAATAACCGAATCCACCTCTATAAAATATGATCGGCTCACCGCTTTGTGTGCCTAGATCAGTAACCAGCATAGATACGAGAAAGTGATCTCCTGCTTCGTATACTTGATCTACGCTGCACTCCAACCAAGCAAGACAACCATCCAGTATCGGAGCGCCGTTAGATCCTCGTCGATATCCGACTCCTTCAAACTTATCTTGACCCTTACCTGCAAAATTGCGTGCTAGCGACTCATGGCCATCGCATAGAAAGTTTACGCACCCTAACTTGGCGTTAGAAAGTCTCGGCCAAGTATCTGAAGACTTAGAAGGAGCAATGGCAATGAGTGGAGGGTCGAGTGAAAGCGACATGAATGACTGACAGGTAAAGCCTGCCGGACCGTCCAAATCATAGGTTGTGACGACAGTTACCCCCGATGCGAAGTGGCCAAGAACTTCTCGAAATCGCGCCTGGTCAAAACTGCTGGCTCCAATCAAGTCAATATCAGACATTCCGCTACCCACCTAAAGATCAATCGTCATACCTTCCTTGGCTACTACAAGATTCAAATTAAACTTCTCCGCGCTCTTACATGCTTGAACAGAAATATGCCTCATAATAGTATCGTTATGCGATGGATCATGATGGAATATAATAAGGGTCCGTGCTCCCGCAGATAGCGCAACATGTATCGCATATTCTATAGTACAATGTCCCCAATCCGATTTTGATAAGAACTCTTCATTAGTATATTGCGCGTCGTGAACCAAAACATCGACATTGTGACAAAGCTCTAACACTTCACTTGAGATTGCCTGCCTATCTTCGGGCATCTGATGATCACTGACATAGGCAAGGGAAACTCCCCTGTCATCAATCCGATATCCATAGCTCACACCTGGATGAGGAACTCGGGCACACTTGACCGAAACGCTTCCGATCGCAAATTGGAAGCTTGATAGTTCATGAAAAATTAGCTTGCCTCCCAACTGATCCCAGGCAACTGGAAAAAGCGGTGGCGTAAATGCTTTGTCAAAAGCTTCAATTAATGAACTTCTGCTATCGAACGGACTATATATGTCCAAATGAGTGCCCGGGTGATGTAACGGCGTAAAAAACGGGAGGCCTTGGATATGGTCCCAATGAGTGTGGCTCACCAAAGCAGCAGCGCTATAAGAATCTTGATTCTCGATCTGGCTTGCCAATCTTGTTATCCCGGTCCCCAAGTCAAAAAGTATTGGCTGTCCATCTTCCTGCCTAAATTCGATGCAGGCCGTGTTGCCCCCAAACTCGGCAAATTCCGGTCCCGGGCAAGGGTAAGACCCTCTTACGCCATGAAATATAACCTGTGGCACACCTATGCTGCGCCAGCACTCGGCGGCATCAAATCGCCTTCTTGACCACCAACAGTAGGAATCAAACCCTTATTTTGAAGAACTACCCTTAGATCGTGCGGATTGGTCGCCGCAAGTAAAGCTTCCTTGAGCGCAATGACGCCGGCTTCAAAAAGATGAACTATCGACTGATCGAAGGTCTGCATTCCGTAGTAATCACCCTCTTCGATGATTTCCCGAATACCATCGGTATGCTCGGGATCTGTAATACATTGCTGAACACGCCCGTTGGGAACCATGATCTCAGCTGCAGCTACCCGTCCTTGACCATCTATAGTACGGACCAATCGTTGTCCGATAGTTCCTCTCAAAACAGAGGCGAGTGCAATCCTGGCCTGCTTTTGTTGATAGGGAGCAAAAAAGTCAATAATTCGATTGATCGATTCGGTCGCATCGGTGGTATGCAGGGTCGATAGAACCAAGTGGCCAGTTTCAGCTGCCGTCAACGCTGCCTGAACTGTTTCCAAGTCCCGCATCTCACCAACTAAAATTACATCAGGGTCTTGGCGCATTGCAGCCCTGAGCGCTGAGGCAAAGTCTTTGGTATCAATTCCAATCTCTCTCTGCTCAATCGAAGCCATCTTATCTCTATGGAGAATTTCAACCGGATCTTCAATGGTGATGATGTGGCATGGCCGTGACCGATTGATATGCTCAACTATTGCTGCCAAGGTAGTAGTTTTCCCAGAACCGGTTGGACCGGTTACTAAGATCAACCCTCTCTCTTCGTCGGCAAGCCTCGCCACAACCTCGGGAAGCCCGAGTTCCGAAATTGTAGCAGGATCGGGCATAACCCTCCTCAAGGCCAGGGCCACCGTGGAACGCTGGTGATATACATTCACGCGAAATCGCCCAAGCCCTGGCAGCGAGTACGCACAGTCTGCTTCGAGTTCCTTTTTGAAATGATCGGCCACATCGGGTCTCATGATGGCCATTGCCATTGACTCTGAGTCTTCAGGACCAATTCTATTTTCGCCTTCCAGCTCATATAGAATTCCGTTAACTCGTATTCTCGGCGGAGCGCCAACTTTTATGTGTAGGTCGGATCCCTCGACCTCGCAGAGTTTTGTCAAACACCTGTCTAACCATTCGTGTGCCATTGCAAGCTATTCTCTCATGTATTGTTACTTATATGTCTGATTTCCCAATCAAAGATCTAAACGATCCAATAACAACTAATCTTATCGACCAATTTGAGCTAAAGACCATTTTAGTCAACCAAGTCGAGTTTTCGCTCATCGAAATGGGCCCGAGTTCAGGCGAACTTGCACTATGCCTGCATGGATTTCCGGATACTGCCTTTACATGGAGATATTTACTCCCAGAGCTTGCATCTCAGGGCTATCGAGCCGTTGCACCATTCCAACGAGGATACTGGCCCACCAAAGCTCCAGAAAATGCATCGTATCAGACTGGAGCGCTTGTCAAAGATGCTTGTTCGCTTCACGACTATTTGTCTCCCGGCAAAAAGGGCGTAATTATTGGCCACGACTGGGGCGCTTTTGCCGCCTACGGAGCGTGCGCTTGGCGTCCGGAGGCCTGGAGAAAAGCAGTTACTTGCGCAGTTCCACCAGTCGCCGCTATGGCAAATGCCTTTTTCTCGTTTGAACAGCTCAAGAGAAGCTGGTATATGTTCTTCTTCCAAGTACCTCTCGCTGAGGCTGCATTCTCAATGAACGACTTGGAGATGATCGCAAAGCTCTGGGCCGACTGGTCTCCCGGTTATGATGCTAGCCAAGACTTGGTACACGTCAAAAATGCACTCCGCAACGATGAAAACTTATCTAGCGCATTAGGATACTATCGGGCAATGTTCGACCCATCAAAGCATGATGCTTCGCTTTCCCAAGAGCAAAGCGCCGTAATGATGCCCACCCCTCAGCCCTTGTTATATATCCATGGTAGAGATGATGGTTGTCTTTCCGTCGATCTTGCCAAGTCGGCCCAAAGCTACCTAACGGGCGACTCACAAATGCACATAATTGAAGATGCTGGCCATTTCATGAATGTCGAAAAACCTCAGGAATTTAACGCTAAGGTCCTAGAGTTTCTAGGTCCAGCTCAACCTGGTGTAAGCCTGGAGTAAGTATTTGAGTTTTCAGTAAGCAAGCATTTCAGCTGGCCCGAAACCCAATATGTGGCTTGTTGTTGTGTCCTGCCGCACACCACCGCGACCCCACAATATAAACGTTGGCTCAGGTATCGGATCGGGAACGTATCGCAGTGCCCTCCAAAGCCCGCCAGCGTCTGAAGTTCCGAGTGGTTGCTTTTGCCATTTGGCCTCTCCTATTACGACGCTGCGGTGATCCAAGAGCCCGAGTACGTCCACTTGAATCTGTTCACCACTGGCCGTCCACCACTCGTCGAGTAGTGTTCCAGTTGGCAGAATGCCCGAGCGAACCAAACCGATCGCATGTTCTCGCGCTGCTTGCTCGAACACACTTCCAAGCTGGTTTTGCCATTCACCATGAGTGTGGCTGAGAACCTCTTCACCTTGACCAGCTTCAATCCTTTGGACGTGGTCAGCCAAAATGCGAATCCAGAATCTCAAGTATGTGTCCGCTATTCGGTAGTGACGGCGGGCTTTGCGAGGGGAACCGATCGGCTTGATTGCGGAGACAAAACCAGTTCGTAGACAACTGTCGAGGGGGCGCTCCAAACGAGAACCGACCTCGTTGGCAATTTCCGAACGGCGCGATCTCCCCTGTCCAATTGCCAGGAGTATACGGCTCTGGGGATCAGGAAGGCGATCAAGTAAAATCACGGCATCTTCCAAGAGAAGACCTCCAGGACTTCCGGCCAGTTGAAGTAAGTTCTCCCCAGCGGACCGGTCAAAATCCCACGCATCTAGGTGGAGTGGGTAGCCACCGCATGCTGCGTATGCTTCAAAAAGAGCTTCGGGTTCTGGTTGGCCACAGTACGCATAAGCTTCGGCAGCCGTGAAGGGCTTTAGCCTGATTACCTGCGTTGGGCGCTGATAGAGCGCCCCGCTGTAAGAGAGGGTATCCTCAATCATGGCTGTTGCGGAGCCAGCTAAGACGAGTACGAGTGAAGGAGGATTGGCTAAGGGGGCAATCCGGTCCCAAACAGTCTGTATAATACTGGCAAAGCCAGTAGTAGATCCCATTAGATAGGTAACTTCATCGATGACGATCACCAAAGGGCGAGTCCTAGCGATAGCGGCGCAGAAGTTCAGTGCGTGCTCCCAGCTCCCAAAAGGCTGCAGGAGAGAGGCCTCTTCGGGATCTAAGACAGCAGCCAGCATCTCTCCAAAGCGACGCAACTGTGCTACTTCGGCAGCCTGATTGGCCTCGAAATATACTGCACTTATGCCCGGTCCAATTGCTTGAATGAGGTGGCGAAGTAGAAATGTCTTGCCAACCCTTCGCGGCCCGCTTAATACAGCAAGCTGTGGCTTGCCTGATGTGGCAATATCTACCACTTGAGTCAACCGGGCAAGTTCGTTCTGCCTACAAATAAGAGGTCTAAGCATGTGTATACACTACCATAGTATCCTCTTCGACGCGTATATATTACCTTTGCTCTGTTATGTCTACTAATACTATTTTAGCGCTAGTGTTCTTTGAACGGGGCTCTATTGAGCCAACATAATCAAGCTTCCCACACGCCGTCGCCGTATGGTCGTTTGCGTTTTGGAGCAAAGTCTGACTTCCAAACCATTAACTTGCGGCGAAAGTAGCAGACTTCCTCGCCGCGTTGGTTGAAGGCTTTAGTCTCAACCGTTACAACTCCTCGATCATTTTTTGACTTGGACTCTGCTTTGTCAAGCACTCTTGTCTCAGCATATATCGTATCACCATGAAATGTAGGAAACCGATGTATTAGCGATTCTACTTCCAGATTGGCGATACATGATCCAGAGACATCGGGTACGCTCATACCAAGTACTAGAGAATAGACCAGATTACCAACTACGACATTCTTCTTATGCACAGTTTCGTTCTCGGCAAAATAAGCATTGGTGTGCAGAGGGTGATGATTCATAGTGATCATGCAGAATAGATGATCGTCGGATTCGGTTATAGTCTTACCTGGCCAGTGCCTATATATATCGCCTGGCTCAAAATCTTCATAGTAGCGACCAAAGGCGCGATCATGGATTGTCATTACTTAATTTCTCCTTTCGAAAATACCTCACGCTAAGAATGCCACCTACAAGAAGTGCTCCACAAGGGTCCGTTCATGAATGCCACATGCAAAAAGTGCTCTACATAGGTCGGGTAGAAAAGGCGACGGACCAAGATGCATCGGACTGGCCATCAATTGCTAATCGCCAACTATATCGCTTCCCATTTTCCAAAGGTAGCGGTCCCATATTGATTGCCAAAGAAAAATCGACAGGACTTCCTGCTGGCAAACCTTCGGGTCTAGTAACCTGAAATTCACCGCGTACGTCCAGGTCATGGGGACCCTCGGGAGTCTCAATTACGACGGGGTGCCCATCTTCATCGATCAAGGAAACTTCCCATTCATGGAGTTGGTCTACTTCATGCCAATCGACCTCCACCTTTACGGCTATCGCACTTGGCATAGGCATTGGACCCGTTACAGACCAGCCACCGCCTAATATATATAACTTTCCGTCTGCCACCTGGGCTGCGTCGCAGAGGAGCATAATTGCCTTCATAAGCTGCCAACCCTAGTACGTTAGAGCCCCTAAATATGCAACTGGTTACTAAATGCGCATTAAAGTAAGCATCTACCAGGTAATATTCGGTTGTGTTAATGGAGTTTTAGGATTATCATTTATCTAACTGTGGCAACTCAAAATTCTATTGTGCGAATCGTTAAAAGGGGACTTAGTTCCGCTAGTGGACTAGAGGATTACTCAGTTCCCCAATCTAAGTGGTGGACCCAGGCTAGCTTGAGCCATCACGTAGTGATCATCGCCGTAATTATAAGTGCCTTAGTCCGCCTACCACACAGTGACAAGACATACGGTTTGGTTGCAGCACTGACAGTATTCGGGCTTGGTTCAAGCATCGTAGTGGATATTTGGACACACAAAACAAAAAGACTCCACTATCAGATGATGTGGCTTGATCAGATATATATCGCATCAATCGTGGCCGTATTTCCACAGTGGTGGGCACCTGTATTTATGGCAGGAATCGCTGCACTTGCCGCCGAAGGCATTCTCTTTCCTCCGCGTACCACTGCAGTTGGAGCTGGAGTCGGTACGGCAGCAATGTGGGGAGCCCTACGGTTTAATTACGCGTCGTTTTGGGGTGCTCCAGCTCATGGTGTCGTTGCTTACTTGGTAATCGGTCTCGCAGTTGCCACCGCCGCTGCCACTGTTTCACTAGCACGAGAGCGGTCAGAGAAGGATCTGCGTAGATTTGCCAATATCATGGAGAAAATTCCTGTAGGAATATACGTGTTCCATCTGGACCCATCAATTCCGGATCGGGGCGAGATTGATCCCTCCATGATAGTTTTAATTTCATCTAATCCAGCCACGATTTCTACTACAGGAGTCGATATTTCAAGTCTCGTTGGAAGCTCGTTTGCAGACGTAGACTATCAGCTTCCCAACTCTGGACAATTTTATAGTTTACTTAGAAGAGTGCATCTATCTGGTGCACCTTTTAAAATTGATATAGACGTTACACCAAATGAAGATAGCCCGGGACTCAAGACTGGAGTCTATAGTCTCCAGATTTTCTCAGTAGGCAACAGAGAAGTCGCGGTCTCGATTGAGGATATTTCCGAAAGAGTCGGGGCACAGAATGCTCTCATGCATCAAGCTCTGCACGATGGAGTAACTGATCTTCCAAATCGAGTTCAACTTCATCAAAGGCTGGTCGGCTCACTGGCTATGGCTGAGAAATCTGGCCAGTCGGTTTCTCTGCTAATTGTCGACGTAAATCAGTTCAAAGAGATAAACGATACTCTGGGCCATCAATTCGGGGATCAGTTGCTTCGCCAGTTTGGCGAAAGGCTCTCTTCGGTTATTGGCCCTAGCGATATTTTGGCTCGTCTAGGTGGAGACGAGTTTGCAATCGCTAGAATATCGCAAGACGCAGATAGTACCTCACTTGAACTGACATCAAAGATTCAAGGGGTGTTAGAAGCTCCATTTATGCTTTCAGGAATTCCAGTTCGGGCTTCTGGCTCAATTGGCATAGCAAACTTCCCAGACCACGGTCGTGACGCCGAAGCCCTGCTACAGAAAGCCGATATGGCGCTTTTTGCGGCAAAAAGAAACGGAGTCGGCAAATCAACCTACACCCCTGACAGCAGCCATTTCAATATAAGACGCCTAACCCTACTGGGTGAGCTTGGCCCAGCGATTGATCGTGGTGAGATGGTTCTTCACTATCAACCAAAGATTGACCTCACTACTGGGAGGGCCGTGGGAATGGAAGCCTTAGTACGCTGGCAGCACCCAAGACGAGGTTTACTTTCTCCAGCACACTTTGTTGAACTGGCCGAGATTTCTGGCCTTATTAATCAGCTAACTCGTTGGGTGGGAATTGAAAGTGTCCGCCAAGTTCAAGAGTGGAGAAAACAAGGGCTAGATCTACACTTAGCAGCTAATATTTCAGTTCGAAATTTACACGATTACTCTTTGCTTGACTGGCTAGAAGAACTGCTCTCTGAGTCTGGGCTCCCACCGGAAAAGCTCATGTTAGAGATAACTGAGAGTGCGATAATTGATGAGATGCCGATAGTTGAAGAGATGCTCCACAAGATCTCCTCTCTTGGGATTCACACAAGCGTGGATGACTTTGGCACAGGATATTCATCACTATCAACCCTAAGAAGGCTTGCGATCAACGAGCTCAAAATGGACCGATCCTTTGTTGCAAATATGATCTCAGAGGAGCATGATTATGCAATCGTAAGGTCAATGATTGACCTCAGTCATACTCTTGGGATCCAAGTTACCGCCGAAGGCGTAGAAGATCGTGAGACACTCGACCTTCTCGTGAACCTGGGATGTGACCGTACTCAAGGCTACTATATCTCTAAGCCACTTCCTCCGGATGACTTCAAGTCATGGATACAGGAAAAAGGTATGGCTGCATTCGAACTAACCGAAGAACAGATTGTCGCCAGAGAGAAAATCATGCTTGTAGGCAATGGTGAAGTCTCGGCTTCAATCAAGAGCTGACCTACTAACTAGTTTTCTAACTGTACATGTTAGCCCTCAGGAACGATGTATATCGTAGGCCACTAGAAACTGCCCTAACTCGGCTCGGCGTAGGTATCGGTTGGAAATGCGTTGATGTAGGAGCTGGTGGAGGCGATGTGAGTGTTGCGTTATCACAGATCGTAGGCGACTTGGGTAGGGTTTATGCGTTAGATAGCGATCCACTTTCGCGCGACGAGGTAGCAATGGCGGCCGCGAAGTTTGACGCTCAAGTTATTGCAATTACACAGGCCGGTGAAGACTTACTTTTACCTGAACCAGTCAACCTTGCATACTGTCGATTCCTACTTATGCACGTAATTGACCCTGCCAAAGTATTGAGTAAAATGGCTTCTGCAATTGGTAGCGGTGGGTGGTTAGTTGCACAAGAGCCGATCACCTCTAGTGGTAGAGTGGACGGGTTGCCCTTTACGATGCCCGATGCAAGGCACCCGGATATTGGGGCTTTTTTGCCAAAACTTGTTTCAGATTCAGGTCTAACTGTCACCGATGCTTGGGCGGAGGCACCGGCAAGCTTTGGCCCTGGACCCATTGCTCAATACCTTTCTCACCTTACTGGAGCTGATGATCTTAGAGGTTCCATAGTGCTACCTCCGCTGGTTACCGTTATAGCTCAAAAGTAACCTAATCTAGTCCCATGAACATAGATAGCACCCTAGGGCCCGACCCTGATCTTGAATTAGCGCGAAATGAACTTGCCAAGAGCGAACAACTTGTCAACCACGCGCTAAATTTTCTCAAGTCACAGGGTGAGAATTCCAACCAGATAGTGGATACCCAACAAAGCGCATGCTATGAAATCGCCCATGCTAGCGCCGGACTTACAATGGCTCGTGCAGCGATTGAGTATGGCACACAAGGACGACTGGAGGCACAAATCGCATGTGCTTTTTGTGCCGATGCAATTACAGACTTGCGCTCTAGAACAATTGGTCGTGAGGCTATGTGGGGACTTGATGCTGAATCAATTAACGAATCGTCAAAGTTCCTGAGTACGTGGCGAGATCCAGAAGTTATTGGGCTTTTTGCTGACCGGCCTGGCGAGAAACATCTGAGTGTAGAGTTTGAACTTGCGGCAGATACCTTTAGGAAATTTGCTGAGAAAGAGATCGCACCTGTTGCTGAGCATGTCCACCGCGCCAACGCAGATGTTCCAGAATCGGTAATAAACGGATTAGCTGAGATGGGAGGCTTCGGATTATCTGTACCAAGCCAATATGGAGGTTTTGCCGATGGTGGCGAAGGTGATTATTTGGCTATGGTGATTGCTACCGAGGAACTTTCCCGGGCTTCTTTAGGAATTGGGGGTTCTCTCATAACGCGTCCCGAGATTTTAACTAGAGCCCTGGTCAAAGGTGGGACCGAAGAGCAGAAGAAAGAGTGGTTGCCCAAACTGGCAAGTGCACAGGTTCTTGCTGCCGTAGCAGTTACCGAGCCTGACTATGGTTCAGATGTAGCAGGTATTACTACCCAAGCAATTGCTTATGGAAACCCGACAAGCGGCTATCTGATAAAGGGCGTCAAGACCTGGTGTACTTTTGCTGCCAGAGCAGATGTTTTGATGCTTTTGGCAAGAACCAACCCCGACAAATCGCAAGGCCACAAAGGCCTTTCCATGTTCATAGTCAGCAAGCCTCGAGGTGATGGTAGTGGTTTTGAGTTCTCTCAAGGTCCAGGAGAAAATGGTAGGCCATCTGAACTAGCTCCAGGGAGGATGGAAGGTAGACCAATTGACACTATTGGTTATCGTGGAATGCACTCGTATGAGTTAGCACTCGACGACTGGTGGGTTCCCGCAGACCAGCTTATAGGCGGGGACGGAGGACTTGGCCGAGGCTTTTATCTGCAAATGGAAGGCTTTGAAAACGGTAGATTACAAACAGCAGCAAGGGCGGTTGGATTGATGCAAGCCGCTTATGAGGTAGCCCTCGACTATGCTAAAGCCCGCAAGGTTTTTGGGCGACCTATCTTTGATTACCAGCTTACTCGGGTGAAATTAGGTCGAATGGCGATTGTAATTCAATCTGCTCGTCAATTCTCATACCAAGTTGCTCGACTCATGGCCCAAGGAGAAGGCTCTATGGAAGCCTCGATGATCAAAGCGTATGTATGCCGAGCATGTGAATGGGTCACCAGAGAGGCCCTTCAGATACACGGCGGCATGGGATATGCCGAAGAGTTTGCGATTAGCAGACTATTTGTTGACTCTAGGGTACTTTCAATATTTGAAGGCGCCGACGAAACTCTAGCTCTGAAGGTAATTGCTCGGCGCATGCTTGGAAGCTGAGCGGGCCTGCCGGGTCGTACTTTTAAAGTTTATTGTCGGAGGATGCTTGGGAGCTGAGCGGGCCTGCCGGGTCGTACTTTTAAAGTTTATTGCCGGAGGATGCTTGGGAGCTGAGAGCCGCCTACTACTTAGCTGAGGGTTTGAGACCCGCTCTTGCTCCTCTTGCTACAAACTTATTTGCCATCTTTCTGGAAGCTTCGTCTATCATTTCATCGCCAAACATCACTGCCCCTTTACGGTCTTGTTCGGTCGCAACTCTATAAGCATCCAATATTGCAATTGCTCGATCAAACTGCTCTTGAGTTGGAGAAAATATCTCATTGAGAACTGTCACCTGATCGGGATGCAATGCCCACTTGCCGTCATAACCTAAGGTCTTGGTACGATTACAGTAATCCCTAAAGGAATCTATCTCACGAATTTTCAAGAATGGCCCATCTATTACTTGAAGTCCATTTGCTCTTCCTGCCATTAGGATCTTTGAGAAAACATAGTGGAAATGATCTCCTGGATATTCAGGAATCTGGACGCCACCAGTTAGAACTGGCATTTCCATAGAGGCCGCAAAGTCGGCCGGACCAAAAATAATCGTTTCAAGCCGCTTTGAGGCCGCACATATTTCCTCTACATTTATCAACCCACGAGTAGTCTCGATCTGAGCCTCAATACCAATATGGCCAACCTTCAATCCACAGTTTTGCTCGACTTGTGTAAGTAGCAAATCTAATGCCACAATCTCTGCCGCACTTTGAACCTTGGGAAGCATGATCTCCTCTAGTCGATCGCCAGAGTTAGAAACAACTTCAATCACATCTCCATAAGTCCACTTAGTATCCCAAGCATTGACCCGAACACAAATTATCCGGTCGCCCCAATCGAGATTCTTGATTGCATCGGCAACTTTTGAGCGAGCTGATTCTTTCTCTAGAGGTGCAACTGAATCCTCTAGATCTAGAAAGGTCATGTCAGCTGGAATCGAAGGTCCTTTCTCAAGGAACCTTTCACTTGAGCCTGGCACTGACAGGCAAGATCTTCTGGGTAAATCACGAGTTCTATCAGACATGCAATTGATGTTAGGGGAAACTGTCCACGCAATGCCAAACGGTCCGCAATAATTTCAAAGAGGGATTTCTGGCGAATCAACAAACACACAACTTTGCTAAGTATTGGAGACAATATATCCGAAATATATCTAGGCGATACTTATTCGAGGAGGAGTCACCGATGTCAAACCTTCGTAGGCATCCGCGAAAATCCTCTAGTAGGTCCTCTCCAATTCCTTTTCGTTCATTAGAAAAGGGATTGGTGCTCGCAGGCATCGGAGTTGTTTTAATGCTTGCTCAGGTCTTTACTGGAGGGGCCGTGTTGGCAAGTTCAGCTTCGGCTACTTCAAGTACAAGTTCAGCTTCGGCTACTTCAAGTACCGGAAATACTGAAATCTCATCCGGCTATTGGCTGGCAAGTTCATATGGGGCAGTATACTCTTACGGCTCTGCCCTAGACCTTGGATCGTTAGTCGATATTCACCTTTCTAAACCAATAGTTTCAATAGCTTCCACCCCAGACGGCAAGGGCTATTGGTTGGTCGCTTCTGACGGCGGAGTGTTTGCTTTTGGAGACGCTCAGTTCTATGGATCGACAGGGGCAATTGACCTTTCTAAACCAATAGTTTCAATGGCTTCCACCCCAGACGGCAAGGGCTATTGGTTGGTCGCTTCTGACGGCGGAGTGTTTGCTTTTGGAGACGCTCAGTTCTATGGATCTAGTGCACAAAGCAACTTGGGCATTGCCTGTGGTATAGCTACAACGCTGGACGCACAAGGTTATTGGATTTCACTGCAAAATAGTTCAGTAGCTTCTTTCGGAGATGCCCCTCCAAAGCTTGCCCTTACGTACGAGAATGCAACAACGTGGACTAGCGCCGTTGGTCCCATTGCGGTGACTCCTGATGGACAAGGGTACCTCGTCTCAGATTCGAGAGGAGACGTTAGATCCTTCGGTGATGCCCTTGATCCCAGTCCTCCCCCTAATTTGTCCACGGGTCCCATTGTTGCCCTTGCTCAGTCGGTAACGGTGACAAGTACCACTAGTACACAGAGTCCTGGCGGTAGTCCTACGACAACTTCGCCTGGGGGCTCTCCTGGAAGTGGTAGTCCTACGACAACTTCGCCTGGGGGCTCTGCGGGAAGTGGAGCAGCCGGGAGTTCATCGGCCCCGCCCAGAAAGGGACTTCCTTCAACTGCTCCTCTTACTTCGCACAATCCATACCGGCATGGAGTAGTGCCGTCATTGGCCTGGATCGCCTCGCAAAACGTCGCCCACGTTCACTCCGGTGGCTCCGTTTCAGAGTCCGGTGGCTCCGTTTCAGAGTCCGGTGGCTCCGTTTCAGAGTCCGGTGGCTCCGTTTCAGAGTCCGGTGGCTCCCACGCCAAGTCCCCAAGATTGACCGACTCACCTAACAACCTTTATTTCTCGGGCGGCACCTCCTCAGAAGGAGTCGTCACGGGATCGCCTAAAGTGTATCTGATTTACTACGGCTCTCAGTGGGGAACCGAGTCGACAAATATACAAGGAAACCCAATTTTTAGTGGTGACCCTAACTCAATGGCACCCTATCTTGAAGCATTCTTTGAAGGACTTGGAACTAACTCTGAAGGATGGAGCCAGGTAATGACACAGTATTGCCAAGGTGTGCTAACAGGCACTCAGTTCTGCCCATCCTCTGCACAAAGTATCAGCTACCCAACTTCAAATGTTCTGGCAGGGGTGTGGGAAGATACCTCACAGCCTTCACCGTTGTCGGCCACCGAATCGCAGCTGGCTCAAGAGGCGATAAATGGGGCTATCCACTTTGGGAATACCTCACCATCTTCCAATCTTTCAGCCCAGTACCTGGTGATCTCACCTACCGGTACTAGTCCCGACGGTTTCGTCTCAGCGGGCTTTTGCGCTTGGCACAGTAACACCTACGCCTCGTTTGGAGCTATTGCGTACACTAATCTCCCCTACATCCCTGATGCCGGTACTTCATGTGGAGAAAATTTCGTCAATTCTGGTTCTGCTGGTTTACTTGACGGAGTAAGCATCGTAGAAGGACATGAATATGCAGAGACGCTCACTGATCCAATTCCAGAAACAGGTTGGAGTGATTCCTATGGATACGAAACTGGTGACAAATGTGTATGGATTCCACCAGGCATGGGACAAGGTGCAGCTCAAGACATTTCGCTTGCCACTGGATCATTCGCGGTGCAATCAACGTGGGCAAATAATTTCGACGGGGGGGTCGGCGGATGCGAGATTTCTGCTACTACTTCGACTCTACCGTCAGTCGACTCACTCTCTATATCATCGGGTACATCTCTTGGAGGAACGTCACTCGATATAAACGGAGTTAACTTTTCAGGAGCCACACAGGTTGACTTTGGCAGTACTCCTGCAATCTCATTCACGGTTGATTCGGATACCATGATTTCTGCTGTTTCCCCCGCTGGTAGCGGCACTGTCGACATAACGGTCACTACCTCAGCTGGTACTAGTGCAACCTCAAGTGCAGATCAGTTCACTTACGTAACAACACCGCCCCCGCCTCCACCGCCTAGTGTAACGTCTGTTTCACCAACTAGTGGACCGTCTTCAGGAGGTACGCAAGTTACGATAGCGGGTTCAGGATTTACTGGAGCAAACGCCGTCAACTTTGGCTCAAGTCCGGCGGCAGGATTTAGCATCATCTCCGATCAAGAGATTGTTGGGGTTTCTCCTTCAGGGTCTGGCACTGTCGACATAACGGTCACTACCTCAGCTGGTACTAGTGCAACCTCAAGTGCAGATCAGTTCACTTACGTAACAACACCGCCCCCGCCTCCACCGCCTAGTGTAACGTCTGTTTCACCAACTA
>JAKAVM010000007.1 GCA_021827485.1 Actinomycetes bacterium
TGTCTGAGGTCTAAAGGCGTTGCGACCCTGCGGCCTACAAATTGTAATCTTTGCAATGCCGCCACAAGTCAGATAAGTAATATCACCAAACCCAAGTTCATGGGACTCCCAGCGTGCCCCCGACTCAATTTCTTGCTCCACTCTAAATACTCCTAAAATTACCAAAATCGTAAGTCCACCTAGCGTCTCAACTGCTAAAGTCTCACGCGACCTAAGTGAACTCTATACTTTAGCTTGATATGCCCCAACTAGTCGCAATCGACCTGGAACCATCTCAGCACTTCATTGACTCGCTTCATAGAATCTGGGATGTCGATAACATTGCAGTGCCGATCGACCACCGCCTGAGTACCCACCAGAAAATGCAGGTGATTGAGTTTCTAGGTATACCTAGAGTCATAGGCCCCACTCTCGAAGAAAGCTCTACCAGCGTACGACCAACAAAACTAACGGAAAATATTGAAGTGGGTGATGCTCTTGTAATGCTGACCAGCGGGACTAGCGGCCAGCCTAAAGGCGTCATCATTACTCACGATTGTATCGAAACTTCCTCATCGCTAAGTTCCAAACGACTTGAAATAGATCCCGCACGCGATTGGTGGATCTGTTCACTCCCGTTAGCGCATGTCGGAGGTCTCTCGGTTGTACTTAGGTCACTTTATGCCAAAACAAGAATTTCGCTTTTTGCAACCTTTAATCCAAGTTCGATCTCCGAGCTAACCGGCCATGGTGCAAACTTAATATCGATTGTTCCCACAATGTTGAGCCAAATTGACCTAAAACCTTTTCGCAAAGTACTAATTGGAGGCTCTCGACCACCACAGGGTTTGCCGGACAATGCCATCACTACTTACGGCATGACTGAAACTCTTGGCGGCATCGTCTATAACGGCCAGCCTTTAGAAAGTGTCGAGGTGGATGTGTTAGCCTCTGGCGAGATTAGGGTTCGGGCGCCCATGATTGCTCGGAGTTACTTTGATGGACGCCAACAACTTCCCATTAGAGACCCAAATGGATGGTTTAATACGGGTGACATTGGCGCTATTGACGCACAGGGCAGCCTCACGATAGTCGGACGCAAGAGCGACATGATCATAAGTGGGGGCGAAAATATATGGCCATCCCCCATAGAAGATATTCTTAGCCAGCACCCTTCAGTGCGCGCAGTTGGAGTATGCGGAGTTGATGACCCGCTCTGGGGACAGCGCGTGGTTGCTCTTATAGAGGTAGTACCTGGCACAAGACTTCCATCGCTTGAAGAGATAAAATCTCTAACAAGAGAGGAGCTTCCACCGTGGTATGCTCCCAAAGAAATAGTCATAGTCGATGAATTACCCAGGACTTCTATTGGGAAGATCCGACGAGGTGCGCTGGAGCAAACTTACCGCAGGTACCACGCGCATTGATCCCACAAGATAATCAATCAGCAGACTTACCACGCCTCAACCTAGTCCTCCATGGCCTCCGATAAGTGCCCCACCATCGATTACAAGAGTGTGGCCTGTCATCCAAGACGACACTTCACTTGCCAAATAAAGGGCCGCTGAGGCAATATCTTGTGGTTCACCCAATCTGCGCATCGGAATTCGACTGGCGATGAACTCCTCTGCTGGTTCCCATAAGCTTCTAGCAAAATCGGTTTTTACAAGTCCAGGAGCTATCGCATTAACTCGGACTTTAGGCTGGAGTTCAAATGCCATCTGTTTGGTTAGGTGTATGACAGCTGCTTTCGTCACATTGTAGTAACCGATTCCGGGCTCGACAGTTATACCGCCAATGGAGGCCATGTTTATGATATTCCCTCCATTTTCCTTCATCCACAGCTCCCAAGCGCTCTGAGCCCAGACCAACACTGCTCTCTGATTGACCTGTACGGTCTTATCGGCCCTGGGTAAGTCGATCTCAATCATTGGACCCATGTATGGATTAGTTGCTGCGTTGCTCACTAGGATATCCAGCCCACCCAAACGATCAATAGTATCGCCTACACAAGCTCGCACTTGGTCCGGCTCGCCAGCATTAGCGCAATAGTATGAAATCTCACCACCAATTTCGTTAGCGGCCTCTTCAAGGGAGTCTTTCTTGCGCGACGAGATAACCACCTTTGCGCCACTTTCGACAAAAAGCTTTGCAATTGCCTTACCAATCCCGCGAGACCCACCTGTAATCAACGCGACTTTGCCATCAAGTCTTAAATCCACTCTTGCTCCTAAATATTCAGATATATCTTGCTGTAGATCTTATCTAGGATAACCTTTTCACGGAGTAATCATGAATCATTTATCTACCGAAACTAGCCCATACCTTCTCCAACACGCCAACAATCCAGTTGACTGGTATCCGTGGTGTCGGCAAGCATTCGAGGCAGCTAGAAGTAGTGAAAAGCCAATATTGCTCTCAATTGGTTACTCCACGTGTCATTGGTGCCACGTAATGGCCCATGAGTCATTCGAAGATAAAGACGTCGCAGCCTTGATAAATAAGAATTTTATTGCAATCAAAGTCGACCGAGAAGAGCGTCCTGACCTTGATTCAATCTATATGGATGCTTTACTCGCAATCAATGGCAGCGGTGGCTGGCCTCTAACCGCATTCTTATTCCCTGACGGCAAACCCTTCTTTGCAGGAACATACTTTCCCCCCTTACCCACTCGACGACTTCCTTCCTTTACTTCAGTTCTGAAGATGATCTTGAAAGCCTGGAATGAAAATCGAGATGATCTATTATCGCAAGCCGATTTGATAATTGAAGCTATTTCAGAAGTCGGGAACAAACACAGTAAACCAGCTGCGGTAGATGAACCGCTCGGCACTGGCGAACATGACAATACTGAGAATTCCGAAATTGTTAGATCCCACTTACGACTTCTAATAGAAAATCATTCCTATTCGGACCGCCAATTCGATAGATTGAGTAGAACTTACCAGCAGATTGAGCCCAAATTGATTACCTGGCTAGTCGAGCACTGGGACAGCGCTTGGGGTGGCTTCGGTCAAGCCCCTAAGTTCCCTCAAACTGGCTTGATCGAATTTGCCATACGACAACTTAGAGATAAGCCGGACAATGATGTCATGCGGGCCATTATCTCATCAACCCTGGGTGGCATGGCGGGTGGGGGTATATATGATCACTTGGGTGGCGGATTTGCAAGATACTCGACCGACAACCGATGGATGGTCCCCCACTTTGAAAAGATGCTCTATGACCAAGCGCTGATTTCTAAACAGTACCTCTACTATTACCAACTTTCTCAAGAACCTCAGTGGCTACAAGTAGTAAATGAGAGTATTGATTATGTTCTAAGTGATCTCAAGTTAGACAGTGGCGGCTATGGATGTGGACGCGACGCTGATTCCCAAGGCCAAGAGGGTATCTACTACCTGTGGACCGCCCTTGAAGTTACCGAAAATCTACCTGAAGACTTGGCAGATGCATTCATGGATTGGTACGGGGTCACCTGGAAAGGCAACTTTGAAAATGGTACGAACATTCTGATGCGCCATCCAGGGGCAAATCTGATTCGTCCCATTGAGGTCGAAGAAGCTCGCAAGAGATTATTGGCCCTACGCAACGGGAGAATTGCCCCACAACTTGACGATAAAGTCTTGGCCGAATGGAACGCTATGTTTCTATCAACACTGTGTCAAGCGGCATCGGCGACCGCCAATTCCAAGTGGAAACAGGCCAGCCTTGATCTGGGAGAGTTCTTGACAAACTCTCTTAGAAGAGAGAGCGACGGCAGATGGATGAGAGTTTTCCACCCCAGTAAGGGGCCGTACAATCTAGCCAACTGCGCTGACCTTGGCTGGATCATAGATTCATTCACGCGACTTTACGAAATGTCCGGACGCTCAAATTGGATCGACTTAGCCAAGAGCTGTGCAGAGCAACTACTTGCCAACTATAGAGATCCTAACGAAGGTGGTTTTTATGCTACTGCTCACGACGCTGAAGCACTAATCCTGCGTCGTAAAGATATATCTGACGGTTCAACTCCTTCAGGTAACTCAATTGCTTGTCTTGCGCTTTATAGGTTAGGTCGTTTGACTGGAAACGAACGCTTAGTTCAAACTGCACTAGAGTGTATTGAATTAGTGCAAGGCCACTTGGAGCAATCCCCACTCGCCTTTCCGTTTACTTCATTGAACCTTGAGATGATTGTTGCCCCGGCCAGCGAGGTCGTGATCTCAGGATCTAATACCTCATTGATCGATCAAGTGCAAAGACGTTACCTTCCCCACACCGTCCTCGCTCATGGCCAAGTATTTGACTCCCCCTTATGGGATCTTGGTCAATCGAGTTCATTGTCAGACAGTTCATTATCGGACCAAGCTTTTGTTTGCTCAAACTACTCTTGCAACCTACCCACCAACGATCCAATGATCCTTGGCGAACTTCTCGACGCACTTAATTAACTAGATGCACCAATTAGGCCAGACACGCTGCATTAGCCCGATGCATAGATTCGCTAGGAAATTTTTGCGAGGGCCTTAGCAAACCTGTCAGTTCGAAGTTTCTCTAAGGTGGTTTCGTAGGCTAGGGTAGCAACGCTGTCCAATCCAGCGCGACGCATCATGTTGAAACCGTGTTTATTTACCTCATCTGCGTTTGGTCTGAGCAGTAAAACCGTCGCTCCCGATTCCCGAACTTGGGCCAGTTCATGAGCTAGGGTAATTGCAGGGGGTCGTCTAACAATCTTCTTGATAGACAAGAGGCTGTGATCTTCAGTGTCAAAAGCCATAGGAGCTACCCCTATAACTAGATCACACTTGCTCGCCAAGACAAGATCCATATTGGTCGTCGAGTGAACTCCCCCATCAACTAAAATCCTGTCACCTATTCGGACTGGGGGATACACCCCGGGAATAGCACATGAAGCCATCACTGCCTTGAGGAGACTCGACCCTGAATCAGGTTTGTCTCGCCCTAAGACAACTCGGTGGCCTGAGACGATATCGACTGCACAAAGCCAGAGGGGCTTATCCGGCCACTCGTGCGGTAAGTCATGCTCAAGTCTTTGTCGTCCCTCACCCAATGAAAACATCCCTCCAGGAAAAGCATGACGCAAAAAACGCGGAATTGTCGGAATTGGCACTCGTATTGCGGAACGGGCTAAAACAAAAGCTGACCCTAGTATGTGCTGTATCAAGTCAACTGGATTGTGAAAGGCAGGTGCAAAAATCTGAGAAACAGAATTCTCGCTGTCTGCCTGTGAGCTACTCTTTCCTTCTCCAAATGCCTGATTCCACATCTCCTCAAGGGGAAGTCCGCAACGTAAATATGCACCAATCACGCTACCGGCTGAGGTTCCAACTATAAGATCGCATTGCGTTGGATCAAGACCAGATTCATGAACTAGCGCCCGCAATACCCCCACGTGGTATGCCATACCAACAGTCCCACCGGCGCCTAACACTAAGGCAATTTTCATTTATATATTCTTCCACCTCAACGACTCGTAGTGGTGGAATGAACTCTAAATATTTTTCGTTGGTGCTCTAGCTAGCGAATTAGTTTGTTGGAACTCAAGTCCTCTGCCATTGCCCACCCAAAAGCAACCAATCGTTCACCCTCGCTATAGTCTAAGTTGCCGAAGAACTCAGCTATCGCACTATCAATCTTATCCTCTTTAGGCGATGTATAATCCAAACATCCCCACTGACGTGGCCCACTTGCACCAAGGACAAAAGTCCGGTCGTCAATCTTGGACTCTCCGCCAAATCTCTTGGCAAGACGTCTCCCCCATGCCCTCTCTTCTCCACTAGCCTTATGTCCAGGCCTTGGAATAATATCTTCAAGACCTTTGAATACATCGTACCCACCCGGATTTGTCAGTCTTGTTCCAACCAAGACATCTTCATCGGGAAATGCCAATAGAGCTTTACGATATTGATCACACATGAGGTGCCTTAGTAAGGACTCACGGCGTGAAGTACGCTTGAATGACGCAACCCCAATTAGGATGCAAGGTGTTCCGCCAATTCGCTCAAGAGTTGAAAATGAAAACGCTTGAAGCTTGCCACGCTCACGTACTTGGGTGACAAGAACCCACTCTTCGCGCTCTTTTGATAGAAAACCTAAGTCAATCCCTGCATCAGTACACTCACAAATATCAGCCATTTCTGCGATCTCTGAATCGCTCAGTGCACTGCAATCCTTGGTTTCCACTTCAAATGCCATATTCTCGGCCTCAATCCTCGAAATCTAGTTGAATGGATAGAAAATAATAAGGTAAAAACCTCTCTAGACATTGTACGAGATATTGACCCATCTGTTCCATGTAAAACCACTTAATCATTTCCAGACGAATCTCCAAAAATTTTAGCGAAAAACTCCCTGGTAGGGGGCGGAACCTTTTAATTTTGACACAAGGCCTTGATTGCGCTAGCCAGTCTTATCTGTCTCTCACAATCAACAGACAGAAACTTCTTTCACAATTTGTCTCAACTCTCCAAGCAAACCCGACGAAAGATTTACTGAGAAATTTTTGGAAAGTTTCCAAGCTTTTGAGCCTATTCTCACGATCACATCACTTTCGCCGGGGTAGCGCTTCAGGACTTCGCCCAACAACTGAGAAAATTCTTCGGTGAACTTTCCAGGAGATACTCGCACTTCGATCTTTCTCGAAGTGGAAGTAAGGTCGATGTGCTTCAAATCCATTAGCACCATTTTGGGGCGGTCATCCCTAGTGTCAATCTTTCCCCTCACAGCGACGACTTTGTCTTCCGCAATTTCATTCCCATAATCTTCATAAGACTTAGGGAACACCCAGACATCAATTGAGGAACTCAGGTCTTCAAGGACAAAAGTTGCCATTGCTTTTCCGGCTTTAGTATATCTACGCGAGATAGAGGTAATCACTCCAGCTAGGCTTCGGTAGTCATCTTCCCTATTCCAACGATACGAAACCGTTTCATCCTCACCCCCCTGGTCCTGAGCAGCCTGCAGTGAATCCATCAAATCAAAGATTGTCCCGTCTGAATACTTGGCCAAGTCATGTTCATATCCCTGTAAAGGATGTGAACTCACGTAAAGTCCAAGCATCTCCTTTTCATTGGCAAGCAGCTCACTTGTATCAAACTCAACATCAGGAATCTCTACTCGAATTTGTTCTGATAGTCCACTCTCGGAATTGACTCCGTCGCTAGAGGAGTTGGAGTCTTCAATTGAATCGAACAAACTCATAATCCCTAAATCGCGCTGCTTCTTATCGTTTGTTGCACTATCCGCAATAGGCTCATAAGACATGAGCAAGCCTTTACGGGGATGAGAAAGTGAATCGAAAGACCCTGCTTTGATTAACGACTCTAATGTCCTTTTGTTTAGAACACTTTGATCTACTCGAGCACAAAAATCATAAAAATCAACGAAAGGCCCGTTTGCATCTCGCTCGTCAACTATAAGCTTTACTACTCCCTCACCTACATTTCTCACGGCAGACAAGCCAAAGGCAATTATTTGTTGGGCGGACTCGTCATCAACTTCACGAAACATTGGTGTAAAATCTGAAAGTGATATGTTGATATCAGGAACGATTACTTGTATTCCTAGTGAACGACATTCCGAAAGATAAACTGCAAGCTTATCCTTGTCATCTCGAACTGAAGTAAGTAGTGCGGCCATAAAACAAGCCGGGTAGTTTGCCTTGAGCCATGCAGTTTGATACGAGACCAAACCATATCCGTACGAGTGGCTCTTGTTGAACCCATAGTCGGCAAAAGGCTCAATAATGTCAAAGAGGGCAGTACCTAATGATTCGTCATAGCCAGTTGTCACACAACCTCTTACGAATTTGTCGCGTTCTGCCGCCATGATTTCACGGACTTTTTTACCAGCTGCTTTTCTGAGATTATCCGCTTCTTCCAAAGTATACCCAGCAAACTTCTGGGCCACCCGCATTACAGACTCTTGATAAATCATTAGTCCATAGGTATCTTTCAATATCGGTTCTAGATCGGGGTGCAAATAAGTAATTTCTTGGCGCCCATTTTTGCGTTCTGCATAGTCGTTATGCATATTTGCTGCCATAGGGCCTGGTCTATATAGGGCAATCACAGCAGCAACGTCATCAAAGCTAGTTGGTGCCAATGACCTGAGTAGCGAGCGCATCTGCGAGCCCTCTAGTTGGAAGACACCGATCGTTGACCCAGAACGTAGAAGTTCAAAGGTATTCTCATCTTCCAAATCAACCCGATCAATATCGGGACGAACCTGCGTAGAAGCCTCTATGTGATCCAAAGTGCGTTCAATAACGGTGAGATTACGTAATCCCAAGAAATCCATCTTCAAGAGCCCCAACTCTTCGACCCCGTGCATCTCGTACTGGGTGACAATTGGAGCCTCACCTGGCTCTTTACCCGACTCGGGTTTGCGTTGAATAGGTAGATATTCGGTCAAAGGACCGTCAGTAATAACTACAGCAGCCGCATGTATCCCGTCTTGACGCCGCAGACCTTCAAGACCCCTGGCGACGTCGATAACTAGCTTTGCCTGAGGATCACTCTCGTATATTTCACGCAACTCTTTAGCAGCTTTGTAGCCATCTTCGAATTGATCATACTTTTCCATGCAGGCATAAAGAGGAGTATCGCGCCCCATAACCACCGGGGGCATAGCTTTGGCAATGCGGTCTCCCAGCTGATAAGGCAGTGCCAGTACTCTTGCAGCATCTCTTACTGCTGCCCTCGCCTTGATCGTTGAAAAAGTTACAATGTGGGCGACATGGTCCCAGCCATATTTTTCAGTCGCGTACTTGATGATATCTGTACGGTATCTATCGTCAAAGTCCATATCAATATCAGGCATTTGCTTGCGCCCTGGATTAAGAAATCGTTCAAATAGTAGGTCATAACGGATTGGATCTAAATCGACAATACCTAAGCAATATGC
>JAKAVM010000026.1 GCA_021827485.1 Actinomycetes bacterium
TTCCGATCTGTGAGAGATGGTCAAAGTTAGAGCGTGCAGGAGCAAATTTGCAGCGTCCATTGTGGGCCTCAACATCTACCAAGAACCCAAACTACTCAGATTTGCTATACGTCAATTCATTGATAGGACCACACACAGTGAATACTATGCCAGATGCAACCGTTGAAGCATTCCTTGACCACGGAACGATAGCCCGAACAATTGACATTGATTTTACGCAATCACAATCTTGCATCGACAGACTTTGCGAAGCTGGAATCGATTTAGATGACGTGACCAAGCAACTCGAAGACGAAGGGGTTGCATCGTTTACCAAGTCATTCGACGAATTAATGCAAGTCCTTTCGGATAAAGCGGGAGCCAAGCTTTGAAAATCAAGCCGAACCTTGCCAAACCAATACTGACTGACCAACACTGGAGGACGTTACAGTGACTGACTTATCGACACTAGCAAAGAGGCTCTTGAATAGAGATTACGAATTATGGCCCAAGAATTCAGTTGCACCGAATCGGCTTGGTTGGCTTGATGTACCAAAACTTATTGCCTCCCAAGCTAAGGAAATAACATCATGGGCCGATGGAATCGAACAAGACCAGGTTGTTCTGTTAGGCATGGGGGGTTCCTCGCTTGGTCCGGCCGTCCTCGAAAGTGTACTGTCAAACTACTCTATTCATAGCCACAAGCCGCGTCCTAATCGGCGCAAGCTCAACGTACTTGACACGACTGATCCGTCAACAATTGCATCTACAGACTTTGAAAATTCATTTATGATCGTATCCTCAAAGTCAGGATCTACTCTCGAAGTTCATACCCTTCTCTCCTATGCGATGAGTAGAGAGATCGGCCCAAAACGATATTGCGCTATAACCGATCCCGGTACGGAGCTGGAGACACTAGCCTCCGAGAAAGGCTTCTCGAAGTGTTGGATCAACCCATCTGACATCGGCGGTCGATACTCTGTGATGTCGTACTTTGGGATGATTCCTGCTGCACTAATTGGATACGATGTCGAAGAACTCTCCAATCTTGCCTTAGACTGCGATATAGAAGAAGCTGTTGCGCTAGGACATGATATGGGTACTCAAGCTTTAGCAGGACGTGATAAAGTTACGATACAGGTAGCCAAGAACTATTCATCTTTTGGACTCTGGGTTGAACAAATAATAGCAGAGTCAACAGGCAAACTCGGAAAAGGTTGTATACCAGTGCCAACGACACTATCCGAATCAGGAGAGGATAGGTTGCACGTCAACATCGAACTTACAAAGCCAAGCGATCTGGCGAACCAGTTCTATCGCTGGGAGCTGGCAACACCCATAGCTGGCCACGTGCTTCAAATAGATCCTTTTGACGAACCAAATGTTGCAGAATCAAAACATAACACTAATGAAGTGCTTGGAGCCCTTCCGCTAACCCAACTTCCCACAAACCCCCCAAAGGCACTAGGCGAATTTCTAACCAATAATATTCGTCAAGGTGACTACGTTTCCATACAAGCATACCTGCCCTTTGGTCAGGATGAGTCCCTCGAAGCACTACGAACGTGCATCTCGCAAGAGCATAACTCAATTGCAGTTACTGCTGGCTATGGACCTCGTTTCTTACACTCGACTGGTCAGCTCCATAAAGGCGGTCCAAACTCAATAATTGCAATTCAACTTGTTCCAGCTAATTCAGAGCCAGTCGTCGAGATTCCAAACTATCCGTATGACTTTGCTACCCTAAAGGCTGCTCAATCAATCGGTGATTTCAAGTCTTTGCAGTCTCACGAGAGAAGAGTCCTGCGAATTGCAGTCGAAGCCATAACAGAGAAAGGTGATTTGATATGAAACTTGCCATGATTGGATTAGGGAAAATGGGAGGTTTTATGTCTGAGCGTCTTATGCGTGCTGGGCACCAAGTTGTCGCATTTGATCTTTCCCAAGATGCTCTAGATAAGCTTGCTGCCAAAGGTGCGCAGCCTGCATCGACTCTCAAGGACGCCATCGAGGCGCTACCTTCACCAAGAATTGCTTGGGTTATGCTACCTGATGGTCCCCCGACCCACGATACTATAGTAGAACTTGCTGATCTCATGTCGCCAGGCGATATTATAATAGATGGAGGTAATACTAACTACCAAATACATATAGACACGGTAAGCCAAGTCGCCTCAACTGGTGTTCATGTTCTGGATGCAGGTACTTCTGGCGGAGTCTGGGGACTTGAAAATGGCTATTGTCTAATGGTTGGTGGCGATGAAAGTGCATATAAACTCGCAGAACCTATTTTTCTTGCCCTAGCCCCAGAAGGTGGATGTGCAAGAGTTGGTCCAGTCGGAGCAGGACATTTCGTCAAGATGGTACACAATGGAATTGAATACGGACTGATGCAGGCATATGCAGAAGGCTTTGAGATCATGGCAGCAGCTAATGAGTTCGACTTGGACCTCCACGAAATTTCCGCAATTTGGAGGTATGGATCAGTTGTTAGATCATGGCTCCTGGAACTAATCGAGCTAGCCCTAGCTGACAAGAAGGGCTTTGATGAGATTGAGGGAGTGGTAACAGATACCGGAGAGGGAAGATGGACCGTTGAAGAAGCCGTAAGGAGAGCGGTCCCAGCACCGGTAATCACTACTTCGCTATTCACTAGATTTGCATCCAGGGATCCCAATTCCTTTGCAAATCGGCTCGTCTCAGCTATGCGTCACCAATTTGGCGGCCATGATGTGGTAAAGAACGATTAGTATTCTTTAGATATATGGAAACATCTATAGATACTGATATGGCTTCGGCCGCTGGGTCGAGTGCGGCTTCGGCCGCTGGGTCGAGTGCGGCTTCACCAAATAAGCAATCAAGAGAGTCATTTGATAAGCACGCTCCTCCGGTTACGTTGATAATTTTTGGAGCATCCGGTGACTTGACCGCGCGTAAGATACTGCCATCAATCAATTCTCTTGTGGAGCGCTCCGCCCTGAGCGATGAGTTCACCGTCGTTGGAGTTGCCCGAACGCCGATGGACGATATCGGCTTTCAAAAGCTAGCTTTAGAGTGCGTACCTAATTACTCTTCAGAGTGGGAGAAAGTGGTATCTAGATTTCGCTATATCACAGGAGAGTACGATGATCTTTCAACTTTCTCAAACCTCAAGACACTACTAGATGAAATTGATACCACTTGTGGTACTCAGGGGAACCGCCTGTTTTATCTTGCCACCCTACCCTCCATGTTCGCTGAAGTTGCTGACCAGCTAGCAAGAGTTAATCTCAATAAACCAGGAACTGGTGGAACCTTTTCACGTCTGGTCATCGAAAAACCTTTTGGACGAGATCTTCAATCCGCTTTAGCTTTGAATAAGGAACTCCACTCCTGTTTCCAGGAATCCCAGATATATCGGATTGATCACTACTTGGGCAAGGAGACTGTTCAAAACGTCCTAGCACTTAGATTTTCCAATGCAATTTTTGAGCCAGTGTGGAATCGAAGTTATGTTGACCACATCCAGGTAACGGTAGCAGAGTCAATTGGAGTCGAGCATCGTGGCGGATTCTATGAAACAGCAGGTGCCTTACGTGACATTGTTCAGAATCACGTTATGCAAGTTCTCGGCCTTGTTCTAATGGAGCCACCTGCGCAGGTAGATGGGCAATCGATCCGAGATGAGAAGGTGAAGCTCTTGCATTCGGTAGAGATCATGGAACCAGACCGAGTTGACTCACTTGTAGTTCGAGGTCAGTACGACAGAGGATGGCTTCAAGGAAATCAAGTAGCTTCATATCGTGAAGAAGATGGCGTGGACCCAAACTCCAACACGGAAACCTACGTTGCTATGAAAATGATGGTTGACAATTGGAGATGGGCAGGAGTGCCAATATATATAAGAACTGGGAAGCGCCTGCACAATAGAGTTACTGAGGTAGCTCTTCAATTCAAGCGAGTCCCCCATCTTGCTTTTGCCGATCGTTTGTCCCGTGAGCTGACTCCCAACTATATCGTACTTAAGATCCAGCCCGAGGAAGGAATTTCCGTCCGATTCGGAGCAAAAGTTCCAGGCCAAGCTTTCAAAGTGAAAACCGTTTCCATGGATTTCTCGTACGGCGATGCTTTTTCAGGTGAGACACCTGATGCCTACGAAAGACTTATCCTTGACGCTATGGTCGGCGATCCCACGCTGTTCATTAGGGCCGATGAGGTTGCTCAATCTTGGAGTATTGTTGATCCTATCTTAGAGAACTGGGCCGATGAATACAGTGCTCCAGTAGCCCTCTATCCAGCAGGTTCTTGGGGTCCAACTGAAGCTGATCTGCTCATAGAGCGCGACCAGCGTAGATGGCTCGTTCTCTAATAGGCATAAATATTTGTGATTCTCCTAATTGTTGAAATCGACAGTTCGTTCGGGGACTTCTGATGGAACTGGCTGAAAGTTTTTCTAATTTGGTAGGTGAAGTCCGTATTGTCGATGACGTTGCCAGTGAATTCGTAGAAGTTGTCGCTCAAAGCTATGCGCTTAGGGCACGCTCGAACTTTGCATTTGCTTTATCGGGAGGTCCAACTGCCCAACGATGCTATGAGAGATTATCTATGCTCTCAGAGAGTAGGATCTCCTGGTGGGACGTAGATATTTATTGGGGTGACGAACGTTGTGTTCCACCAGACCACCCCGATTCAAACGAAGCTATGGCTCGTCGAACTCTCTTGAATCCAGTCGGTGCGGTGAACTCAGTGTATCCAATGCGATGCGACGAGGGGGCATCGGCTTATCAACTCAGAGTTTCCGAGGTGGGCTTTTTCGATCTTATACACCTTGGAGTAGGACCGGATGGCCATACTGCATCAATTTTTCCTGGATCAGATGCCGATAGTTATGTTTCCGGTGTTCTTGTCCAACTCAACACAGACCCAACCAATCTCAATCCTCATACTCGTATGACATTGACCTATCCTGCTTTGGAGATGGCACGTCATATTGTATTTACCGTTTCCGGAGAATCCAAAAGAGATGCTGTACGAAAGCTGATGCAAGGTATTCCGATTCCTGCCAATAAGGTAAGGGCAGATAAAATCACCTGGATCCTAGATCATGAAGCTTTACCCAATATACCCTAAATTACGACTGTTCGGTTGTACTTATTAGAGGTCCAGGGCTATTGGCGACTATGCTAATGACTATGGAAGAAACCGAAGCGCTCTTAGACGTAGATCTTTCTGAGTTGATGGCAATGGCCACAGAGATCCGTAATCAAGCCTTTGGCAACGTTGTTACTTACTCTCCTAAAGTCTTTATCCCACTCACGAACTTATGTAACGACAAGTGTGGCTACTGCACCTTTGCTCAGCCACCCGCGCGCATCGAATCCCCATTCCTAGACGTAGATCAAGTTATTGAAATAGCAAGTAAGGGACGTGAAGCCGGTTGCCACGAGGCACTTTTCACTTTAGGTGAACGACCTGAACTGAGATATCCAATTGCCGCGAAGTGGCTTGAGGACCGCGGATACAATTCTACGATTGAATACCTAATTCATGTTGCAAAACGCGTACTGGAGGAAACGGAATTATTACCCCATGGTAATTGCGGCGCGCTCTACAGAGAAGAACTTCTCGCCCTCAGACAAGTCTGTGCAAGCCAGGGAATGATGCTGGAATCCACTAATCCTGATCTTGCTTGTCACCGAGGTTCGCCAGATAAGAACCCAACTAGACGAATTGCCACATTGGAGTATGCAGGACAAGAATCAATACCCTTTACTACAGGCTTACTAGTAGGAATTGGAGAATCGCGCAAAGATAGATTTGATGCTCTTCGGATAATAGCAGATATTCATCAGCGTCATGGCAATATCCAAGAAGTGATAATACAGAATTTTCTGCCAAAACCAGGAACCTCAATGAGCCGTCAAGCGCCATGCCCTATTGAAGAACACTTCTGGACTATTGCGCTTGCGCGAGTCGTATTGCCTGATGATATTCATATTCAAGCTCCTCCAAATCTGACCGATAATTTTGCACAATTACTTGACTGCGGAATTGATGACTGGGGAGGGATATCTCCTATCACAATTGACCACGTCAATCCTGAACGTAGTTGGCCGCAATTGGATATACTTAGCAAGGCTACGAGTAAATCTGGTTATGAGCTCGTCCCTCGACTAACTATTTATCCGGAATTCGCCTCGCATTCAGATAAGTGGCTAGCTCCACCACTTCGATTCCCGGTTCTAAGAGCCAGCGATAGTCTCTACTATGCAAGGGACCACAAATGGACTTCAGGAGGAGAAATTGAGCCGCCGCTTTTGCGTGATACCACATATCGCTCGAAAACAATTCCGCCAAAAACACAAATTGATGAAATTCTTGACGTTGCAAGCCAGGGCAAGGTTTTGGATGAAGCCCAGATCGCTCAATTATTTTCTGCTCGTGGAAATCAAGTATTTAAAATCTGCGAATATGCTGACGAACTACGTTCAAGAACTGTGGGTGACCAGGTAACCTGGGTTGCAAATCGCAACATTAACTACACCAATGTTTGCACCTTCAAATGCAGATTCTGTGCTTTTTCCAAAGGCCCATTATCCTTGAATCTAAGAGGGTCCCCCTATCTGCTAAGCCTTGATGAAATCACCGAGCGTGTTGTGCAAGCAGCCGAGCTTGGTGCAACTGAAGTTTGTCTCCAGGGTGGAATCCATCCAAGTTTTGATGGTGACTACTATATAGATGTAATCAAAGCTGTAAGACAAGGATCTCCAGATATTCACATACATGGCTTTACGGCCCTCGAAGTCACAGAAGGGGCTCGTAGACTTGGCGAGTCATTAGAATCATATCTGATCCGGCTCGGTGAGGCGGGTCTCAAAACGCTACCTGGAACGGCTGCCGAAATATTGGATGACGAAATCAGGAAGGTACTATGTCCTGATAAGATTTCTACCGAGCAATGGCTTGAGGTACATCGAACAGCTCATTCTGTCGGGCTAAGATCAAATGTAACAATAATGTTTGGATCTATTGAGCAACCAATCTATTGGGCAAGGCATATTGTGCGAACTCGCGATCTGCAACAAGAAACAGGTGGGTTTACGGAGTTCGTACCCCTACCATTTGTCCACATGGCCTCACCAATCTACTTACAAGGCAAGAGCAGGAAAGGCCCCACATTCCGTGAAGCCATTTTGATGCATGCTATCGGTCGGATTGCTTATAGTGGATTTATAGACAACGTTCAAGTATCGTGGGTAAAAATGGGGATCTCTGGTGCCCAACAGATTCTCTGCGCTGGTGCAAATGACCTAGGGGGAACGCTGATAAACGAAAATATATCAAGAGCGGCAGGTGCATCACATGGTCAGGAAATGAGTAGAAGTGGATTCGAACAGATTGTTGGCCCAATTGGTCGACCCTTGGCGCAGCGCACTACTCTCTACGGCCTAATTGACCCGCCCGACAAATCCGAAGTTCACTACGCAGCGGTCTAATAGACCCGCCCAACAAATCCGAAATTCACTACGCAACGGCCTAATAGATCCGCCCGAGAAATCCGAAGTTCACTACGCAAGCGCGCTATGACCCTAGAAGTTGGAGGGCTGGCTTCGCTGCGCTTCTTCTAGGAGCGTAATGGCTTTGATGACTGAACGCCTGGCACGACCAATCAGTTTGTCTCTAGCAATGACCTGGCGATACCAACCATCATAGTCAGCTGCTTTATCCTCTTTATTTCCACTAGTTTCAAGGGCTTGTCGCATAAGTTCTATGCCTAGTTCGCTCAACTTGTCATTAATACCAGTTAGCTCGTCAATGGCTTGGCTGAAATGGTCCTCTTCCAACTACCTTTTACCTCAACGACTTATCGAATTGCCAAACTATTGAATTCAATCGGAGAGGGCAGGTCGGTCTGTCCCGTAAGAAACCGATCCACGCTAGCCGCGCAAGAACGACCCTCTGCAATGGCCCAAACTACTAAGCTCTGGCCTCTTCCCATATCTCCACACACAAACACACCATCTTTGTTAGTCATCCAGCTTGCATTTCTTAAAATATTGCCGCGTGGATCAAATTCAAGATCGAGCTGCTGCGTCATCTGGGATTTTTCAGCGCCAGTGAATCCAAGTGCTAGCAAAACCAAGTCTGCCTCAAGTTCAAAGTCTGAGTCATCCACTCTAGCAAAACTAAATCTACCAATCTCATCTAAAGTACTTTTCACTTGATGCAAATGAATTGCCTTAACCTTGCCACGTGCGTCAGAGATAAATGCCTGTGTATTGACTGAGAACAGCCTCTCACCCCCCTCTTCGTGGGCCGACGATACACGATATATTAGTGGCCAAGTTGGCCATGGGGTCGAGGGGTCTCGAACATCTGGTGGTCTTGGCATAATTTCAAGCTGGACTACACTTACACAACCTTGTCGGTGAACCGTTCCAAGACAGTCTGCACCAGTATCTCCTCCGCCTAGTATCACAACTTTCTTCCCGTTGGCAGACATCGGGTGATCGCTTAGATCGCCTTCGCAAACTTTGTTGGCCAAGGGAAGAAACTCCATAGCTTGATAAACTCCACTTAGTTCTCTTCCTGGCACAGCAAGTTCTCGGGCTTCACAACTTCCGCCAGCTAAGATTAGAGCATCGGATTGACTTCGAAGAAGATTAGAATCTAGATCAACGCCAATTTCACAACTTGTGACAAACTTAGTTCCTTCTCCCTTCATCTGATCTAGACGCCTTTCAAGATATCGTTTCTCCATCTTGAATTCGGGGATTCCATATCGCAATAACCCACCAACCCGATCTGCTCTCTCATAAACAGTTACATCGTGACCGGCCCTAGTTAGTTGTTGCGCGCAAGCCAATCCTGCCGGTCCCGACCCAACAATCGAAACTTTCTTAGAAGTTCTAGTATCCGGCAAGATTGGACGGAGCAACCCTAGTTCAAAAGCCTTCTCCGAGATTTCAAATTCTATTTGCTTTATTAGAACTGGATCGTCGTTAATACCCAATACGCATGCTGTTTCGCATGGTGCAGGGCACAATCTTCCTGTGAAATCGGGGAAGTTATTTGTGGCATGCAGGCGATCTGAGGCCGCTTCGAAATCTTCACGATATACTAAATCATTCCATTCTGGAATTAGATTACCCAATGGACAACCTTGGTGACAGAACGGAATTCCGCAGTCCATGCACCGGGCAGCTTGACTGGTTAGCTGGTCCTCACCGAATGGAAGATAAACCTCGTTCCAGTCGAGTAATCTCAGTTCCACAGGACGTCGTTTAGGAGATTGCCTGGCAAACTTCATAAAACCCCGAGGATCAGCCATGGGCCGCTGCCATTATTGCCGAATCTAAGTCTGCTCCAGATTCGTTAGCCTGCCTAATTGCTTCGAGCACGCGCTTATAGTCTTTCGGCATCACCTTCTTGAAGTTTGTATACTGATGGCGATATTTCGACAAAAGTCGTTGCGCCACTGGTGAATCAGTTTCAGCGAAATGCGTTGTCAGTACTTCTCTAAGCCAGTCTCGATCATCATCGTCCATCCAATCAATCTCAACCATCTCTAAATTGAGATTGTGAATTAGTTCATCATTGGGATCGTAGACGTAAGCTATTCCTCCCGACATCCCCGCACCAAAATTCCTCCCAGTTTTCCCAAGCACAACTACGCGTCCACCCGTCATATACTCGCAGCCGTGATCGCCTACCCCTTCGACAACACACAGGGCTCCTGAGTTTCTAACTGCAAACCTTTCCCCTACAACTCCGCGAAGATAGGCCTCGCCGCCTGTAGCTCCATACAAGCAAACATTACCTGCAATAATTGACTCTTCCGCTAAAAATTTTGCTTCATCGGGCGGTCTAACTATTACACGCCCACCGGATAACCCCTTCGCACAGTAGTCGTTGGTATCTCCATAGAGAACGAGCGTTACGCCACGTGGAAGAAAAGCTCCAAAACTCTGACCCGCCGATCCAGTAAAAGTAATCTCGATCGTGTCATCCGGCAAACCTTGTGCTCCAAATCGACGCGAGATCTCGCCACCCAACATTGCCCCCACAGTCCTATTGGTATTTCTTATTGGAAGTTCAATAGACACTTTCTCTTGATATTCTAATGCGGGCTGGCAAGCTTTTATTAACTCCACATCGAGTGCTCTATCTAACCCATGGTCTTGATCTTTCGTTTGGTAAAGGTCACACCCATCTGGTGGAACTGGCATATCAAGAATCGGAGTTAGATCAATTCCACTCGCCTTCCAATGGTCGATTGCATTATTGAAAGCCAGATACTCACTCCTTCCGACCGCTTCTTGAATCGACCTTATGCCCAACATCGCCAAATACTCACGAACTTCCTGTGCAATAAACTCAAAAAAAGTCTCTACAAACTCTGGCTTGCCTTGAAACTTCTTTCTTAGCTCAGGATTTTGGGTAGCTATTCCTACCGGACAGGTATCAAGGTGGCATACTCGCATCATAACGCAACCAGACACCACAAGAGGTGCTGTCGCAAAACCGAACTCTTCTGCGCCAAGCAGTGCGGCAATAACTACATCCCTACCCGTCTTTAGTTGCCCATCTACTTGAACAACAATTCTATCCCTTAGCCCATTTGCTAAAAGAGTCTGCTGGGTTTCAGCCAAGCCAAGCTCCCACGGCCCTCCTGCATGCTTTAGAGAAGTAAGAGGTGATGCACCAGTTCCACCATCGTGCCCAGAAATAAGAACTACATCTGAATGCGCCTTCGCTACTCCAGCCGCAACTGTTCCAACCCCAACTTCCGCAACCAACTTTACGTGTATTCTGGCTTGAGGGTTTACATTCTTCAAATCGTGAATAAGCTGTGCTATATCTTCAATTGAATAAATATCGTGGTGAGGCGGAGGCGAAATTAGACCAACTCCAGCAATAGAGTAGCGCGTCTTAGCAATCCACGGATAAACCTTATGACCAGGAAGCTGACCTCCCTCTCCTGGCTTAGCACCTTGAGCAATTTTAATCTGAATATCATCGGCATTGACCAAGTACTCCGAGGTAACTCCAAATCGGCCTGATGCAACTTGTTTAATTGCACTTCTGCGTAGATCACCATTTGCATCTGGAGTAAACCGGTCAGCGTCTTCTCCCCCTTCCCCAGTATTTGAGCGAGCCCCAAGCCTGTTCATCGCAATCGCTAGCGTCTCATGGGCCTCCTGCGAGATCGAGCCATACGACATTGCGCCTGTCGAAAACCGCTTTACAATTTCCGAGATTGGTTCCACTTCGTCAATGTCAATCGCTCGTGACTGATTTGATTCGAACTTCAAAAGACCCCTCAAAGTACCTAATCTTGCTGATTGATCGTCTACTAGTCGGGTGTATTCTTTGAATATCTCAAAGCGTTTGGTTCGTGTCGAATGTTGTAGCTTAAAAACGGTTTGTGGGTTGAAAAGATGAAACTCCCCCTCCCTTCTCCACTGATACTCGCCCCCAGGCTCAAGCTCACGATGAGCTAATTCGCTCGAAGAACTGTGCCAAGCATGACGGTGACGCAACCGAATCTCCTGAGCAATTGTTTCTAACCCAATCCCTCCAATACGCGATGGGGTATGCGTGAAATACTTCTCAATAACGTCCCTTGATAATCCAATTGCCTCGAATACTTGGGCTCCTGTGTAGGACTGAACCGTTGAAATGCCCATTTTTGACATAACTTTCAATACGCCTTTAGAAAGTGCCTTGATGTAATTGCGGCATGCTTGCCGATCCGAAATTCCAGTGAGCCTACCCGAAGAAATCATATCCTCAATCGACTCAAAGGCAAGATACGGATTGATACATGAAGCGCCATAACCCAACACAAGTGCGCAATGATGTACTTCTCTCACGTCGCCAGCTTCGATGACTAATCCAGCCAGAGTCCTCGCCTGCTCGCGAATCAGAAAATGGTGAACCGCAGAAGTAAGCAACAAGGATGGAATTGGAGCTAATTCATTCGTCGAATTCCTGTCGGAAAGAATTATTATGTTTGCACCAGTATTTATTTCATCTAGTACTTTTTCACAGATTGAATCCAAGGCACGTTCAAGCCCCGGGCCACCTTGTTCGACTTCATATAATCCATCAATTACAAAGCTCTTAAAATTCCCGGAAGCACCTGCTTCACTTACGTACATCAACTTAGCAAGTTCGTCATTATCTATTATTGGATACTCCAGGACTATCTGTGAACATGAGCTAGCTTGCGGAACTAATAAATTACCTTCGGCCCCAAGAGTTACTCTCAACGACGTCACCATCTCCTCCCTAATTGCATCCAACGGAGGATTGGTAACCTGCGCAAATAGCTGTGAAAAATAGTCAAAAAGTAATCGTGGGCGGTTAGACAATACTGCGAGAGGTGTATCCGAACCCATGGAGCCAATTGGCTCAATTCCATTCACCGCCATCGGAGTAATCAAGATTTTCAGTTCTTCGGTTGTATATCCAAAGGTTCGCTGGAGTTTGACTATTGATCCATGCTTAGGAAGCAGCATATGCCTAGGAGGCAAATCCTCTAAGTGCACCAAGTTATCCTCTAACCATTGGCCATATGGTAGCTCCTTGGCTAACTCAGACTTAAGCTCGTCATCAGATATGATCCGACCCTGAGACGTATCGACTAAAAACATCTTTCCTGGCTGTAGTCTTCCTTTGAATGTAACTGATTCTGGATTGATATCCAATACTCCGACTTCGGAAGCCATTACTACTAATCCCTTGTCAGTTACCCAATAACGTGAAGGCCTAAGGCCGTTTCTATCGAGAACCGCTCCAATAACGGTTCCATCGGTGAATGCTATTGAAGCAGGCCCATCCCAAGGTTCCATTATGGATGCATGAAATTCATAGAATGCCTTACGCTCTTGGTCGATAAAACGATTATTTTGCCAAGCTTCCGGGATCATCATCAATACGGCATGGGGCAAAGAACGCCCTGCAAGATGTAACAACTCTAGAACTTCATCAAAAGCTGCTGAGTCCGAGACACCAGGCGTACAGATCGGGGCAATACGACTAAGATCTCCAGGTAAATACTCACTTGAAATAAGTGCTTGCCTTGCACGCATCCAATTACGATTTCCCTGCAGGGTATTTATCTCCCCATTGTGAGCAAGCAATCTATAAGGATGCGCTAATGGCCAAGACGGAAAGGTGTTTGTAGAAAACCTCGAATGCACAAGTGCGATCGCACTTTCAAAATTCGGATCTGACAAATCAGGGAAAAAGCCTCGTAGTTGGCCGGAGGTTAGCATTCCTTTGTATACAAGAGTTCTGGTTGAAAGCGATGGAAAGTAAAGTTCTTCAATGTCATGCTCTGCCCTCTTTCGAAGGATGTACGCGCGACGTTCAATCTCCATTTGGGTCAATATTTTTGGACCTTCGGAAGGATCTATCAAGAAAACTTGACGCATTGCAGGCATTGCCTCAATTGCAAGCGTTCCAAGATCTTTAGAGTTGGTAGGTAGATACCTCCACCCAGCCACTTGCAAACCTTCTTCTTCGGCTAATGCTGCAAATCGCTTTATAACGCTCTGGGTTTCTTCTGGTTCTCGGGGTAGAAATGCAATGCCAGTTGCATACAGACCACTGTCAGGCAGGTCAATCTCCGAATTGCGCTTCAGGAATTCGTGAGGGATTTGGACTAGAATACCAGCGCCATCGCCTGTCGAGCTTTCGGAGCCACTAGCGCCCCGATGCTCTAAATTCTCAAGGACCTTTAGTCCCTGATCAACTATTTGGTTAGACTTTCTTCCCTCAATATCTACTACAAATCCAACACCACATGATTCATGTTCAAAGCTCGGGTGGTAAAGACCACCTTTAGCAGTGTCCGTTCTACTAGAAGCTTTTCTCACAGCCAGTATCTAAATCCCTTTTCTATAATATTCTTCATAGCCAGCTCGTATTTGTCGCGAACTATCTAAGCCTTAGGTTTTCTAGAAGTCCACGGCCATCGATTGCCGGGCATCGAAAAACTCGGGGCGACACTGACCCAAACATCGATACTAGACATCTTAGCTCTATTGGATATGATGGATAAAATGACTGCTGTAAAAGAATCCCCGACCAAGCTTTTGGTAGTTGGAGCAGGGGTGATAGGGCTGAGTGTAGCCTGGCACTGTAGGGATTTTTTTGATGAAATTACGCTTATCGATTCCGATCCTGACCAAGCTGCAAGCCTCGTAGCTGGTGGGATGCTAGCCCCAGTTACAGAGGCTCACTTTGGGGAGGAAACTCTAATTGCTTTCAACCTTAGCGCAGCAAAACTTTACCCATCGTTTGTACAGCAATTAGAAGCTTCTTCAAATTGCTGTGTTGGTTTACAAACAACTGGAACGATGTGCCTAGGGAAAAATACATCCGACTTAGCTCAACTAACTCAACTTGCTAAGTTCCAAGAAAAATTAGGATTAAACATTAAACCACTTAGCGCCTCCAAAGCAAAGGAAATGGAACCACTACTTAGCAGTAGGCTGGCTGGCGGGTACTTGGCTATGGAAGATTTCATTGTGGAGCCTATAGAACTATGTAATGCGCTGAATATTGCTTTGTTGAATAATGGAGTGGCATCAATTCGAGAGGAAATTGTTGAAATATCATTAGAAGAGCCAAATCTTATTTCAGCTATCACCAGCTCGAACACGGTCATAACTGGCACGCATCTTTGTCTGGCATCAGGCAGCCAAATCGGCCGAATTAACTTTTCATTTTCCTCCAATAGGCCCTTGTCTGGCGGGAAGGTCGCAAACCCTCAGCCAGCACCTGAGAACTTTCCTCTGCCGATTAGGCCGGTTAGAGGCCAGATTATTCGACTTCGACCTCAGCGCTTTGATAGCAACAGCGTCAATGGACTATTTACTAACCATACCGTAAGGGCCTACGTAGACGGCAAGCATGTTTATATTCTAAGCCGTCACAACGGTGAAGTCGTTGTGGGTGCGACAAGCGAGGAGCAAGGCTATCATAAGGCCAACACAGTCGAAGGTATTTATGAACTCCTCAAGTGCGCCCAAGATATTATACCTTCCATAAGAGAACTCGAAATTGTACGCCTCGAAAGTGGCTTACGCCCAGCTAGCCCTGACAACTTCCCAATTGTCGGACCTCTTTATTCAACAAATATTTGCATCGCAACGGGGCATTATCGGAATGGGATATTACAAGCACCCATCACAGGCTCACTAGTTGCAAAATACTTTGCAACAGGTCAAATTCCGCTAGAGATTAAACCATTTTCCCCAGAGAGATTTCAAGAGAGCGCACTGTAATGATACATATAATCCTCAACGGCTCACCGATGACGCTTATTGGCGAAGTTAGTCTTGAAGAATTCCTGAAATCTTCCAATACGTCCAACAAGGGTGTTGCTATTTCGCTAAACCGATCAATCGTGCCAAAATCAAAGTGGTCGTCTACTCTTGTACGTAACAATGACATGATCGAATTGGTCAGCGCGGCACCAGGAGGATAACTAGAAAGTGAATAGATACATTTTTGTTAGTCAGCGCGGCACCAGGAGGATAACTAGAAAGTGAATAGATACATTTTTGTTAGTCAGCGCGGCACCAAGAGGATAACTAGAAAGTGAGTAGATACTTTTTTGCGGACGGATCCAGCTATTGATGATTAGAACTTTGAATTTATCCGACCTCAGCCAAGCGCTAGAACTTCATAAAGACCTCTTGGCAGAAGAATTCATATCAACTTGTGGAGATAAATTTCTCTATCACTACTATCGCACCTGGATGGCTACTCCATACGGAGTTTCTCTTGGTGCTTTTGAGGACTATGAGCTTGTTGGACTGCTCCTTGGTTCGATAAACCCTTCATTGCACTATCGCTATATGCTTGCCAACGGAGGGCTTCGCCTTGCGTACGATCTCGGGATCCATGCGCTCAAGAACCCGCAATTTCGCAGGGAGCTCATTCGTACGCGGCTAAAGCGCTATCTCTTTGCCATGGGTCGGGTTACAAAATCCTCTTTATTGCCTAAGAATCGCCAATCGGCTACTACGCTTAGAACCCAAAGCGAAAACAATGCACAGGTTCGAATCGGTGAGATAACCCACCTGTTGGTATCAAATCGCTCGCAAGGCAAAGGAATAGGCAAGCTACTCGTCGAGGAGATGGTCGCCAGATCTACTCCGTTGAATCTTTCCAAAATTGTGTTAGTGACTCCACCTAAGTCACAAGCAAAGGACTTCTACTCTCATATTGGATTCAAGGAAGAAACCACACTTACTAATAGCTCTGGAGAGACTTTCCTTAGAATGTATCTACCTCTTGATTAGCATACACAAACCTCACAGCACACATGGTTAGATCCCTTACTTAGGTAGTGCGCCTTTTGGCATCGCCACTGGTGGCCCTATACCAGTCGTACCCATGCAGCCCTTGGTTGGCGTTACGATAATATCTTCTGGAACATATGGTAGATTTGGCATGCCTATTTCGGGACCTACAATTGAATCTGCCATAGCAACTTGGCCTGGCGCACTAGGGTGCAAGTTATCCCCAGAATCAAATGGCGCAAACATTGATGTCGGGATACAACTTCCGTCATAATCATCAGCAATGATTCTCGCAAAATCCAAAGTACCGTCAAAATTTCCGGGCTGCAGTATCCAGGTATTTATTTGTTCAAGATATTGTTGTTGCGTAGGTGTCCAAGGTTCTTTTCCGGCCATCCGAGGTAGTAGAGTAACTCCAATAATCTTGAGATTCGACTGGTGAACCAGTTGTATTGCCTGCTGGTAGCCAGCAATAACCTGTGATGCAGTTGCCCCGAAATACAAATCATTCGTTCCAATAAATAAAATAATCTCAGAAACTCCAGATTGATCAATTGCATCTTGACTGATTCGATCTAGCCCTGCAGGTCCACCTCCAATCTTTGAGTAATTATTGGGCAAAGCCAGCAAGGTATTAGCGGTAATTCCTTCATTGATTACAGCCCTCTGCTCATCCGGTGGCAACATGTCAATTCTTTGCTGCAGTACATCGGTCCAACGTATGGATGTGTTAAATCCCTCTGTAATCGAATCACCAACAACAACAATGCTACCAAGAGCAGGAGCAGCTCCTGGCTGCTGAAGTACATCTACTGCATCAATCCAACGCGGCCACGGACTTGAAAATTGGAATGCCGAACTGTTCACTTGAGAGACCTGATTGCCACCATTGTTGGGAGTAAAAAAGGAAACTTTAGCTTCAGCACAACAAGGATGGATAGTCACTATATCTGAGTTCGATACATAGATGCTAACTGCTAGAGTCTCCCCAGCCGTAACCTGCATTGCAACCGGGTCACTGTAGGCAACTTGACCTACCGGAATTGCTATTCCCGGGCTTGAATTGAAGCTCAGTTGCACAAGGGAACTCGGAACGATCTGGGCACCTTGAAGATCTTGCGCGACACTAGCGGCACTAACTTGAAGGGGAACATTGCCAAAGAGATTCGAGATCCTAATACGGACCGAAGTCCCGCCAATTCCTACTGTAGCTAACTCTCTGACAGTTGTATTGGTTGCAACTCCATCGCCCCAAGCCATGGCTGATCCCCAAGCCACCCTCCAAGTTGGTGATTGTAATAGCGCAGGAGCTGTAGTTGGCGTGTTTATTGTCGAACGTGACACCTTTTCACTGGTCGTAACAACCAAGTGATTGTTCGGCTTTTTGGCTGATCCATCTTTCGAAAGAACCAAGATAGCCACTACTGCTACCGTCAATAAAGATAGTAAAATAATAAATATCTGCCTGATCCGCGTAGCAGAGCTGCTATAACTTCGCGAAGACGAATATGACTTCTTACTATGCAACGGGACTTTACTCTTGCCCTCCAGATTAGGTCTTGAATTACTCTGGTCGTTCACTTACCAAATTCCAAAATTTCGTTTCATTGTCATGCTTTGGCAAGGTAGGAAGATTAGATTGTTATTCGTGCATTCTGAAAGTAACGACACTGAGTCAGAACCAAAAATAACAGCTCGGACAGTTAGGGACTCCCTGGTCAGGCCAGCAGCAATAGGGCACCAACGCAAGCGCTGGTCCCGACTTGCCAATAACTGGGAGGCAGGAGGAGCTAAAGGTCTTTTCACTGTAGTTGAAAAAGTGTTATCTACTTCGCGGGTAGAGTCAAGTACCGTTGCAATAGATCTTGGAACTGGCACTGGCCAGCTTGCGTTACCTCTTGCACAGAAAGCGGCGAAGGTTTGGGCAGTCGATATTAGCCAGAGCATGCTGGACCTTCTTTTGGAGAATGCTAAGGCCCAGGGGATTACAAACATTGAGACAATGGCCTGCGCAATTGAGACAATAGAGTTTCCAGCCCAGAGCATTGACTTAGTTGTGACAAATTATGTACTGCACCATTTGTTGGATAGTGATAAAGCTCAGACAGTGCGTAAGATTGCACAGTGGCTCAAGCCTGGGGGCCAGCTTGTTATGGGTGACATGATGTTTGGAAGAGGAAGCGATTCGCGAGATCGACAGATAATTCTCAACAAAATTGTACAAATGGCGCGTAAGGGTCCCGCTGGATGGTGGCGTATCGCAAAGAACATTTGGAGATTCTCTGCTCGAATACAGGAAAGACCTGTTCGCATCGACGTTTGGGAAAAGTATCTAACCGATGCTGGTTTTGTCAACATCACGACTGAGCCAATCATAGCTGAAGCAGTTGTAATGTCTGCATATCGGCCTTGAAAATTCCTCCACACAGAAGCATTCTTCCACACCCTAGAAACCAGGCGCTCCCGGACAGCCTCCAGGAACTTGAGCAACTGAGCCGTTTACGGTAAGAGTTGAGAATCCAGGTTGGTTTCCTGCAACTGTCATCTGCCCTTGAGCAAATGTATCGCCAAGCAAATACTCCTTCAAGAAATCCGTAGTTACCTGCTCGGTAATACTTAGGTACTGCCCGCTTTGGGTATATGGTGCTAGGTGATCTGCTCCTATCAACTCCAAATAATCTTTCGGGACGAGAGCTTGATTGTAGATCTCAACACTGCATTCAGGTGGATTTATCGTATCTTGCGTCCCTTGGGTAACCAGTAAGGGCAGGGAGGAAGTACCGGTAAAATACTTACCTCCGAAGCTAGCGTACTCTGCACCCGACAAAATCATAGCTGCCTTTATGGCTGAATCTTGACAGCAGGTATTGAAAGCCGACGTTACTGAAACATCTCCCCCATCAGACTGACCAGCCACCGCAATTTCTCTGGTATTGACTAATTCGTATAAAACTGAACCTACAGATTTTGAATCCTCAACTACAGTACTTATTACAAAATTTAAATCCCTTGCATGGTTTACCAGATCGGACCTATCAACCCCTAGGGGATAACTTGGATCCGTATAGGGATACTCCGGTGCAACAACAATAAATCCCGCCTGCACCCAGGCATCCATTAATTGGGCGTAGCTTGCAAGTGAAAGATCAAAACCTTGTGAGAAAATGACAACCGGATACGGCCCATCTTGTAAATCCGGCCTTGCATCGGCAAGTTCGCCGGTCCCCGCTTGCAACCCCACAGGATATCGAATATAGGTCAAAATTTGTCTTGGCGTACCAAACTGTGGGTTCGCAGGCTCATCTATGGTCTGGCTCACGACACCTACTGAAAATTGCCTACTCCATATTGGAGTAGTTGTAGTTGTTGATATTCCAGCAGTGGTCGAAGATGCTTGATGGCCAGCCGAACGGGTAGCAGCTAGATGGTTTTCGAGCATAAGTATTGCTAGACCAATGACAATTACACCAACTAAGACAAGTACAAAGTTCCTGCCCTCACGGTGACCGTAAGTAGTCTTGCTATTCAATAAAGTTAGTGCTCATTCCAAGATAAATAGGCTGAAGTTATATGCGAATATAGCACCAAATCGCGTTAGTATGGACGGATGGGTAGTCAGGGGAATTCGGATTCCAAGATATCGGCGGATACGTTACGAATAGCCGATTATGAGTTTACCTCGAGGTTGATATTGGGAACTGGAGGAATTCCATCAATCGACCAACTTAGGTCCGTAATATCCGAATCAAAGACCCAGCTAGTAACGGTTGCGCTAAGGAGGGTTAGCTTAGACCAGCCCGATTCTCTGTACAACACTATTGTCAATTCCAGCGTTAGAATCTTGCCAAATACTGCTGGGTGCTACACTTCCACAGAGGCAGTCCATACTGCGGAATTAGCCAGGGAAGCCTTTGAAACTGATCTGATCAAACTTGAAGTTATTGGAGACGATAAGACGCTCTTACCCGACTGCCTCGAATTGCTCAGAGCGGCTGAAGTACTTATCGCAAAAGGTTTTGTAGTGTTGCCATACACAACTGACGACCCAGTCATCGCCCAGCGGCTGGAATCACTTGGATGTGGCGCAATTATGCCACTTGGCTCTCCCATTGGAACAGGTTTAGGAATTCGTAATCCCCACAATATCGAGATGATAGTTGAGTCTGCCTCAATTCCTGTCATTTTAGATGCCGGAATTGGAACTCCGTCTGATGCAGCCCGAGCAATGGAACTTGGTTGTTCGGCAGTTTTGTGCGCATCTGCAATAACAAAATGTCCTGATCCAATACTCATGGCAAGCGCAATGCACCATGCCGTGCTATCGGGAAGAATGGCCTACTTGTCCGGGCGAATCCCAAAACGCTACTGGGCACAAGCTTCCTCAAGCACTGAAGCAATGGTAGATTTCTAACCTATGAAGACATAGATGGATCCAAAAGTTGTTATGTCAATAGCCGGGTTTGACCCAGGTGGTGGTGCCGGAACCCTCTGTGACTTAAAAACTTTTGCAGCCTTGAACTGCTACGGCGTTTGTGCAATTACTGCAATGACTATTCAAAATACCTATGAGATACGAAATATTTTGCCATACAGCGGTGACCAGGTTTGTGCTCAGATCGACTGCTTGCTCTCTGATTTCCAAATATCGGCGTTCAAAACTGGGATGATGGCTACCGAAGATATTATATCACACGTTACAGATCTTCTAGCTTCGCTCAACCCATTAAGTCTTGTAGTCGATCCAGTCTTGGTCTCATCAAGTGGAGTTGAACTATTTGCCAATGATTGTGTTGATTGTTACAAGAATAAGTTATTCCCAATTGCAACCCTAATCACACCGAATTTATTTGAGGCTCAGTTGCTATCGGGAATTGAGTTGACTTCTCAAAGGTCCCTTGAAGATTGCGCAAAAAGACTTTACGAACTTGGACCTAAATACGTCCTAATCAAGGGAGGTCATTTCCCTGATATCTCGTTCAGGATCGATGAATTATCCACCCATGAAACAGCTGCTACAGATTTAATTTATGATGGAACTGACTTTACATATCTAAATAGTAACTATATTGATACAATCAATACACATGGCACAGGGTGTACATTATCTAGCGCGATTTGCTGTCATATTAGCCAGGGAAATTCGGTCGCTGAGTCGATTGCAAGAGCAAAACATTATGTTTATGAATCAATATCATCAGCTCAAAACTGGAGCCTAGGTAAAGGTCATGGCCCGTTGAACCACTTCTGGTTCAACCCACCAAGAGATGATAGATAAAATTCGTAGACCTCTAAATCACTCGGAGCTTGCAATTTTGCACCATCCAGATCGTTTGGCGACTTGGATAGTCGTGGCAACTGCATTTCTAACTACAGATGACTCTCAAGATCCGGCCCAAAGGGTCATTGACAAGATAAACGCGCGGCTGGAAACACTTTCTCAAGCTTTGCCATCAGTCAGCTCTCGCCTTGATGGCTTGTTCTGGATTCCGGCGGAGCGCCCAAGGGCTGTCATCGGAACTGACGATAACAAGACTCCCGATTATATGCTTGAACCTTTCAACCTAACCAATGAACCCCCTCTTAGGATCTTGGTAAGTCCTAACGGAGACTGGGTTAGTTTTTTTGTCCATCACGCAGCACTTGATGGGGCACGCCTCATCCTTGCTATCAAGATTCTACTTTGTAATGTTGATCCTCCTCCACCAAATCCCGACAGATCAATCAAATCTCAAATACCCTGGGCTACCTTACGTCGTTTACTCGCGCCTGCCGATCCAATTGCCCCTTCCTTTGACAAACCGACGTTGGATACGTTTGTTTCTAGGCAGTTACCAATTGTCGGACTCGGGATCACTGCAAAGCTTCCTCAACTTTGCTTGCGTGCAGCCTGCGAATTTAGCGCAATTCAAGGCAAGCCGTGTAAGAGAATTGGCTTATCTTTAGGAATTGCCCCTGATGACGGACCTGAGAATCGATCAACTTATCGGCGTATTGATGCTCGTATTGGTGTCGACATGACAAATGCAATAGAAACTGCATTATCCACACCTATTGAACCCTGGGAGATAAAACACTCGTCTAGACTTCTGAAATATCTAGGACCTCTTGCTAATCGAGCGTCAGACACAATCTTATTGACAAACCTTGGACGACAATCAATGCCGGGCATCACCAAACTTGAAGGCTATCCGGTTGCACGTGGCAGGTCTGGCGTTTCATTTGCGGCGGTAAGAATCATAGGAGGAGAATCGACCTTATCTTTGCGAACACGCGACATAAATTACCAGGATGCAACTTTGATACTGGACAAAGTAATCAGCCTGTTAGAAGGCCCTGAATAGCAGAGATCTCGAAGTTAGTACAGTTAATTTCTTACCCAATACTCACGTATCTTTGCCTCAAGTCTATCAAGCCCCAGGGATACTTTGCGCCTTTGCAGCTTTCCACTAGGAGTCTTAGGCAATTTACCTCGTTCAACGAAGATTATTCTGGAAGGAGATATGCCACTAAGTGGTCCGATCAATCTAGTTAGCTCACTAGCAATTTGATCAAGCACATATCCCGATGAACTTGATTGTCGCCCCGAGATACTTGAAGCTAATTCATCGGACGGTTCTGCCACAAGAGCATAGGTACCTTGCTCGTCGATTACCGCGACACAGTTTCCTGCCCTAACTGCCTCGTGGCTTGAAGCCATTTGTTCAATCGCACGTGCATCAAGGTTGCTACCTGCAACTACTATCCAATCGTCAGAACGTCCAGCAAAATAGAGCTCACCATCTTTTATAAAACCTAAATCATCTGTTTTTAAAAACCCATTATTATTGAGCCGCATTTCTTGGCCAAACATCTCTTCGGCGATAGAACCACTTTTTATGAGAACATTTCCAATCTGATCTTCTTTCTTGCTGTCGATCTCTATTGTAAATCCCGGAAAAGGTTTGCCAAGGCATACAATCTCTTCATTCTCAATTAGGTACTCAGAACTCTTGTCGAGATGCCTTGGTTGACTGGCTATAGATGAGTCAGTGATAATCACCTTCCCATCAGAAAATGCACTTCGATTTACACAGAGGCTTGACCACATCTCGTCAGAACCAACAGTGCTGGCTCCCAGGGTTACCTCTGCCATGCCGTAAGCAGGTTGATAAGCCAACTCATCAAATCCAAATTTTGCGCAAGCCTGAGCAAATCGTGCCAATGAAGAACTTTTTACCGTCTCCGCAGAAATAATCATGTGTCTAAAAGGTGTTAGGTCTAAGTTGGAGGCCATTGCAAGTTTTCTCGTCATAAGATCTAAAGCAAAGTTCGGTACCATGGTAAATGAGGAAGACTTTCCAGAATCAACCTTCAACCAATGAAGCGGATCTTTGATAAATCCTTCCGGAGAAAGAAGCCACATACGTTCCATCCCTCCAAGATCTTTCGACATAGAAGCGATTGGCAACATGACTGTTCCGATCAATCCCATGTCATGCGACAGAGGTAACCACGAAGCACTAGTGTCACTAGAATTGAACCCAAAAGCTTCGGCCATCGACCTAACATTAAACCCAATTTGGTCCATACCTATGGCAACTCCTTTAGGCAGTGAGGTTGATCCTGAGGTGAACTGAATCAGCCGTCCCAACTCACCTCCACTTGCCAGAGGATGACTTTCGGAAGTACTTTCATATACATCGTGATATGTTATTTGTGATATATCGGTAATATTAATAGCTTCATCTGGCGAACGAACGAACATGACACTGCAACCTAACAGGTTGATAATCTCTTTGATTTGCCTATCATGCTCAATTTGTGACATGCCTCTGGCTCTGTCTGGCAGGGATGCGAAATCGAGCCCAGCCAACCAGCATGCAAGCAAAGTTCCAATAGCGCTCTCATCGGCGGCAAGGATACCACAGACGCTTTTCGAGGAACCGACAAGGTCTTTGAGCCGGGCCGCTAGTCTTGCACTTCTCGACCAGATATCAGCAAATTTTACGGTTGAGCGAGTTGGTTCCTCGAATTGAATAATACCGGCAGTCCTGGCCGACCCATCGAGTAACTCAATTATCGACTTATGCATTTTAGGGTCATTTAGCTACTACGTTATGGAAGCTATTTGTTCACACAGGCTACGTAAGGACAATTTCTCATTGCTCTCTAAGATGTTGTCAATTGTAAATCCTAGAGCTTCTTCAACCACAGTTATCATTTCAACAAGCTCCAACGAGTCTAAGACACGACCGTTCATAATGTATCCGTTTACGTCCAATAGGTCACCATCAATATCGATGGAATCCGGTGGAACTCTAAATGCGCTCCCAAGTGCTTGGGTAATAGAGTCCAAGAGAGAATTTTCCACTTCCCCGTCCTTATAAAACTTCAATTAGCTACTTATGTATCGTCGAACCTAATGAAATCTGTTCTTAGCCCCTACCAAGGACCATAACCCCGACTGAAGCGACGTCATCCTTGATAATCCCTCCTGTGTTGACCGCCATTGCTAGGCGAGCGTCATCCACCTGTCTATCTGCAGCCCTTCCTCGTAGTTGAAGTACCAATTCAACCAACTGGCATAATCCAGTTGCTCCAATTGGGTGACCTCTGGCAACTAGACCTCCACTCGGATTTACCGTTACCCCGCTTCCACCTAGAGTTGTGTCTCCCGCAAGGGTTGCTGCACCCGCTTTGCCCGGCCCGTAGAAACCAAGGCACTCGAGAGCCAGTAGCTCTTCCGCGCTTGTTGCGTCATGGATCTCAATTACATCAAAATCATCGGGTCCATAGCCAGACTCTTCATAAGCTTTATTTGCAGCAAGTGCCATTGAGGAGTGATACTCCCCTTGGCCGTCACCAGAGTTGAGTACGCTCGCCAGAATTTTTGGAGCTCCTACAATATTTTCGTTAGTAAGAACTAACGCAGCCGCGCCATCTGTAAATGAGGAACACATCGGTCTCGTCAATGGCTCTACGACAATCGGAGCGTCAAAAACTTCTTGCTCTGTAATCCTAGTTCTTAGTTGAGCCAACGGGTTGAGAGAACCATGAAATCGCGCCTTGACGGCCGCTGCAACTAGCTGCTTCACCGTTGTAGCTCCTGATGACAATAGATCTTTAGCCCACTTCGCATTTAGTCCCATGAACAGGCTCTTGGATTGATTACTCCCAAGCGTATTTTTCATCTCTTGACGAAGAGATGCTGGAACCCCCTCTTCAATTGCTTCAAGGGTCCTAGTTCTATTACCGGTCCACATTTTCTCTGCCGCCATAACCAAAACTGGTGATTCGCCCGCCAAGGCTGCCAATGACCCAACGTGGGCAGCATTTACCCCTCCCGCGCAAGCATTTTCAACATTGACTATCCCAACTGAACCAAAACCAAGTCGAGCAAGCCATGACTGTCCACGAATACATCCTTGTTCACATAAGACTCCACCTAACGCATTTGAAGCAATAACTAGCTTGACATCACTCGGACGCAGCTCTGCGTCGGCCAAAGCAAGTTCGACAGCTTCTGATGCAAGATCCTCCGCACTCATGTCGCGCCTGAACTGCTCTGTCATTCCTATTCCGGAAATACTTACGCCTTTAGATTTGCTCAACTTCAATTTTAGTGACCTTTCGCATTTTCAATTGTAGATTCTAGCCCCGATTCTCGCTCTGGACTTGCAGTAGTTCTTCTAGATCTCAACTCGTCTTGAATTAGGCTAAACTGCTCCAGCGGGTTGTCGTCGGTTACAAATACGACGATATGCTGAACGCCCTGTAAATAATATTGCTCAAACAGATCAACGCACTGTTCCGGTGATCCGCAAACCAAGTGCTTAGCAAATTTTGAGCCAGCAAGGTTGTACAAGCTTCCCATCCACTCAAGGCCGCGCGTCGCTAACGAATTTTCGCCAGAGTTCTTGTCAGTTGAGACGAACAAGACTATTGATGTTACAATCTCATTAGCATTCCTTGAATGCTGAGCAGCCTCATCTCTCAATTTCGCTATCTCTTGGCCTATAGTCTCAGGAGGAACAAAAAGGGGCATCCATCCGTCACCTAATCGAGCAGCCCTACTTCGGACCCGCGGTGATGAACCGCCTACCCAGATCGGTATACCTCCCATGATGGGTTTTTGTAAGTACCTTGTCTCGCCTTCAATCAATCCTCCATGGTTCCAGATCTCGCGTAACTGACCAATTGCCAATTCAGTCCTCTTGCCGCGTTCGTGGAAACCAACGTCGAGAGCGTCGTACTCTCCATTGTGTACCCCAACTCCAACTCCTAATATAAATCTCCCGCCAGATATAAGCGCAATACTAGAGGAGCTTTTTGCAACGAGAGGCGTAGGACGCAGTGGTAGCTGAAGGACTCCAGCACCGATACAACATTTAGAAGTCCCATGAGCCGCAAGACTAAGGGCACTAAAGCACTCCAAGACTGGAGAGTGCCAAGCAAGGTGGTCGCATACCCACAGAGCATCTGCCCCCAAGGCTTCGGCCTGGTTAGCAATTGTATGTATATCCCAATTCGGATCAGGTCCTTGGGGAAGTGTCGGCAGTATGAGCCCGATTGACCTTTTAGCGCTGGCTAGTGCGCGAAAGGAAAAAGCGCCCACATCTTGTGTGCTCACAGATCTGCCTCCTTCCAATTATTTGCGCAAATCACTAAATTTGAACCTAGAACGAGATTTCTCCGCACTAAACAGTCATCCAATCCCGCCATTCCATTCTATCTCCAAAAAGTACCAAGGCACCTATTTACTCTCTGGCTTTCCTGAAACAAAGACATTCACTCCCTCATCTTTGTAAAACGATCCCGAAACTTATCCCAGATTGGAGTCATAAGGCGTGCAAGTTCATTCACCATCTCATCTGGGATAATAGCAACCAATACGCTCGCGATGGCCGTTACTGCAAGTAGCTGAGCTGGCCCAGAAAACGGACCTAATCCGATAAGAGGTCCTGGACCTGCAAATGGATTCTTTCCCGGTTCTATTGCGTCAATTATTCCAGCTCCCATCAGAGTTATGAAGGCAACCCTACCCAGTGATGCTTTGCGCCAACGCAGATAAATCAAAATTGGCACTACTACAATCAACGGACCTCCAATCAGTCCAATGGCAACCAACGCAGCGCCTACCGAGAAAAGGCCGCTCGGCATCTTGCCAGCTTTCAGATTAGGAAGTCCATAGGGGTCGTGTATTGGAGATAATGCCAAACCTATTATAGCAAATACCAAAAATAGCCCAAACAACAGAGAAAGCCGATACCAGCTATCAGCCCCATAGCTCATCTGAACCGTACCACCGGATCCAGGCGGGATCAGATATCCCTGTTGCCAGCCGTCTACTCTAACTGACGTAAGTGGATGACCGTTGAGTTGCGCGCTCCAGCCGATATTGTAATTCTGGCGAATTGTAAGAATCTCTTGATCCGTGCCAGCTCCTACGGATATTACTCTGGTCTCTGGGCTCCACGAATCAATCTTGACGCTTCGAGTTACTGGAATCGGTGGCGGTAATGACCCTAGTAAGTTCAACTGGGTTACCTTGAGAGGAAATGCTTCATCATTAGCAGTTAGCAAATGGCTTCCCGGGGTTAGAAATATCCCTCCTGGTTCATTGCAAACGCTTATCGACAAGGGCAACAGATGAAGCAGGTCCCCCCAGGTACCACTTATCTCAGTAGGATATTGGACGCCATCAATAACGATAGGGGGTGCTGTGCCACATGCCATGGAAAAAGTCCCATTTGGGTTCGGAGGAAATCCCGCCAGATTTTCAATTTGTGGAAAGAATATATTTGCAAATCCTATTGGTGCGCTGCGGCCTGCATTACCGGGAAAACTCAGCGTAACACTGGTCGTAGTAAGCGCTGGAAAGCTGAACTCGCCACCGGTAGCTGGAATATCTACGATTCTTGAACCTTGCGCCGAACTAATGCGAATTTGACGGACTCCGGGCAGGAAGGAGGTTGGATCCACTTCTATTGTTGAGATCGTTTCAGGACTTGGCCAGCTCATAGTTACGCTAGGATTCTTGTCGTTGATACCTGAAATCCAGTCAGTTGTTGAATTCTGGTCGATCAAGTTCGCGGGCCGATACCAAGGAAGTGAGGAAAACGTGGAGCTAGCAGATACTTTTATCTCACCGCCGCCAGAAAGTACATCAATAAGAGACTGAGTTGGAAGCGGGGTGACCTCTCCAGAAATCGTAAGACTCTCTTTTTGTGGTACATCAAAAATCCTAGCAATGTGTGGATCTCCATCTGGCGGCGATAGAAAGTCAGTAGGATCAGGCGTTGGAGAATTTATCAAAAAAGAAGCAGGATTTGCTCCTGGAGCAGAAAACTTCTTTAGTTCATCACTTGGAAGTTCCATGGTGGGAAGAACGGTTATTCCTGGGACCGAAATATGCTCAATTGCTGGTCCCGTAGCACCAGGTTGTTCTTTAGCTTGTGTCTGCTGTGTAATCTTGATCTTCAGGAAACTAGTAAAACTAGATGGGACCGATAAGGTTTGCGGCTCCGTCTTATCCACAAGATTCCGAAGAACTGATCCTCCTTGGGTGGTTATTTGCACCTGGGTTATGTGTGGTCTCCAAGGTTCAGAGTCATCAGGAGTTATGGTTATATGCGTTAATGGCACTGGCGAATCAAACTGAACCCTAATCCATGAGCCTGCTTTAGGGTTTGTAGCTGCCCATTCGTATCCCGGGTAGTTTGCAAATGCAAAAGCCGGTTGATATCCGGGAAGTCGCTGGATCGGGCTGCCATACGATGAAGCTGTAATTCCGCTGACACCAACGATTTTTCCTATCGTCATATGACTAACTCCGGATACAACCGACATTCTATGAGGGCTAAGTCCGGTATTGGGACTTAGCTCGCCTGGCTGGAGAACATATGAGTCTTGGTTAGAAATTTTACCAAAATCAACATCTACATCTCTATTGCCATCGGTATCTACCCAAGTAGGGTTGGCGAAATTAGGTCCATGAGGATCTCCCGCTAGGCTCGTGGCCTCATTGTTGATCAGACCTGATCCAGCTGCCTCTAAAAGGGACCTTCCAGGACCTCCACTGAGAATTACTCCTGAGTTTGTGGTATACATTGCAGCCATGGTTACAGGTAATTGCACCTGAAATATATCTATGTCATGGAGGGTTGTTTGCAAGTAACGTAATCCTAAGCTAAATCCATGCTTGGGATTCGGTGAAGGACGCAGGTATTGACCAAAACTCCTAACATACTTTATCCCGGGCTCAGCACCTAAAATATTCTCAATAGTCAGAGGTGATGGAGCGCCGGTAGCTGTATCGTTTATATCATTTCGTACTACGATGTACTTGATGCCTGCCCTGGCGAGATATTCGGCAAAACCAGGAACCGGCTCACCATCTTGAAGGACGCGGTCGATCTCAGTCAACAACAGTGTTGAACCTTTCGAACCAAGAGGTATGATGCTTCGAATCGCCCAAGGGGAAGAGGCTAACGACCAAATCGGCTCGTCCAACGGATTTCCCCAACTGTATTGACCGAAAGCTGTACCGGGGACATACAGAGTGTTGGTTTGCCCTGCATGTGTTCCAATCCAGTTGGCTGCTTGGCTCCAATACGAAGGGACCGAACTAAATCCTCCAGCAGGATAGAAATTACCAAGTAGCAGAGGACCAGCACCTATTACAACACAAATTACCACGCGACCAATAGCTACAGCCTTCCCGTACTCTCCGCCGTATCGAGAAGGTTTTATTATCGTCAATGCGTGCATCAGTGCCAACGCCATCACGAGCGACACCATTGGCTCGATCTTGGATATATTGCGCAAAGGAGCCAGAACTCCGTTGAGAAGGTTGTCTATGAACCCATTGACCACGCCATGAAGGGGTCCCGCATAGCCAACGCACAATACAATTACGCCGATAATCAGAGTCCCTACCAAGAAGACCCGTTCCTTCATATCGTTGCGTACCAACCCAAATAGAGCAACACCTGCGACAACAATTGTCGCCAGAATTACAATCGCATTAGTTGATACCAACCAGCCTCCAACTAGCCAAGGCTGATTTACGTCAAGATATGCCAACCAATATCCGGCACCACGAAGGACCTCGGTTGCCGAGGTAGTTGCATTGGTAATTGAGGCCGTTTCGGTATATGGAAGAAAGTTGAATCCGAACTTTCCCTGGAAAAGAAGCGGGATGATCCACCACATAGTCGCCATCAAAGTTCCAGCAAACCACCATCGCATCATCTTCCATTTGCGCGGACCATTTTCACGCGTCATTATCCACAAGAAAGGTACCGGTAATACCATCAAGACAGATGATGCGTTAACTCCCCCCATTGCAAGTACTGCTAAGCTCGAACGTGCGACTCCTCTAATAACTGATTGCTCGCCGCGAGACGCTGTTATCAAAGGAATCAGGCAAAGGGGCAGAAAGGTGTTGGGTAGCACACCATAGGTAACAGAACCCAAAGAAGCTACAAAAGGTGAAACGGCAAAGGCCAACCCCCCAATAAGCCTTGTTGTATCTGAGCCGATGTCGAGAACTTCACCCAGCCGAACTGCACCCCAGAGTCCAATGACCAAAATGAGAGATGCCCAAAGCCTCTGGGTAATCCAGGCAGGAACTCCAAGGACATGAAAGAACTCATAGAACGGGCCAATAGGGAATAGATATCCATAGGCTTGATTCTGAATTTCACCGAAACTCCCGAAAGGATCCCACAAATGCAATGCTTCTTGCATGAACTTCGCTGGATTCGTGGCCATTGCCAGCTTCGTATCAAAAACGATTTTACCCGGCTCCTGCAGAAATGCGATAGCTATTAACAAGATCGAAACAAGAAATAGCGCCCTACGATCCTTGCCTCCGAAAAGCTTGCCTGTAGTAGTTGGCTGAATCGATTTCTGCGCACGAGTGCTCTTGAGTCTCATGCCAAAGCTTTTAGTGCTAGCCATCAGCTACTTTCCGCAGTACTAAGACTAGGTTCCACGTGACAAACTCTCTAAGAAAAGGTACTCTAACTATCGGATAAGTCCATTGTGGGTAGTAGCGAGGGAAAACTGACTCAATGCGTACTTCGGGGATCGATGCGGCCCAGTACAAGACGTCTTTGACATGGAGCTTGAACAGACTCTTGCCAAAAAAATTCTTAGGAGCAACGCCATATCGCCTTTCGTAAATCTTTGCCGATCTTTCACCGCCAAGATAGTGCAATGGGGAGGTTTCATGCCCTCCCCAAGGTGAAAGCCAGTTGGTGAAGGCAATATAGATTATCCCACCGGGCCTAACGATTCGAACCATCTCGTGAAGCATAAGCGATGGACCGTCAACATGCTCTACAACATTGGAAGAATAGCTTAGATCGACACAATTGGTTCGAATTGGTAAGTACCGTCCATCTCCCCTCATCCCCCCTGCAAATCCATGCTCTCCTAAAGTCATTTCTCGTTCGTCATATTCAACAGTAAAAGCATCTGCTCCCTTGCTGCGTAGTGCTTCGCTAACATAGCCAGAGCCACCACCAACATCGACGATCTTCTTGTCATTTAGATCAATAAATTTAGACAAGAGATCGACAGTATCTTCAGCCATGATTAGACCAAACGCCTGAGGGTCAACTGCCTCGTTTCTAAATGCATTCAAGAGTCTCCAAGACCTTCTAAGTCCAAGCTGCGGCCGTGTCCCCTCATGTTCCTTTTTGCGAGGCATCACTTCACGCTCGTTTCTTGGTTTTCTTGGTCGTGTTTGGTAGCTTTTCGCTACAAGTCTCAAGCAGTAAGCGTTCAAACTTGCGAGCGGAGCTATCCCAAGTAAATTCCAAGGATCTCAAATATGCTTCACGGCCTAAACTTGCAAGTCCTTCAATATTTCCTGCTATCTCGATCCATTTGTTCTCAAACTCGGTTTGTGAGCGTGCAAGAAGACCCGTCTTGTCTTCCACAATTGCTTCTGAAACACCTTCTGCATCGAAAGCTAAGCACGGAGTCGAAAATGATGCGGCTTCTATGATCACTAAACCCCACCCTTCATGATGGGCCCCATGTACCAGCAACCATGCTTGCTTGAGAATTGTATTACGTTCGTCCCAGGAAACCCTTCCCATAAATCGCACCCGTTCCCCAGCGTAGCTCTCTAGACGTCCTCGCTCAGGCCCATCCCCAAGAATCCACAGCTCGCCATCAATTACTTCCTTGACTTTGTCCCATGCTGCAAGTATCAGCTCAACACGCTTATGAGGGACCAATCTCCCAATGCAAACATACAACGGACGTTTCGACTTAGAGCCGATCCATGTTTGCCAGCTAGGACCCTGTAACTGCTGGTCTATCCCAGTTTGACCTTCTTCGACGTCAATGCCACTGTGTATGACCTCGATCGACTGCTCTTTGATCCCGAGACCTAACAAGGCTTTCTTCGTCGAATTTGATATCGCTATAAATCTCTGATTCCGATATGCTAAAGGCATCATCTTAGACTCTAGCAATTTGCCCACGAAAGACATTACAGGGCCAAATCTCGTGCGCCATTGATCGGTATGCACGTGATGGACCAAGCAAACTCTCGGCTTATGCCACCAGAGTGGAGAGAAATATGGAATTCCATTTTCGACATCGATCAAGATGTCCCAACTCCGAAATCTAGAACTTACCTTGAACGGAGCCAGAACATATTGCGTAAAAGTTCCTCCAGCTTCAACAACTGGATATGGCCTTGGCCCAACCGGTCCACCGCAAACAAGCGCTACTTCGTGGCCTAAACGAGATAGTTCTAGTAATAATCGATCGACAACTACCTCAGATCCTCCAGCGAGTGGATTAGCCAGATCCCGCCACGATACTACAACGATCTTCACAAACAAAAAGCTCTATAACTAGGCTACGCCAAGAGAGACAAGTAGATCATGTGCAGTTACATCATCGCATACTACGCAAGTGTCATCATCACGAGGGCCAGGGATGGCGCGAATTGCCTTGAGCATCGGAGCTGAGGACGGGTGAAGAAGCATATTTGCAGTTACAAGTGACTGACTTATCTGGCACTGTGGAAGTTTGGACTCTAATCTTTGCCTAATCAGAGTGGCTGTTTCATGATCAAGAGCAGGAAGTAAGCATAGGGCACCTTTAGGCCAGGTTACGATTGGGTCACCATAGCGCAAACTTGAACGCATTGCCGATACAACGTCTATCGGCCCCATGCGCGCTCCATTGACGGATGATTGAATAGTTAGCGCCTCAATTGGCTTTGAGTTGCGCCATGTTGCCACAGAGCGCATTACGTCTGCCAACATAGGAGCTGAGTCAAGCAAGGGGCGAACGTGGCTCCCTTTGATATCGGCCCAATCAACGGGTACCTCTCCGATTCGCATTGATAGTTTCGACGCAAGCATTATGATCTCGACATCAAATGCATATCCTTCGATCTGAGAAAGATGGAAAAGCAGCTGGGCGGCTGGGGCTCTGAATGCCTTGAAACCACATTGCGTATCTAAAACACTCAGTCCGGTGATCGAGCGAACTAAACGGTTGAAAACTCGGCCGAACAATACACGACTTGGATCTCTGCAGTTTATTGTTGACTCTGGATGCGACCTAGTCCCTAGCGCAACTTCGCATGATTCGAGGCGACCAAAAAGTCTAGTGAGGCCACTTGGATCGCTTGCCATGTCTGCGTCAACGAATGCAATCAATCGTCCTTGAGCGTGCGATACTCCGGCTCTTACTGCAGCGCCTTTACCCCTATTCTCTGCCAGCTGGATAAATGTGCAGTTGGTGACAGGACTTAGTAGCTCACGGGCTAAATCTAGCGTGCCGTCAGCACTGCCATCATCGACTAAGATAATTTCGTCTTTGGCTAAGTCAATATTATCGAGTAGCCGTGGGAAGGCACTGGATATCCTAGTTTCCTCATTGTAACTTGGAATAACAATTGTCTTCTCAATCCTATGTGCTGACGAACGCGTCTCGACGACTTGGCCTAATGGTGTTGGCCTGCTGGCCGCCTGATATTTTCTATTGAGACGCAATTTACCAACCTGTTATCTTGGTTCCTAATTACCGCTATACAAAGTTTAGTCTTACTAATTTAACTTTATACGATAAACCCTCTGTTCCCACTTTGGGCTTATTGATATTCAAAGCTTTGGTCCTTACCCATAGACCTACTGGTTCAAGAGCCCTCCCAAGACTCCGCCCAGCCCGCCGCCGCCGCCGATAGTGCCTCCGATACCTCCACCGCCAGCTGGTTGTGACTGTGCGATGTACGGTGCGAGAGCATGTGCAAGATTCGGAATTGGAAGTGACTGCAACCATACTTTACCAGGACCAGTCAGGGCGGCCAGAAAGAACCCATCTCCCCCGAAGAGCTTATTCTTGATGCCCGGAACCGTTGTGATATTAAAACCAACTGACTCCTCAAACAGACCGACGTGGCCCGGATGAACCCTCAGGGTCTCTCCCGGTGCTAATTCATAGACAACAACTTCTCCGTCGAGCTCAATCCAGGCCTGAGCTTGACCTTCGACCCTTTGAAGGAGAAATCCCTCTCCTCCGAAAATTCCCGCCCCCAGCGACTGCTGAAATCCCACGGAGACCTGTATGCCGGAAGTCCCACATAGGAAACCATGTCTATGCGCCATATAACCCCTACCTGGCTCGACTTGTACTGGAAAAATTTGGCCCGGCATCTTAGTAGCAAATGCGACAATACCAGACCCCCCGCGAGCAATGTACTCTGTCATAAAGAGCCCGCCCCCACCGACCATTCTTTTCAACCTTCCAAAAGCTCCTGTTGCTGCTCCTGCTTTAGTTGAAGTTTGAAGCGTTATTGAAGAACTCATCCAAGAAAGTTCACCCGATTCTGAAATAATCTCTTCTCCGTCTTCTAGTTTCACTTCAAGAACAGGCATCGTAGTGCCAATTACTTTGCTCTCCATGGTCGCCTTCCTCGATTAGTCTGCGCACGAAACTGTTCGCCAGCCAACTCGATCCGTTTTCGCACGCTGGTTTGAATACTTCAAAGACACTTTAGGACCAAATATGCCCATCCTCAAGTGAAATTCGCCTTAGATGCTAGGATGCGTGGCCTGCTCGGGCTGAGAATGTACTAGGGTGCGGCCAAATATGGCCCACTTGGCAAAAAGCCCAGTCGGGCAAGTGCTACAGGCCTTGGGGTATAAGAGCTGCCTCTGGCAGCCCAAGGAGAGTAAGTGATCCAGTACCTACCGTTATTCGACTCAAAGATGCTCGATTCGCCGGTTCCTTGACCCTGAAGATTCCCATTCAACCAAACCCCCAATTTCGTGCATGGCCCCATAGGTCCGACACATTTGGCTAAGGCAATTGAATAGTCGGGCTGGTTGTACCAGTTCGCAGAGTAAAAAAGCCAATAAGCTCCCTGGATATAAACCAGTTGACCGTCTTCAACAATCCTCCCCTCCCAGGGCTGGTCTGCAGTTATCAATATGTGGGGATTGCCCACCAGTGTCGTGCCGTTGGGGGCTAAGTGCTGAACCCAGATTATTGAATGGGTATTCGAGGTTACATCAGCATTATCATCCGATTTCCAAATTAAATACAAAGCACCGGAAGGATCCACAAAAAGATGAGGATCGATGGAACCAAATCTCGAAGCTTGACACAGCGGTGAATATGGACTTGGATCAGGGACAAAAGGACCGAGCGGAGAAGTGGAAGTTGCCCAACCTATACACTCGATACCTCCATCAGCCGAAGTCGGGTTTACCAAGTGTCGTACGATCGACGAGAACCACATTACATAGCGGCCCTGGATGTAGTGCACATCAGGGGACCATGTAAAGCAACACTTGGCCCAAGTAGGAAGAGTCGGAAGTGCTTCAATTGGCGACGACCAATCCAGCATATTTGTCGACGTTCGAACTGAAATATTGGGTTGAGCAACATTGCCTTGACTTGAGTACATAAAGTACCTGGCTCCAACTTCGATAATGAACGAGTTGGGAGCATCTCCAGCGTAGTTATCTGAAGTGACAATTTTAGCAGGATACTGAGTTAAGGCCGGGAAGGGAAGTAACTCAAGATCCTGTGCCAATGCGCTAAAAACTCTTGGAATAGGTCCGCTTGAGATCGCTTTGTTGGTACTTTGATTTTGGGCAACTGCAGTAAAGACAATGGCTACTACTAAAATGATAATTACAAGGTAGAGGACTTTCTGTCGATTGAGGAATTTGCCCGAGATGCTGGCTTTGGCGGGGTGGGCCGCTAGGACATCATCTAGACCCTGATGATTTGACTCTAGAGTGTCCATCCTGCCCCGTTAGCCGAGCTAATTAAATCGGAAAACTTTGTCATAATGTTAATGATCATAACCGAAAGAGCTTAGCCCTTTCCGCCATCTAGCTGGCGCCAGGGATCTTCACACCCCTAAGTTGGCCAGCACTGGCTACCAATAACTAACGTATTGGCGTGACCGAAATCCTTGACACAAGAGTAGAAACCGATTCAATGGGGACAATTCAAGTTGCTAGCGATCGATACTGGGGGGCCCAAACCGAAAGATCCTTACACCATTTTGGATTCTCTAATGACCTAATACCCGCAGAGGTGATAAAGGCTTTTGGCATTCTAAAACGCTCAGCAGCTTTGGCAAATCTTGATCTAGGCATCTTAGACAAAGACAGAGCTGAACTAATTGTCAAGGCAGCAGATGAAGTTATTGATGGGCGTCTCAACGATCATTTCCCTCTTCGGGTTTGGCAAACCGGGAGTGGGACCCAATCGAACATGAACGTCAATGAAGTAATTTCAAATCGGGCAATTGAAATTGCTGGCGGGAAACTTGGCTCTAAAGATCCTGTACACCCTAATGACCATGTTAATATGTCCCAATCCTCCAACGACACCTTCCCAACTGCAATGTATATCGCAGCACGTTGTTCAGTTGAGGAATCGCTTATTCCAGCAATCAAAGTCTTACGAGAAGCACTAGCCGCCAAGCAATCTGAATTTAATGAGATAGTAAAAATTGGCCGCACTCATCTTCAAGACGCGGTGCCACTTACGTTAGGCCAAGAGTTTTCTGCTTATGTTACACAGCTTGATGACTGTCTGGATCGAATTACTTATTCGATGCAAGGCTTGAGCGAGTTAGCTATTGGTGGTACCGCCGTAGGAACTGGTCTCAATGCACCCCAAGGATTCGGAGACAGGGTTGCCCAATTTATATCCCAAGCCACTGGATTTCACTTTAGTTCCGCGAAAAATAAGTTTGCAGCCTTAGCGTCCCACGATGCATTGGTAATGGCTAGCGGTGCTCTGGCCTCATTGGCAGCTGCATTAATGAAGATTGCAAATGACATACGGTGGCTTGGCTCAGGACCTCGAAGCGGAATAGGCGAATTGATACTTCCGGAAAACGAACCAGGTTCTTCAATTATGCCTGGCAAAGTCAATCCTACCCAATCAGAATCAATGACGATGGTGTGCATACAGGTATTTGGAAACAATAGCGCCATTACCTTTGCAGGAAGCCAAGGAAATTTTGAGCTCAATGTCTTCAAACCACTAATGATATTTAACTTCCTTCACTCTGTTGACCTGCTCCAAGGAACCTGCCACTCATTTGCGAAGTACTGTGTTGAAGGACTCTCAGTAAATCGTGAGAGAATTTCTGAGCTGCTGGATAGGTCCCTAATGCTAGTAACCGCTCTTAGCCCAGCAATTGGTTACGACAAATCAGCACAGATTGCCCATAAGGCCTTACATGAAAATACGACCCTCAAAGAAGCTACCTTATCGCTCGGGTATCTTTCCGAAAGTGAGTTTGACCAATTGGTACGCCCCGAAAAAATGGTCTGATCACTCCAATTAGCGAACACACGAGCGTAATAGTTCCGATTCCAAGACCAAGGACACAGACTCCGCTCCAGCCGTAAGCGCCATACAGCTCTGAAGCAAAGGCTGAACCAATTGTGCCACCAATAAAAAAAGTAAACATGTAAACGGTCGTTGTCCTTGATCTTGCCTCGGGACGATTCCTGTATATAACCGCTTGATTGGTAACGTGCAACCCTTGAGCCCCCATATCAAGTACGACTATTCCTACCACAATCTCCCATAGGCTAGTCCTGCCATGATAAAGCATCACGAAACCCATTACACAAAATACTATTGCCACAATTGTGTTGGTCTTTTCCATGGACCGATCGACCAAGCGACCCGCAAGCCAAGCAACACCCGCTCCCGCTGCACCTGCTAATCCGAACAGTCCTATTGCGAGATTGGAATAATGGAATGGCGCCTTACTAAGCAAGAAGGCGAGAGTGGTCCAAAGTACAGAAAACATCCCAAAAGAGGCTGCTCCATAGAGCGATCTAGCTCTAAGGACTGAATCAGTGGCAATTATCTCAAATATAGATCTTAGTAAGCTGATGTATCCTCTACTTTCAGAGGGTTGTATATCTGGCAAGGCTATATACAGGAACACGGCGAGTATAACCATCAAGGCGGACGCAACGAAATATATCATTCTCCATGACGAGAATTCAGCTACAAGGCCAGAGAGTGTTCTAGCAAGCAAGATTCCGACCAAAAGACCACTCATCACCATGCCAACAATCTTTCCGCGCGATGCATCGGGGGCAATACTCGCAGCATAGGGAACCAAGACTTGGACTACAACTGAAGAGAATCCTACGATACTTATTGCTACAAATAGCCAGACTAATGACTGCGCGAAACCAGATAGCATTAGCGAACAAAAGCAAGCACCAAGCATCCACAGCACTAATCGTCTGCGTCGAACTAAATCTCCCAGTGGCACGATAAGCACTAATCCCAGAGCGTACCCAACTTGAGTAAAAGTGACTACGAGGCCGGATGAAGCACTGGAGGCTGCAAAGGACCTGGAAACTGAGTGAAGTAATGGCTGTATATAATAAAGATTTGCCACCGAAACACCAGCAGCAATCGCAAAAATCCAGACCAACTTATTGGTGATTATAGGGTCCGATTCGCCATCCACCATCAACTAAATAGTTGACACAAATGCTCAAGAAAGTAAAATCCCACAAATTTCACTTTAAATTTGAAATGCAAAATAACACTATTGCCCCCCAAACTTGAGTACGATATTGAAACAGCCATGGCAAGCCTCAGGAGGATAATTGAGCGAATCTAATGTAAATGTAGCGACCAATAAATCAGGAGGGTTTTCTAACGCTCTTCTCCTAAGGCAGCTCCCAGGTTATCCAAATACTTCGAAGCGTATCTCTTTGTTAGCACTTGTCACTATTACTACCATCGTTCTTTACTTCATATATTTTGTTCCTGGCGGAGTTCTTCCCCTACTTCTTCCCTACTACCATATGTCTTTTTTGTATTTTATGTCACTGGTCGTCATCTCAAATGCAGTTGGAGCATTTACCGCATTCATAGGTGGGCTTTCTGACAGATTTGGAAGAGCTAACCTTACAGTTTACGGTCTTGCTTTAGTGGGTATCTTTCAAGCCTTTGTAATACCCAATGCACATTCCAGGGCATCTTTTGACGCCGCTTATATCGCTATTGGATTTATTGAAGGAATAATACTTGTAGTAACTCCTGCACTAATACGAGATTTCTCCCCGCAGATGGGGCGTGCTACCGCCATGGGCTTTTGGACCTTAGGTCCCGTCCTGGGTAGCTTGACGGTGAGTCAAGTCGCAACCCACACCTTGCCCCACCTAAAGCCATGGCAAGACCAGTTTATGATCTCTGGTTTTACATGCCTTGCTATGTTCATAATTTCATTTATTGCCTTGAGGGAACTCTCACCATCGCTGCGCGACCAGTTGATGGTCTCTTCTAACGACCGTGCACTAATTGAAGCTAAGGCTAAGGGGATTGACGTCGAGGCTGCTCTCGCACATCCGATAAAGTCGATGCTCAAGATAGATCTACTCGCTTCGTCATTTGCAGTATCGGTCTTTTTACTTCTCTATTATGCAGTAGTAACTATAATCACCCTGTTCTGGGTAATTGTTTTTTCCAAGACGACAGCCGACGCCAACGGAATAAACACTTGGTACTTCATATTTGACGCAATCGGTCTCGTGTCTATGGGATTTCTTTCAGATCGAATCAGAGTACGCAAACCATTCATGGTTGCAGGAGCCTTTGGCTATCTTGTGATGACTGTAATTTTTATATCAACCGTGCATCATCCGCATACCAGCTACTACGAATTCGCTCTAATTATGGCACTTCTTGGCTTCACCTCCGCAACAGCTTATTCCCCGTGGATGGCGCACTACACCGAAGCAGTCGAGGCCAAGAATCCTGCGCTCTCCGCAACTGGTTTGGCAATTTGGGGATGGGTCTTGCGAGTCATCGTGGCAATTTCCTTTCTTATAATACCCCAAATGATCTCCTCAACTTCACCCCTAGTCAATAATCAACAAGCTGAAACGGCACTTGAAGCCTTGCAGGCAGCTAGCCCTTATGCGAATCCAGGCTCCCCAAATCCGCCTAAATCGATAGTTAGTGAGCTCAATACCCCTGGACCATATTCGGCTCCTCTCTCAACACTTGCAGACTATCTTCAAACCAAGAAATTCCCTACAACTGCTTCACAGCTTGCTCAGCTTAAAGGCCTCTTGGCGTTCAAGCCACTTGCCTCTGATATACAATCAGGCAAATCCCTGACTAAAACACAGATTCAATCGGTTCAAGTCAATTCGCCCCAGCTTGCTAACCTACTGACCAAGGAAGAACTCATCGTACCAGCCCAGAAGTCTGCTCCGGGTCAGTGGGAAAGATGGTGGTGGGTCTGCTTAGGTGGGCAGGTTGTCTTCTTGCTTCTCGTCTTTACGATGAGTGGACCTTGGAGCCCTGCTCAAGCCAAGAAAAAACACGAAGAACACGAACGGCAAGTGCAACGCGAGCTTGCTAAGCTAGGGATCTCATAGGAGGTTCTTCTAAACTTCAATTGTCCCAGAGCTGGTCGCAATAGAGATCCGTACCAGGAACTGTTGGGATAAATCCCAAACGTGCTTGTAGTATTGAGTTCTTGGCAAGCTGAGTATTACTATGCGTTTCAAGAAGGTAAGAAAGAATTTCCTCTGGACTTTTTGACGTGAACGTTAGAACTAGGTAGCGAGCCGGGTCTGCTCGAAGTGCCTTGACTCCTGGAGCCGTCGCTTTCATCTCTTGGGGTCGAAAGACAAGTGAGGTTGTCTTATCACGTGCCTCTTCTTGAATTGCAAGCCCGTGGTCCGTCAGCAGCTTCTCGAACTTTGATACTTCTAACTCGTCATTACGATCAAAGAATTCTACTATCAATCCCTGATATGGATGATCTAGAACCAACTCGGCAGGTACGTCACTGCTGGTTGAAGATATTGACCAGCCAAAATCATATAGTTGAGTATGAACGTGATCTCTATGCTCAAACATCCGTCCAGCTTGATGTAGAGCTATTACTTGCTTGCCAGCCCACTTAGCCCAAATGTCACCGTACCCCTTGAGTATCCAATAAAGTGCTAGATAACTGCCTCGATCAAAATCACCGGTTATCACAGAGGATTTCGGCCATCGAAGTGTCTTGAGTGAATAAGTTGCTACGAATCTCTTAGCGGCAAAGTTGTAGGGACCAATCATGCAACCGGAATAGAGATGGTCTCGCTCGTACCAGCGATTGTATTCAACCTCGTGTCCTCTATGTGGTTCCACTATCGTAAATAGCATTGAGCCAAGCTCAATTGGTTCGGCATTTGCGAAAATTGAAATTGAATCCATCAAACCTCTACCTGGGGCTTGGCAACTATAACATTCAGAAACATTACTAGTTCCATTCTACTACGGTGCTTGAAAGACTTGCCCACAGTTTACTCCCAGTGCCTGTCCAGTCATTGCATTTGAAAGATCACTAGCAAGAAAAAGTACAGCCCCGACTATCTCCGAGGAATGTGGAATATATCCAAGGCAATTTTGATCTGCAACTTTTCTATATTGCTCTTCTGGAGATATACCATCCCTTGCCGCAAGATATTCAAAATATTTTTGATTTGATTCTCCCCAGATGAAACCTGGATGAACTCCGTTTACTCGAATACCGTACGGACCAAGTTCGACAGCGAGTGATTTAGTTGCACTGGCAAGCGCCGCCTTCGACGCAGAGTAAGCTCCAAACCTAGGTTCGATTCTAGTAGTCGACATTGTATTGATCATTATTATTCTGGCATGGTTGCTATATTTGAGCATATCAATGCATGATTGAGTCAGTTGTAACGTACCAAAGAAATTTATGTCAAAGCTACGCCTGGCTCCTTGAAGATCACTCTCCTCCATAAGTCGGAAATCTCCTGGATCAAAAGCATTATTTACAAGAATATCAAGCCCTCCCAACCGCTCTTTGACGGCAGCGCTTGCCCTCCGACAAGAATCTCTGTCAGCGATATCTAATTCGATAATCTCTGGACGATGTGAGATTTCTTCAATTTCACTTGCCAACGAAATCAACTTACTCTCGGTCCTGCTTGCAATTGCAAGCCGCGCTCCATGCCGAGCAAGTAATAGGGAAATATCTCGCCCCATCCCTGGGCCGATGCCCGAAACAAGTACCTTACGACCTTCGAGTAGAAGGCCCGGGCCGAAATTAAGTAAGTCAGTCGAAAATCCATTCATTACAGAGCCATTCACCGATTCAACTCCATCTCACTGATTGGCGACGCCATGCAACATTTCTCCTCTGGCCGTTTGCGGATTCTCCAATAATTTTCCGTGCGAACACAATAATCACGGTTCCACAGTCCCCAGAGAATAACATTTGAAGCTCCATCATACTAGACGATTGGATTTCTCTTTCAATAAAGTATGAACACTAATCACTCCTCGGGCTAATTTAGTGAGGTGAATCGTACTGAAATTCTTCTTTCTGACTCCAGAAAACTAATCTATTTTGACGAGAGACCAGGGCTCGACAGACATTTTCCAGATCAGAGAGATTTGCCCCCTTTTGCCGCTAGCTCCGAGTTACGATGGGACATCCTAACCGGGCGCTGGGTAGTGATAGCCGGACATCGTCAGGAAAGGATTCACTTACCATTAGAAAGCCAATGTCCACTCTGCCCTTCCACAGATTCAAATTTAACTGAAATTCCAGCTCCTGACTACGATGTCGTTGTATTCGAAAATCGTTTTCCCGCTTTTAATAGTGAGGGCGCACACATACCAGAGCCATCAGAAACTGCTGGCCTGTTTACAGCTTCTGGCTTAGCAAGTGGCACGTGTGAAGTAATCTGTTTTACCTCTGAACATCGTTCTTCGTTTTCCCAACTGATGCCAGCCCGGGCACGACTCATTGTCGAGGTTTGGTGCGATCGAACTAAAGAGCTTTCGGTTCGCGAAGAAATCCAACAGGTGTTTTGTTTCGAGAATCGAGGCGAAGAGATTGGGGTAACTGAACCTCATCCCCATGGTCAAGTATATGCATATCCCTTTCTGGCTCCACGGATGCAGCAGATGATTACACAGATGAATGAGTATAGATCTGAGTCGGGGCATAATTTATTTGATGATTTGATTCGAAGTGAACAATTGCAAGGTCATCGAATTGTTACAGAATCCGACCATTGGATTAGCTTTGTCCCCTTTGCGCCCCGCTGGCCATATGAAATTCACCTCTATCCCAAAAGACGGGTCCCATATTTTCCAGAGTTGAGTACAAGTGAGAAAAATGATCTCGCACTTGTCTACCTTGACTTGCTCAAGAGATTTGATATTCTTTTTGACGAACCCGCACCCTATATTTCTGCTTGGCATCAATACTCAAATGAAGATCTACTCGATGAGTATGCTTTACACTTAGAACTTTTTACTATTAGAAGGGCTGACCACAAGTTAAAATACTTAGCTGGTTCTGAAGCAGCAATGGAAGTATTCATTGGGGACATCATTCCAGAGAAGGCCGCCCAAACTCTGCGTGAACTAAGACCAGACTTCAATCCGACCCAAAAATGACCAATATTGAGCAGATTAAGATAACTATTGATACATTTACCAATACATTCGGTATCGGCCCACAAGGAGTCTGGAAGGCCCCCGGTCGAATTAATCTCATAGGTGAGCATACAGATTACAACCAAGGATTAGTTCTGCCTTTTGCCATCGAACAGTCCTGCTACGCATTAATTGCTCCTCGCAAAGATTCGCTAGTGAGAGTATCGAGTATACGATCATCCCACAAACCAATTACTGTCGAGTCGCCCCATAACTTTGATCTTGAAACTCTAACCGCCTCGACTTGTCGTACTTGGCTAGCTTTCCCTAAAGGTATATGTTACTTTCTCTCCAAGAAAGGTATGAACACGGGCGCTGACATAGCGGTCCTTGGCCAGGTTCCTATTGGTTCCGGACTTTCCTCGTCGGCCGCTTTGGCTTGTGCAATAGCACTTGGTTTGAATGAAATTTATTCTTTAGGTCTAACCAAGATGGAACTTGTCCAACTAGTCTCGAAAGCTGAAAATATATTTGCAGGAGTGCCTGCGGGTATTATGGATCCAGCTGCCTCTCTATTGGCAGTCAAAGATCATCTTCTCTTTCTTGATACCGATTCCGAGTGCTATGAACAAGTTCCTTTTCTATACTCATCCCAAGATACGCAACTGATCTTGATAGACACTAACGATCGACATCGCCTATCAGAGTCAGGCTACGCACTTCGTCGGCAACAATGTAAACTTGCATGTGAGCAGTTGGGAGTTAAATCTTTAAGAGAAATAACTTTTGATGATTTAGATTCAACCTTGTCGAAATTAGACGATCCACTACTTAGAAAACGAGTAGCACACGTAGTTACTGAAAATCAACGAGTTATCTCAGCCCTGGATGCAGTTCGATCTAATAATTATCTCACGCTTGGTTCAATACTTACCCAAGGTCATATGTCCTTGAAAAATTATTACGAGGTTTCCACGCAGCGCCTTGATCTGGCAGTCGATACTGCAATTCAAAGTGGCGCATTAGGGGCGAGAATGACTGGAGGTGGTTTTGGAGGGTCAGTATTAGCTTTGGCTCCCAAAAGCGCTACCTCGACCATCTCAAAATCAATAGAGCAATCCTTTAGTGCCCAGGGCTTTGCAGCACCAACAATCTATTTTCCGACACCGTGCCAAGGTGCAATCAGGCTATCATAGCCCTGTGAAAGTAATGATCGCCCAAGTCTCCAAGGGAGAGCGCAACAATGAACGATAGTTGGTGGAAAGAGTGCGTAAT
>JAKAVM010000028.1 GCA_021827485.1 Actinomycetes bacterium
CAATGCCGGGAATGCCACCGGGTATGCCTCCAGGCCCGCCACCAGGAATGGGAGGCCCGCCACCAATGCCGGGAATGCCACCAACTCCCCCAAGGCTGGCCCAACCAGCGTCCGCGCCCCAACCCGCACCAGCGCCCCCGCCCGCACCAACCCCCGCACCAACCCCCGCACCAACCCCCGCACCCGCACCAGCCGGTTGGAACAAAGATCCGTCAGGACGATTCCAACTTAGATATTGGGACGGAACTGCTTGGACTGGGCATGTAACAAATCCCGATGGAAGCCAAGCTTTCGATCCTCCACCAGCATAAAAGATCGCGCCCCCACTAACCACAATCAACTTTATTCTTAGAGCCTGAAATGCGTGTAACTCAAATTAGTCGTATCGGGATTGTAACTGCTACCTGTCTGGCGGTCTTGTTCGGTATTGCAGGGTGCTCATCTAGTTCAATAAGCGCAAAAAGCGCCGCAACTGTGGGTACTTGCTCGTCTGGTGCGCTCTTTATTGTTCCAGACAAAGTTACTCCGGGAGAAGTTGTTAAAGCTAGTGCTTCGGCCAACTGTACTCCTGGGCAATATAGAGTTGACATAATGGTGGTTGGCGCACAATCGAATGCGTTGACACTTGGGAAAATAGCCACTAAAGGTAGTGGTGGGATGTCTGGATCATTGGTAATTCCAAAAAATATCGGCTTAGGGTATGCCAGGGCCTTTGTTATTGCAAACTTTAACTGCCACAAGAGTAGTTCACAATGTTCCTCGGGGATCGCTGGAACCGTTGTAATTTCTTAGATTATAGGGGCTTTAGGCCACACGCTATAAAGTTAAGCGTAAGTATTGTCGTATCAGGATTATTGATAAAATCATAATATCCTTTGACCGCTCGTTTATATTCCGGTAAAGTAACCACTCCTTCTTCTAACTGTGGTAGAAGATTTTCTGGATGAATAAGTGGGACGAAATTATCCATAGTGGATGTTACATTGTCTACGGCAGCGACCTGAAGGGTTATGTGTTCAAAACCAGCATCACGAAGGATGCGAGTTAACTTATGACCAATAAATCTATCCCCACCATGGGCACCTTGAGATGCCCATGCTTTGAAGTGAATCCCAACTAGTTCAGTAATACTTGGTTCAACCATTCCCCAGAGTGCTCCATCGACATCAATTATGGTAAGTGTTCCGCCGGGTTTGAGAAAAGTCATTAGAGTCTTAGCAGCACCAACACTGTCATCTAGATGCTGAAATACCATTCGAGCAATTATATGATCGACAGGTTCAATAGCTGCGTTGTGAAGACCTTGAATATCTGAATGAATCAATCTCGGTTCATTCAAGTATTGGGATAACACATTGCGCGCAATATCAAGCATTTCAATGTTAGGTTCGATGCCAATAAAAGTTGCGTTTGGAAATGCATCTATAAGCCTGGACAGAAACGCGCCAGTTCCTATTCCTACCTCCATAATCAAATCACCATCTTGTACTCCATCTGCCTTTAGAATCGCGAGCTCCTGCTCAAAAGTAAGTTGGACTTGTGCAATGAGGCGTTTCGCCTCCCCAGCAAGTCCATCTCGCATCTGTTCTGGTTTGTAGGAACCCACCACTGAAAGTATGCTTTTCGCTTACTAACTCTAAAGTGGGGTTGGTTGCATGACGAGACCATGCTTAGGTCGCAGCGTAACTAGAGCTTGTGGCTCTACGATATGACCTTCTTTGAGTTTGAGATCGACATTCTGGAGAATTACGGCAAGTGCCAAAACGGCTTCCATCATTGCAAAACCGCGACCGATGCACTGTCTAGGTCCGAGTCCAAAAGGAAGAAATGCATGCCGATCTCGGTCTGTACCGTAAGCGAGAAACCGAGTGGGATCAAAGTAATCTACATTATCCCAGTGCTTGGGATCATGATGAAGTATCCAAGGGCTTATACAAACCAGAGATCCATTCTCAATCAGGAATCCACTCACAAGTTGATCTTGTTTTGATCTGCGAGAAATTACCCAAATAGGGGGGTACAGCCTCATCGACTCCTGTATTGCAGATCTACACCACTTCAATGAGGCAATGTCATCAGGCTTGGGCTTACGACCACCAAGCACAACATCTAATTCCGTAAGAATCTTATCACGAACATTACGATGCTGATCTAAGAGATATAGAGTCCAAGTAAGTGCTTTAGCGGTTGTTTCGTGTCCTGCCATTACCATAGTGAGGGCTTGGCTATGTACTTCAGTTCCCGAAAGTGCTTCGCCGGTCAACGGGTCTGAGGTTTCCAATAGCATTGTGAGAAAGTCTTGTTGGTCAGACTTTGCGTCATGCTCTTGCAGGTTGGTCTCAAGCCTGCGCGCTTGGATTACCATATCGACGATTGAGTTAAGTACTGCAGCACCCTTGGGGTATCCGTTTGCGTCGCGAATAACTTCATCGGTATCTGGAGTATCTCTTGGGTCACCGTGTGACAAATGTGCATTTACAGCATCAACGGCTTTTCCGAAACCTCGGCCAACGCTTGACAGATCTGATCCGAGCATTGCCTTAGCTATGATTGTGAGCGCCATCGAGGTCAAATCATGATCGACGCGTACGTCAACTCCTTGGTGGTAAGCATTGATCCATCTATCTGCTAGGGCTTGGGCCTCATCGACTATCATAGTAGAGAAGCTTTCTATTCTCTTACGATAGAACATCGGTTGAGTAATCTCTCTTTGCCGGATCCAAGTGTCTCCATGGCTAGTTAGCAAGCCAGTCCCCAAGAGTGGTGTGAGCATAAAGTCGTCGGGAGTCCCCTGCTTGGTGAAGTGTGATTCACCCAGCATCATAACCTGGCTAACCAACTCCGGTTCAAAAACGCTATAGACATTGTCACGCTCGGTTTTATGGAAAGTGATCGGCCCGTAAGTTGTATGCATCCAGGTGAGAAATTGGAGCGGATCTTTCCTTATTTCTTCCATGGTAACGATCCGGTCTGGTCCGGGAGGATTTGACGTATTCATTTGCTTTATGCAGTTCTTGACGAGGCCAATTTATTGTAATCGGCATCGTAGAGGTATTCACGTTTATCTCTGCCTTGACACCAAGTCAAGAACTCTGCCCACGTCTCGATTGAGTTCCAGGTTCTGGAGACTCTATTGATCTTGTAGGTTACCAATGATTCGCTATAGTCTGGATCACTTCCATTGGAAATTGCCTTCCAGGCGCCCAGAATATCATGAGATTGGACCAGGAAAGTATCTTTGTTCTGATAAGGAAGGCGAAGAAGCGCCCGGTTTAGTTCAATAGCTTCTTCGAGAATAGAAATCTCGTCTTCATCTTGAGAAATTGAAGTAACAACGTCTTTTAGTGCCCGCGCCGCTTCTGCATAGAAATCATCTATTTTACCTTCAGCCACTAGTGCTATATACAGATATTGATCACCAGGCCACAGTAATGGTCCACCAGGTCCGCCTTGAAAGAACTCTAGTCCTCCACCTTGGATCTGTTGAGCCTGGTTCGATAGCAATGCTATTGACCAACCAAGCGTTGGATACTCAATTGACTGTGTATTGGAAATAGCCTCTATCATAACCCGATATGATAGTTCAATACGATTATGCAAAATCATAAATGGAATCTGCATCAATCTGTCAAAGTGCAGTAAGTCGGTTAACCAAGAAAGGACCTTGGCGCGAACCCAATCGCTAGCTGGCATTGCATCTGTCGCAATAACAGTATCGAGATACTCTTCGATTTCAGGGATATCGTCAATTGGAGAGTAGACACTTCTAATTGGCTGTGGAATGGTCTTCAATCCATATTTGTCAATATAGCTTGGATCACCCATTTCAGCATTGGGAAGAATCGAACAGTTGTGAAACTGAATATGGTTGTGCTGACCGTCGTCAATCACCTGGGAAATGCTATCTGCAAACTCTGCGTAGGTCTCACCGGGCAGTCCCAAAATCAAGTCTGAATAGGTGTAGATACCATCGCGAGTAAATCTTCGCTGCAATTCCCTAAATGATTCTGATCGTATGTTTGCCCTACGTATATTTTTCAGGGTTTCTTTGTTGGTCGTTTGAAGAGAGAGTGTTACACCTATAGTTCTCATGTTTTCAGCCAGCAGCTTCTGAATTTCGTAGGAGCGCTCAGTGGCATTCTTCGCGTTCTGAATAGAGATAGCATAAGGGTATCCTGTGTTTTTTCGTGAATCTATTACCCTGTTTATGACCTCAAGATCACGCGGTAACATACCGAAGTTAGCGTCACAGCAAATTATTGAGCTTATTTTATTTTCTGCTGCCCAATTGATTTCTTTTTCAAGTCGATCCATGTCAAATGTGTAGACTCGTGACTGAGTTGCCGAACCCCAATCGCAGAAGGTACAAGAGAACGGACAACCTCGATTTGTTTCCCACGCCATTACCCATTGCTCATGTGGATTATCTCTAATAATGGTGTCAAACGTTCCTTCCAAATATGGGGATGGGATTTGAGATAACTCTTTAGTACGCCCTGACTTAGGGTGTGTAACGAAATCCCCCTGGGCTGTCAGATAACTGACCGATGGAATGTTTGTCCAATTTCTTTCTGTGTATGCTTCAATAATTGATGTGAATATCGATTCGCCTTCACCGTGGCAAGCAACATCGACCTGAGTATTCTCTCGTAAAAACATCTCAGCGCGATCTGGAACATGAGGCCCACCAAATACAACTAGAATGTCTGGGTTCACCCCTTTGAGTCGACGAGCAATCTCTAAAGAAATCTTAGAGTTCCAAACATAAACCGAAAAGCCTACGATATCCGCGCTAACAAGTTGGTTTACACAATCGGCCGTATCGAGCCGTGAGTAAATTTGGGGCAACCAAGCCACTTCGACACTAGGATCTAGATAGCGTTGAGCGTAGGCTTGTAATAGACCGACTGAATAGGGAAGAAAGTGGAAAGAGACCGATTTACTTCCCTTGGCTGACTCTGAGTGCTGCCATTCTAAATCCCAATTGATTTGGACAAGACCGATCTTGACGGACTTAGGTTTTGGGGATTCGGGCATAGTTTGGATTTTATCGAAATCTGTAACTAAGTTCACCTCGGACCCTAGGTAGAGTAAGTTAATTTTTTTCCCCGCCTATTGACAAAATTTCTGTTCTCAGGTATCGTATCAACCGTACTGAAGCGGAGCCAGTGGTCATAAATCTTACGACGAGTATTTTATCGTAAAAGTTTAGAAGTATTTACGGTGGTGTATCTTTTCGAGTGGGTAACGATCTTTTTGCTAGGTCCGTCGAAGTCAATAATGTATTTCACCTGCTAAACCGGACGAAAGTCACGGAAGCCTATGAAAGGAGAGAGAATGGACGCAGCTGAACGAAAGAAGTTTGTGGCCAATTACACCAAGCTGCTAACCGCGGCATGGACCGAAGATGGACTTGCGGCGCGCCTCAAGTCAGATCCTAAGTCTGTACTGACCGAGTTCAACTTCGATATTCCAGCCGATGCCAAGATAGAGATTAAGTCATCCTCCGATGGTGATGGCAACCTTGACCATGCAATCCAAATCTGGGAAGAAGGAGCAAGTACGGGAGTTTACAAGCTTTATGTGACGGAAGAGCCACAGTATGATGCCGGTGAACTTTCAGAATCAGACCTAGAGTCAGTTGTTGGAGGCGCTAGCGTCTCAGCATGTTGCTGCTGCAGCCCCTGCTGCACCTGCACCTGATTCATCCAAAGCGCAGTAGGCAGACTTCCTTTCGGGGTTAGACGTATGTCAACCCTTAGAGGAGGCTGCCTACTTATTATTTAGAAAGACTCTTCGTTTCAGACTCTGTTCGATATGACCTCGCGCCCGAATATCTTTGACTTAGCTCGAATATCTTTGACTTAGCTCGGATATGATGTCGCGCTCGAATATCTTTGACTATGCTCGCCTCCGGCAAGATAGGGCTCATGAAGTCGTTGGCGATCGTGTGTTTTTCAACTCGGAAGGTCGTCATTCCATTGTTCAAGGTAAAGCAGTCATAGATGTTATTCCGTTGCTTGACGGCACACGAACAGTGGCAGACATTGCTGAATTACTTGGCGATACCCACTCTCTAACTGCAGTTTTGCGTGCTCTGAGCCGGCTCTCAGAGTTTGGGCATCTAACGCAAGGACTGGCTAGTGAAAATACCTATGAGAGTGCTTGGTTTGATCGCGTTGGAGTAGCGCCACTGGAAGCTAGAAATAGACTTGCCTCAACTAAGATAGGCCTAATATCCCTCGGAGAGGCAAGCGAGAGTATCCACAAAGAGTTTCGGAGGTTCCTCGAAGAGTCCGACCTAACAGTAGAAGACTGGACGTTTGAGCGACCCGGCGATAGTTCATTCGACCTAGTAGTTGCTTTGGTCGATGACTACTTGCATCCAGGCCTTGAAGGCATAAACAGGAAACTTTTTGATTCAAATACTAACTGGCTCTTGGCACGATGTTGCGGGTCTATCTGTTGGTTAGGTCCTCACTTTATTAGAGACCAAGCAGGTTGTTGGAACTGCCTAGAGCAGCGTCTGCGTGCTAATCGCCAGGTTGAAAGATTTATCTCCGAGCTATCCGATTCGAAATGGGCACCGCCAACTCCAGCGACGATGACTAAAGCATCGGTTAGCGCTAGTCTTTCGCTAGCTCAATCTGAAATTTTCAGGATTGTCACCGAGCCCAACCATGACTCCAATCTGACTGGCAAGCTATTTACCTTGGACTTGTTGACCTTGGAATCGGCTCGACATGTTCTTGTCAAACAACCTCAATGTATTGTCTGCGGTGATGCAGACAAGTATCAACTCCCGCAGCCTGTCGTATTGAATCCGCAGCCTAAGCGCTATAGCGATGATGGCGGTCACAGAGTCTGCACTCCTCATGAGACAGTTGAAAGGTTAGAAAAACACGTCAGTCCATTTCTCGGAGCAATCACTAGTTTGTACAACCTGACTGAGCCTGGTGATGAAGTAACCCATTCCTATGTAGCTGGTCATAATTTCGCTATGTTCTCGCACTCAACTTACGTACTTAGAAGAAGTGTGCGAGGTCTTTCTGGGGGGAAAGGCCGTAGTGACATCCAAGCAAAAGCTTCTGCAATGTGTGAAGCTATTGAGCGTTACTGTGGTGTCTGGCGAGGCGACGAATTCGTAATCAAGAGTGATTACAATTCAATTTCTGATCAAGCGATACACCCAAATGAGCTACTCTGCTTTTCTAAATCGCAATATGATACACGGGAAGAGTGGAATAAACTCCAATATGGTGGTCTCCAATTAGTACCAGAGCCATTTGATACTAGTTCCAATATCTCTTGGGCCCAAGTCTGGTCTCTCACTCACGACAATCCCAAGTATGTTCCGGCAGCTTACTGCTATTACGGCAATCCAGATGGTGCATCAAGTGCATTTTGCTACAGCGACTCTAATGGTAATGCGGCGGGCAATACATTAGAGGAGGCAGTTCTACAAGGTCTGCTCGAACTTATCGAACGAGATTCAGTTGCTCTGTGGTGGTACAACCGGCTTTGCGTCCCGGAGATTTCCCTGGAATCAATCGAAGATCCTTACGTGGAAGTGGTCGCAGAGTACTACGAATCCAAAAAGCGTGATCTGTGGCTTTTGGATATTACCAGCGATCTCGGCATTCCAAGTGTTGTTGCGGTTTCAAAGCGCAACGATCATCCCAAGCAAGATATTGTTATGGGTTTTGGCGCTCACGTTGATCCTAAGTTGGCCGCGATGCGGGCGATCACCGAATGTAATCAATTCTTACCTATGCTTGCCAAGAGAGATAGTAGCGGAAATACAATTTATGATGTAGATGATCGCGAAGCGCTCTTGTGGTGGGAGTCGTCATCGGTTGAAGTTGACCAATATCTTGTACCAAATAAGGAAGTTTCACCGATCGATCTAAGTACTAAAGTCTCCTATGAAGAAGATGATATAACTAAGGAAATTCTTCACTGTGTTGGTGCCATAGAAGCCATCGGCAGTGAAGTCCTAGTGCTAGATCAGTCCAGACCCGAGATGGAGTTGCGAGTAGCCAAGGTAATGGCACCTGGGCTCCGTCATTTTTGGAGACGCCTGGGTGGAGAGAGACTTTACAATGCTCCCGTCGAGATGAAGTTACTAACTAGACCACTTTCTGAAGCTGAAATGAATCCCAAAAGTGTATTTTTCTAAATTGAGAAGCGAAGTGTCCATACTAGACACTGAAACAAATGGTATGTCAGCGAGCTTCCCGAAGTCACTAATTTTTGACATAGGTATTACTTCGATTGATTTTGGGCAGCGCTCAAAGGGGGTTCACGTTGCATTGGAAAAGTTAGCTAGTGATTATTGTTCGCTAGATGACTTAGCAGAAATGGTTATAGAAATTGATGGAGAAGCTGGAGCAATTGGGTTCCAGATGCTAATGCGTAGGCTGTCATCAGCGGGATTTCTCGAACTTAGTTATTTCTATAAAGACACTGTGTTATTCAAAGTCACGCCATCCGCCTACAAGGAAATAAATCAGCTCAAAGATATATCGCTAGACGAACAGATGAGCTGTTCAAAATCTATGACTATGTTTTTCGAAGACTTTAGTTGTAAAATTGATTCACCTGAAGCGCTATGTACGATAAACATTGTAGATTACAACTTGCTTG
>JAKAVM010000024.1 GCA_021827485.1 Actinomycetes bacterium
TCTGGTCAGTGGAACCGTAACAATGTTACAAAGGGATTTTCAAGCCAAGGTTCGCTAATGGAAACTGCGCGGGAGAATTGCTAGAATGGAACTTTACGACCTAAGCCAAAGAGCTTTAGCGGGCTAGTAGTCACTTTGAGATGAGATGATTGAAAAATGTCTAGACTTATAGAAGTTGTACTAATGGTGATGTGCATCCCAGCCATGGCAGCTTCGGCACTTATTTGGTACTACATCAGGAAGCTACGTCGCCCAATAATGTTTTCCTCGCAGTCCCAGTTTAAACCCCCGTTGAGGTGGCGATGGTCGCTTTCCCAATCAGCTATTTTTCATCGACGATTAGTTCTGGCCCTACGGGCATGCCGGGCAACAGCGGAGAGTTCTTCCCTCTATAGTCCAGCTTCCTCCGAGGCTGGTTTGAGAAGAATTCCATCTCTCACCAAGAAAAGGGAAAGCAGCTGGGAGTCTATACTTTCCGAACTTGAATCGGTTGCAATTGAAATTGATCGACGACTCTTGAGCTTCGAACGCGAGCCGCGCGAAGTAAGACGCCGTATGATCGAGGGATTCGAAAGGGATGTTTCTCAAGTTGAGTTAGCATCAGGTAAAGCAGTCGGCATGTTCCAAAGTTGGCAGCGGACACTACCAAGTGGATCGGCAGATAAGGTTATTGATAGGATTGATGCTCTAGAAAGTGCACTAAGTGAGATCCAGCACTTAGATGAGATTACTATTGAAAGTGAATTCGGATTCAAAGCCCTTGATGAAAACATCGAGTAGTAGGATCCAACTGAAACATCGAGTAGTAGGATCCAACTGCTAGAAATAGGCTAATGGTGTTGGGGGGGACCGCCTTTGGATTCTGTCTTTGCAATCTCAACAGCATGACGCAACTCCTCTTTAATTTCGCCTGTTATATGGACCAACTGTTTAGACCGAGCTAAACGCGACTTAGGTAACTCTTTGTCAGATGGCGAGAGTGCCTTAGAGGCCTTGTGTACGGTTAGGGAAAGATAGCAGATTCCTCCTACAGGAATCGGTAAGAGGAAGTTAATTACCCTATAGGAGAGTACCCCGAGAGCTGCATTATGAAATCCAAATCCTTGAAGTATCGCAATCATCGTTCCTTCAACAATTCCTAATCCGCCTGGCGTGATCGGTAATGCAGCTAGGACATACGCCATACCATAGGCGACAAGCAGGTATGGCAGGAGCACTGAAGTCCCAAAAGCACGAAGAAAAATCCAAAGAGAGCCTGCATCTAGTCCCCAGTTGGCACATGCCCAAAAGATCGCTTTAAGTAGTAATTTTCTATCCTTGGCCAGATCGGCAAGGTGATCAGAGAGTTGCTGAAAAATCGATTCGAAAGTAACTGCATTTACAAACGGAATTCGATATCCAAGCCAGCTAATAAGAGACTTAGCACGACGTTGACCTATCGTGAGGAAGAAAATCAAAGTACCCGCGAGAAGTAGAAGCACTGCTCCAACGATGGCAGCAAACTTATATAGATCACTTGAGGTGCGGCTAAGCCCATGAAGTGGCACCGAAACAACTAACGCAATCCAAAAAATCACATTCAGCACTAGCGCTGAACCAATCCCTTGAACACCTAGAGCAAATGTTGCATCGGTATAGGATACTCCTTGATCATCAAGAAGGCGATATCCCAGAGCCGTTCCGGCTACAGTACCTCCTGGCAAGAGGTGGCTTACTGCAAAAGTGGACATATCTATCCGCAGAAGCCTATTGAACCGAACGGATCTCCCGGGCAGAACGGCTTGGGTCAATTTAGCGTAAGCAATCAATGATGAGATCTCCAGTCCTGCTCCGAGGAGGAGAAAGGGAACATCTATGTGAATTAGATGGTGGAGATTGGATTTGTTTTTTGTCAGGTCCGGTATGAGGAAGTACTTTGTAATAAGTGCCAAGCTTGCAAGTGTAACTAGCGCACGGCCAATCATTGCGCTTGTGTGGCGCAATGTAAATCCCTTGCTACGAGCCATGGATGGTACCCCAAGATGGGCTGGGGTCCTGGGGAATCGAAGAGGTTAGGGGATCAGTCAGCTGGGAATGTGCGCTATAGCGCGACCCATGTTTTGCAACTTCAATTTCACGCCCAAAGCACCGGGTAATCGCCTCTGAGGTTAAGATTTTATCTTTTGGCCCTTTGTCAACAATCTCTCCGTTAGATAAAAGCAAAACGTGGGTTGTATTGGGGGAGATTTCTTCAAGATGATGGAGGACCACTACACTTGCTTGTAGGTAACTTGTACGTGATTGGATTAGATCAATATAGCTTAGAATATCTTCGCGGAGTCCGAGATCTAAATTGGCGAACGGTTCATCCAGGAGAAGTAACGCTGGAGTATTTATTAGTGAAAGTGCTAGCTCCAGCCGACGAAATTCGCCGGAGGACAGAGTAGAAATAGGCCTCTGTGCGCAACCCGATAGATTCCACAGCTCAAGCAAGTTAGTAGTTCGTTCTATGGTTTCTTGGGTGGGGCTAGACCACCAGTATTCTAGGTGCCCCGACGCCATGGCGAGTACAAGTTCATTTACTAAAATGCTTGACCTAAGAAAGTCTCTAACGCTTGGCAAGACCCTTCCAATTGACTTACGCAGTTGGGCCAAGTCTGTTCGTCCAAGTTGTTCACCTAGCAAGGTTACAGTGCCCGAGCTAGGATATATCTCGCCATAAAGAGCCATTAGCAGAGTTGATTTGCCAGAGCCGTTTGGTCCAAGTACTACCCAGTGCTCACCAGTGCTGACCGTCCAAGTGATTTCGCGCAATAGGTAGTTATCTGAGCGCCGAATGGTGACCCTTTGAAGTGAAGCTATCTCAGACGGTGTATTGCACTCAGTCAATACCAGCTGAGCTTTCTCCGAGTGGCCCCGTAGGTGGAGTGATTTGACGTCCGTAAATTGAGCCACTTAACTACGTTAGCTCTAAGTAGCATGTGAATCGGGTATTTCACTTGGAAAACGTTACCAACTTTCTAAGGAGAATCCTTTGAGGAGTATCCTCTGAGGAGTATCACTGTACTCAAAGCATTTTTAGTGTTGACTTAGAGTGTGCAGGAAAGTGTAGGACAATTTCCCCCTTCGGATAGGCCGTCAGTTAGGCCAAGTCTAGTACGGAACCTCTTCATTATTGATGCCTTTGTGGTTGGGACAGGTGTTACCGCAGCTTTGGTCTGGCATCTTAGGCATGTCCTGATCCTTGTTGCAATCGGACTATTTGTTGCAATAGTGCTGGAGCCCTTTGTGCGTTTCTTGATGCAACATGGTCTAAGTAGGGGTCTAGCGGTAGGGATTGTAATTTTGTTGGGAATTATCGTGGTTGCAGTCTTAGGGTATATTTTTGTACCTCCAATTGTACGGGCCGGAAGTCACTTTGCGAAGACTTTACCGGGCCTTATTCAAAAGACAGAGCATGGTAAGGGGTTCTTTGGAAAGTTCATAAGGGACCACCACTGGAAAAAATATGTTACTCAAGCTTCAAAAAAATTGGAGAAATACTTCAGTTCATTCTCGCTTTTTAGTTCAGTTGGGCAAGGTGCGCTAAGCGTTGCCAGGTCAACAATTTCGGTCATTGTTGACGGCTTCATTGTAGCTGTATTTGCTCTTTTTGCCCTTATTGAAGCGCCTAGAATTGGCGCGGGTATTGGCAAACTGGTTAGCCCTAGCTCCAATGAGAGGATTGCTAGGGTTATTGATGAGGCCTTTGGAGAGGTTACCGGATACGTGCTTGGTAAGTTATTCACATCGCTACTTTTTGGACTAGTCATCTTTGCCACCCTGACCATCTCAGGGGTTTCATATCCTCAAGTACTAGCCCTCTGGGTCGGACTAGCGGATCTTCTTCCACTAATCGGGGGTCTCTTGGGGGGAATTGTAGTGGTCCCAATTGCACTTGCCCATTCGACCGAAGCAGCAATTGCCACTCTTGTGGTTTTCTTGATCTATCAGCAGCTTGAAAATCACTTACTTGCCCCATTGATTATGCGCAAGACTATGCGACTGAATCCACTTTGGACCCTGTTGGCTGTCTTGGTTGGAGCTAATTTACTGGGGATAGTTGGGGCATTGGTCGCCATTCCTATCGCAGGAATGATTCAGGTACTAGCAAGGGAGCTATGGTCTTTACGCATTGAACGAATGACAAGACCTGATTAGCCTCATTACTCCATCTAGAGAAAATGATCGGATAAAGTACCCAGACCGAATTGATTCTCAGTGGCCCACTTGTCGAGCAGATGCAAAGAGTTGACTGACGATATCCAACTAGAAACTTGTGACGTGCAATCACTGTCGTGCAGAAGTAATGTTGGTCCGGCCATTCTTGGATTGGAGATCCGTGAATTTGTAGAATTTGGATCAATTGACTTAGTCAAATTGTGAAAAATAGTCTCGGGCGTGCAAGAGTCCTCCCAATCTTTTCCCCAGGTCGTCCAGAGTATAGGTTTTAGACCAGTCAATTTCGCGCTGATAAGGCTGGAGGTGGAGAGTACTCCATAGGGAGGGCGAAACCAAGTGGGGGTGGTATCTGTAAGATTTACAATAGTATCGAATCCTTTGCGGATATCAGCCAATACGCCGGGAAATGTCCTATAGAGATGATTTATATGTTCGTAACCATGGAGGCCAATTTCATGGCCCCTAGATACGACCTCTCGAGCAATGCTAGGATTCCGCTCAACCATTAGACCGAGCATGAAAAATGTAGCTTTGTGTCCAAGCTGATCCAAGGTATCGAGAAATATAAGGGTAGATTTAGGATCTGGACCATCATCAAAGGTAAGTGCAAGGTGATTTGCCCTACCCAGTCCCGAGAGCTTACTGAAAAGCTTTATTCTGACAAAAGGGATAGTAGCCACAGCTGGAATGCCATGAGCAAGCGCTGAACCTCCTGCCAGCACAGCGCCATACCTTAGAACCTTGTGGCCCATGAGAAATTCAAGAAATCTTGTTCAACGATGTAACTCTAAGACCTTGTTGACTGGCATTCGCGATAAGAGATGCAATCGAGTCTTCTAAAGCACTCAACGAATGGCCACCTTCTTTAACGACGATTACGTCACCGTCGCCGAAAGTTTTATTGGTATTAGTGTTGCTTAAGACAAATGAAGGTCTAATAACCTTCTCATGAACTAGTCTGGCCTCAGAGAGGTCGAACCCGCTCACAGAATTCTGTGAAACGTAAAATTGAGGCTTTTTGCCTATAGTCTTAGCTATGGCATTAGCCGTTGTAGAGACCGTAGTGTTTGGAACCATGACGTCCAATGGGTCGTCTCCGTTTGGAGATCCACCATTTTCTATATTGACTCCCTGGCGATAAAAGTAACCAATCGCATGAGGATCTACTTTTATCTGTTTAGAGGTAACAATCAGGCTAATATGAGACTTGACCAATAAGCTGGCAACACCAGATAGATTTAGAAGTGAATTATTGAGTTTGACTGCACTGTAAAGATATGGCTCCGAAGTACTTGGCTTTACTGCATCGAGACCGTGGGCAACTGCAACATTTCCACCAAATGAGAATGCGCTGTAAAGCGTGGCAAAAGCCATAAGGGCGCCCGCTGATTTTGAGGTAATACCTCGAAAAAGCCTCTCCGGCCTTGATGACTTGACTGTTGAAGGCCTGGGGGCTACTTCATTGAACTCTAAAATAATCTCTGCAGGGTCTTGTGCAAACATCTGAGAGATTTCATCTAATCGCACTAAAGCTCCAGGATCTATAGCACGCTCTATGGATTGAGGAAGATCACTAAGGGTTCTTGCGTAGCCTGCAACCTGTGCACGCTCCATTTCCAGGGCATTTTCAACACCATGACCTGGTATGGGCCTATAGGTAACTACAGGCAGCTTGGCCGCAAAGGCCTCCATACATGTCAGGCCTCCGGCGTTTTGTAATAAGACATCGCAAGCGGCCATAAGTTGGTCCATCTCCTTAGTCCAGCCAAGGACGCGTCCAGAGTTGCCAACGAGCTTAGAAAGGTCATTGTATAGCTGCTCATTAGAGCCACATACGATTACGGGAAAATACCGCCCTATTTTGGCAAGATCTTGAAAAGTGGCATTCAATTCGCCCACGCCCCACGAACCTGCAACTACAAGTATCGCGGTAGCGTCTTGAGGTATTTGGAATTTATCTCGGAGTGCTCGGCGTTGCGGTGTGACGCCTAAAACATTAGTCTGTCGATATTCTTGGATGTCGAAGAACCGCTTGGGCACCATCGGACCTGGGGCTAGACTTGGTCTGTGGGTGGCATCCCAAGCTGACTGCGCAGCTTGCGGGTGAACGCACAGGTTCAGGTCCATTCCTGGATGAACCCACAAAGGATGAACTGCAAAATCAGTTACAAACGTCACTGCAGGAATTGATATACGGCCACGCTGTCGTTCCTTGCCGAGAACTAGCGATGCCAGGGGGTAAGTTGTAATAACGCAAGTTGCTGACGCTTTCTCTATCGCCTTTCGAATCCGAAAGCTAGACAGATAGGTCGTCAACCAGACAAGAGGTCGATACAAAGAAGGGAGTTTGAAAAATACCCGGTATAGAAGTTCGTATGACCAAGGGGCTACTTCCAACTGATACTGGTAGATTTTCTTTATCAATCCACCTACACCTTTAGCACACTTGAGAAAATCAATAATTTCTGTTGTATGGCCCTGCGCTTCAAGGCGCGCAGCCAATTCTTTGGCCGCACCGTCATGGCCCGCGCCCATACTTGCCGATATTATTAGAAAACTTTCCGCCATTTATGCTCTAGTTAATCGTATCGTATTTGTCAGATGGTTTTAGTGATAGCACTTGGTTCGGCGCTCTTCTACGCCTTTGCGTCGGTCCTTCAACATCATAGTGCCACGCAGGCCCCTGACGAGGACTTCCTACACCCTAGACTACTATCAAAGTTGTTCAAGAAGCCTATTTGGGTTCTAGGAATCCTCTCTGATGTGGTAGGATTTGGTTTACAGTTTTGGGCACTCGGGCGAGGTCCACTATCCGAAGTGCAGCCATTATTAGTTTGTGGGCTCATTTTTGCGCTTCCCATGGGGGCATTTGCCGCAAAAAAGGGGCTTTCAAAAAAAGACGTATTTGGCGCAATTTTAGTTGTTGGCGGCTTAAGCCTTTTTTTGGCCGTCGCCCGACCCTCGCACGGTCACGCTGCCAGTAGTTTCTCATGGATAGTGACAGCGGTCCTGGCAATGGTACCTGTCGTGGTTTTAGTATTTATTGCCAGGAGCAATATAGGCGTCAAGAACTACAAGGCTCAAATACTAGCTGTGGCAGCGGGCATTTCTTATGGATTCGGTGCAGCTTTAGTCGACGCTTGTTCGCATGAGCTTTCTCGATTTGGGTTTGTAACAACATTGAGCACTTGGAAGCCGTACGCACTACTGGTCATTGCAGTTGTTACGCTCCTTCTTGCGCAGAGTTCATTCCAGCAAGGTCCATTATCAGATTCGCTGCCAATACTCACAGCGGTTGATCCATTAGTTAGCATTATTATAGGTGGATTCTTATTGCGCGAATCCATTGCTCATAGTTGGATTTCCATTGTCGCAGAAATCATTGGGATCGTGCTTATGATTGCAGGAATTATGACTGACGGAAAATCAGCGTTAGTTACTGGGTTCAATGATGGATCTGGATGACTAAGCAGGGTCAGAGGTCGAGAGAGGGGTTTATTTGTCAGACATAGGTAGTGGTATAAGCCACAAGATTCTTATTGTCGATGATGAACCTGCCATTACTGAGTTGGTGCAAAGGGCGCTTACTTACGAAGGTTACTGCGTTGATGTCGAAGAGACGGGTTACGGTGCTCTTCGGGCCGCAATTGCTTCGCAGTACGATTTAATTATTTTAGACATAATGCTACCAGATATTGAGGGTATCGACGTTTGCAGAAAACTCCGCGAAAACGGCCAAAATGCTCCTGTGATTTTCTTGACGGCGCGTGATTCGACAAACGATAAAATTGAGGGCCTAAGAACTGGTGCTGACGACTATGTTACCAAGCCCTTCTCATTGGCAGAACTAATTGCCCGAATAGACGCAAATATCCGGCGTTCTAACCAGATATCAGTTGTGACTGACCGCTGTCAGTTCGAGGATCTTCTCATGGATCTTGAAACCTACGAGGTATGGCGTCAGGGAAACAGGGTTGAATTGACAGCAACTGAATTCAAACTTCTTCATTACTTGATAGATAATGCAAGGCTTGTAATTTCTAAATCGCAGATACTAGATCATGTTTGGGAGCAAGGAAGTGATGATCCAAATGTGGTTGAAACTTATATTAGCTACTTGCGCAAAAAGGTTGACTGTTACTCGCCTTCCCTTATTCAAACGGTCCGCGGTATTGGCTACACGCTGAGGAGACAAAGCACTAATTGAAGGACCAGAACGTTCATAATAGAATTTCTATAAGAGTTCGGGTAACGTTAGCGCTGGCGGTAGTTCTGATCCTTGGGTTTGCCACTACAGATATCGTTACGTTTGTCTCAGTACGAAGTTTCTTGTCGCAAAGGATCGACGCGCAGCTTGCTAGTGCCCGTCTACCAATAGAGCGGTACTTAGATCGACTCACTTACTACGAATGTCCTTCTCTTACCGCACTTGAAGATATTGCCGACCCTAATACCTATATACTGACGTTTAATCTAAAGGCATCAACTTCTAGTGGACTAAATCGCTTTAGGGGATGCTCATCGAATAAAGACAATATTGTTGATAATCCAAGATTTCCATCCGGATCAGATATAAATCCTGATCCTGCTCCCAAACTGCCTTCTACAATACACTTTAGTATGCCAACCAAAGGGAGAGTCTACGATCCCAGAATCGCCAATGAAAACCTTTCTAGCTTTCAGGTGGCCGCACGTGGTGATAGCCACTTTCTATATCGAGTTCAAGCAGTTCCTCTTCCCAGAGGCGCAGTTCTCGTAGTCGCCGCACCGCTGGAGCCAATGAACAATACACTTGCCAATTTAATCGACGTGGAAGTTGTAGTATCAATCATCGCATTTATGGTTATGGTTGGCCTTTCAATTCTGATTGTAAGACGAGGACTTTATCCTCTGGTCGGAATGGCACGTCAAGCGGAGTCTATTGCAGGTGGGGATTATTCACAAAGGGTTGAGCCTGCCAATCCTATGGATGAAGCTGGGCGCTTGGGGCTGGCATTAAATGAAATGCTTTCTCAGATTGAGATTGCTTTCGCTCAGAAAGAAGAGTCAGAAGCTCGGTTACGTCGTTTCCTGGCGGACATTTCTCACGAACTCAGAACTCCACTAACATCTATCCGAGGTTATGCCGAACTATTTTTTCGAGGTGCAAAGAATAATCCTGAGGATTTAGATAGAGCCCTTTCCCGTATTCAAAGTGAAGCGGAGCGGATGAACAAACTGGTTAATGACCTTTTGCTTCTGGCGAGGCTAGATCAAGGGCGAGAACTGGAATTTACATCTATTAATATCTGTGACATTGTTCGCGAAGCAGTTGCAGATGCGTTACTTAGCAACACTGACCGAGAGATTGCACTCAATTGCTCCGATGAAGTTCTTTTTGATGGAGATCAAGATCGCATCAGACAGTTAGTGTCAAATCTTTTAAATAATGCTTTCGACCACACCCCTGAAGGAACTTCGGTCGAGATTTCACTGTACCAATCCGAGGAAAGCGTTATACTCGAAGTGTCCGATCAAGGTAGTGGCGTTGAACCGGAGCTTCAGGAAAAGATATTCGATCGTTTCGTTAGCACGAAGAATCTTCGAGCTGATGAGCTGAGTAAGTCGATCAGTTCTGGGGCAGTGATCGGTGATGGGGAAAACACCGAGTCCACTAGCAACGACGAAACGCGTACTCAGTCAACTGGCCACGACGCATTTTTGGGAGGTACCGGCCTTGGTCTATCAATTGCGAGAGCAATTGCCAGGGGTCACGGCGGAGACATCGAACTGGTTGCCAACGGCGAGAAAGGTGCGAAATTCAAGGTTACCTTGCCAAAAAGTGCAAGCTTACGCTCCGGCAAGAGCTAATCAAAGAGGCATCACTGTCATAAAGAACGAAGCTAAGGTCGTACAATAGCTGACAGCACGGCCTGGAGCTTCAATTGGGTTTCGGCTAACTCTCTGATTGGATCTGAATTTGAGACTATTCCGACTCCGGCGTAAAGACGGGCCGTGTTCTCCTGGATGAAGGCGCTTCGAATACCTACTACGAAATCGCCATTTCCATTTCGATCACACCATCCAACGGGACCGGAATAAAATTCTCTAGGGTAGAGTTCTATTGCCGACAGGATCTCTATGGACTTTGAAACAGGGTAGCCAGCGATTGCTGGAGTTGGATGTAAGACTCTAACAATATCCAAGATACCTGGGTCGTGGATGTCGGAATCGATAACTCCACGAATATCTGTCGCTAAGTGCGATACATTACGAAGTGAAATTACTGATGGTGATTTAGGGATACTTAACGCCGAACAAAATTTAGCCAAAGTTTCACCTACCCAGCTAGCAGTAATTGCGTGCTCATTGCGCTCCTTGGTCGATTCAAGCATGCTTTGAACCAATAAGGTATCGACATCATCATTGCCGCTTCGAGCTACAGTACCAGCGAGCGGGAGAGACCTGAGATGACTTTCCTTCCTGGAAATCAATAGCTCCGGACTGGCACCCACAAATCCTGAAATATGAAAAATTGTACAAGTTGGGTAAAGGTGGGAAAGGCGCTCTAGTATTATTGCCGTATTCAAATTATTGTCAGCCTCGACTAATACTTGTCTTGAAAGTACTAATTTTTCAATTGAATTCAATCGAATGTGATGCAGACCATGATTGACCTGCTCAATCCAAGTCTGTTTCTCTGGTTGCGATGTAAGAATGAAACTATTCGGTTCATCAGTAGGTTTGCGTGTCGCGATAATGCATTGGTTAATCTCTTCTATGATAGAGTCACGAGTTGGGAGCTGCTTGGTCCCCTCAGCCACATGGGTTATCCAGGCTTTCCCATCAGAACGTAGCACGATAGTTGTTTGAGGGACTCGTAAGAAACTTGATTTACTTCTATCAAATCGAATGGCGCCAATGAATAGCGGTCCCGAACCTGGTTGCTCAATTTCGTCGATAACCTCTACGGATTTGAGTGCTTGAAGAACTTTGTCGCTATAGCTAATATCGCCTTGGTCTAGTGTAAGCGTAAAAGCACAGCCGAATCCTGCAATTGTGACTTCGGCATTCTTGAAGTATATCCCGTCGGCGTTGGACAATTGCAGTAACGAAGAAGGTGTGAAGCTCGAATTGTCAATCTCAAGGGTGCTGGAAATGTAACGGGTATCGCCATTCATCATTGATGTAAATTGCTTCTGCTAAATATCTCTTTTGTGCGCAAGAAAGAGCTGTGTGGCGCCGAATGTAAAAGTTCGGCGGTCCACATGAGTAAATCCATATCTATAGAACTTGCGAATGAGAACGTTGGTTTCTGGAAGATATACAACTGAGGCGGGTAAGTACCTATAAGCAGTTTTTGAAGATAAGATCCCTCCGATAAGGGGCACGACTGTACTAAAATGAAAATTGTGAAGGCGGTAGATAGCCGGATTCGTAGGGGTTGATACCTCAAGAAATGCGGCGACTCCTCTTGGCTTGAGTATGCGGGTGCTCTCGGCAAGCACTTTGTCAAAATTCAAAAAGTTGCGCACGGCAAACCCGCAGACAAGTGCGTCACAGCTATTAGTAGCGACCGGCAGTGACATTGCATCACCTTGCACTTTGGCGGCACTGTCCTTAGCTATAGAGCCTTTGGTGGGAGAACCGTTGATGACAGAGCTTCCGGCGCTTTGGCGCAACATTCCGAGCGAAAAATCTATGCCAACAGCCCTATGACCCTGTTGAGCTAGCAATTTAGAAAATTCGCCAGGTCCACAAGCCAGATCTAGTACAAGTGAATTAGGTTTCAAATCCATAGCAATGAGAGTCTTGTGACGCCACCATCCATCTAGGCCAAGAGTAAGCAGTGAGTTCATCAGACGATATCGAAAAGCGATGTCATCAAACATATTTCTTACGTACTCACGTTTGGAATCGTCACTTGGAAGAATGGAGTCCGATCGAGACCTTGTGCTGTTCACGTTTCTAAGTCGAGTCTTTCAATGATGAATAAGATAAATAATTCGAGGAATAAAAACGAGGCAGCCAATTGTCGCTGCTCCAGCTGCGGCCAAAAGTGCTGCTCCCGCCATCACATCCTTGATGATCTTTACGAACTCATTGTGATCAGGGTGTATGAGGTCCATTACTGCTTCAACTGCACTATTGAGTGCTTCGGCAACCAAAACGACGGTTATTGCAAAGACTAAAGCCGTCCACTGGGCCAACCTAATGCCAAGAGAAATTCCTGCTATGACACAAATTGCGGTAGCCATTAGGTGAAAACGCATATTTTGCTGGTGCTTTAGCATCCAGCGAATCCCTTGCCAAGCATAAGCAAATGATTGGAAGAATTTGCGAAGTGATATGTTGTGGTCTAGCACTTAGTTTTTGATGCTAGAGTAATTCACTGTGTCAAGTCGAATTGAAGAAAATCAGATGTCCGAAACGAAAATACCTTCTGAAAATGGTCTGGATTTATTAGAGCATGCTAGATCTCGGATGTTAGATGATCAGGAAAGCCTAACACTCGATGAGCTTTCATCTCTTTCAGAGTTGGACGAGGCCTTGGTACCTCAGTTGGCCCAATTAGCACATGAAGTCCGGCTTGATAGATGTGGTGATCTGGTTGAAATAGAGGGCATTGTGTCAGTCAAGACCGGGGGTTGTACAGAAGACTGCGCTTTTTGTAGCCAATCATCACAATACGATACTACCGTGAAGGCAACTGCGTTCTTGGACCTAGAGGAAGTTATGCAGGCAGCAACCGAGACTTTAGAAACAGGTGCAACTGAATTCTGTATCGTGCTCGCGGTAAAGGGTCCTGACGAGAAGATCATGCGCAAGCTAGAAGAAATTATTCCAGCTGTTGCCAAGAAAACGGGTTTGAATGTCTCAGTGAGCGCAGGGATCCTAAATCAAGATCAAGCCAAGAGACTTGCCCAAGTTGGAACGCATCGTTACAACCACAATCTTGAAACTGCTAGAAGTTTTTTCTCTCAAATAGTCTCAACGCATAGTTGGGAACAGCGCGTGGAAACCTGTAACTTGGTAACTCAGGCAGGTATGGGTCTGTGTTGCGGGGTGCTTCTTGGGATGGGTGAGACTACTGCGCAAAGGATTGAGTTGATTGGTCAGTTGCGTGAAGTTGATCCAATTGAAGTACCAATCAATTTTCTGAATCCTCGTCCGGGGACTCCACTAGCAAATAGAGAAAGGCTTTCGGCTATTGAGGCGATTAGATGGATAGCCCTTTTTCGTCTGGGACTTCCTAGCGTGATACTAAAGTATGCAGGGGGCCGCGAGGTAACGCTTGGTGAGCTCCAAGCCATGGGGATGACATCGGGAATCAATTCATTGATAGTTGGTAACTACTTGACAACGTTGGGTCGATCTCCCCAAGAGGACTTAGCGATGTTGGAAGAACTGTCTATGCCAGTAGGGGCTCTCGCTGTTGCTATATAGGCGATTTAGGCGAGATGATTGAGCAGCAAAGATCGATAAAATACTGTTCGGGTTGCGGAAGGCTAGATGGGATGTGCGAGGGCAAATGCATTTTGGAGTTTGATGCACGAAGGTTTTGTCCTTATTGCGGAAAGCGATTAGCAGTGACCATCACGACGAAGTCGGTGCGGGCTAAATGTATTGTGGATGGTGAAATAGATGTTAGCTAGCTTGGGCTTAGATCAACGAAACCATATTTGCTTATATTGACGGCTTTCGTTGTGAAGCAATAGTCCAAGCAGTAAGACGATCCATAGCAGACCCAGCATTCCATAGAGCGAGAAGATTTGCGATACTCCTCCATAGATTGCAGCGGTAAATATTCCTCCAAGATCAATAATTGCGAGGCCAATCCCTAAGTAAAACCCCCATTTTCGCTCATTTGCAATTGAAAGTCCGGCAAATCCATGTCCGAGCGCAAGAACCAGAAAGACAACCCTCACCAAAGAAGAAAGGACCGCTGAAGCTAGAGTAGAGGTTATGGCCAAGGTGCCCAATGTATTGATCACACCTGTTGCACGAAATATTCCAAATATGAAAGCAACTCCATAAGATACATCGGAACCTAGATTGATTCCTATGGTCTCCAGCAACGCAAAGACAGCATTGAAATAGAAGAGCAAAACTGCAAATTGAAGTGTCTGTGGATGAGACCGGTCAGTCCATTTGTGAAAATTCAATAAGTTACTCTCAGCTCGGGATTGGAATAATATAAATACTGATCTTAGATTACTAGTGTTCAAGAAAGTAGTTCAGGTATAACTGTGCCCAACAATTCGAGGAGTAAATATAGGCTCAAGGAGCTGGCAACGTCGGGGGACAGTGAGCTGGGTGCAGAGCATCATCATAGAGATCTGCAAGGTGGGGCTGCTAGGGCGGCAATATTTGGCATAAATGACGGGTTGGTCTCTAACACGGCAATCATACTGGGGGTTGTAGGGGCCCATCCTGGGCCGGCGGTTGTTCGATTGGTCGGTATCTCAGGAATGTTGGCAGGATCATTTTCCATGGCAGCTGGCGAGTATATATCGATGAATGCTCAACGCGAATTATATGAGCGTGAGCTGGAGCTAGAAGCTAGTGAGCTTGTCAACAGGCCGGAATCAGAGCACCGAGAACTGCGCAATATATATGAGTCGCGCGGTGTCGATCCTGAATTGGCTGACATTTTGGCAACCAATATGATGCGAGATCCCGACCAAGCCCTTAGAACACACGCGCGAGAAGAGCTGGGAATTAACCCGGAGAATTTAGGCTCTCCTTGGCAAGCATCAATAGCGTCACTGTTTGCTACGGCGGTTGGGGGGTTTATCCCTTTGTCTGTCTGGTTTATTTTGAGTTCAACTGCTGCAGTAATTGGTACAATCGTTTCGGTTGGGATAGCAGCTCTTTTGGTGGGAGTCGCCTTGGGCAAGTTTACTGGACGTTCTTTGATTTTTTCTGGGATTCGCCAGCTGATGTTCTGTGGCCTGGCAGCAGGCATAACATATGGAATTGGCCACTTGGTTGGTATTAGTGGGATAGGCTGATCGCCCCAGAACTGTTCGGCGAGTGATTTTATTTATTGATGATGAAAAGGGGGAATAAGTTGTACAAAAGAGTTTCAAGAATAGTCCTGGTTTGCTTGGTAGTGGTAGTGGCAACAGGGTGCTCTTCGCGAACCAAAGACCAGACTAATCAAGCTACGTCCAAGGCACTACATGGTCCATCAGTGCTAGTAAATGTGGATGCTAGTAAGTATGAAGGCTTTCAAATTAATAAAGACCTCATTGGAGTAAATGGTCCAGGTCCGCAAGAAGCTATAGCAAACCTAAAGAAAATTGGGGTGCATTGGGTTAGGACTGACGTGAGTCTAGATGCAACTACAAATGGTGTATTGAACTATAACTGCCAGACCGGCAGTTGGAACCCAGAGTCACTCGACGCAAAGGTTGCACAAATTCGTCAGGAGGGTGGAACACCCCTGGAAATCATAGATTATACTCCCAAGTGTTTGGCTGCCAACCCGAATCTTTCCAACTGGAGTCGGCAAGCACCAGACCTAGGTTCTAATCAAGCCAAATGGGACAGCTTAATCTCACAAGTCGCTGAACGCGAGATAAAAGTGCAAGGAGTTCGGTACTTTGAAGTCTGGAATGAGCCGGATTGGGTTTTCTTCAATGGTGGACTTAGTGAGTATCTTCAGCTATACAAAAATACCGCTCTCGCAATCGAGGAGGTGGCACGGAGCTTAGGAGTAAAAGTATATATTGGTGGTCCTGCCCTGGCAGACGTCTTAGACACTCAGGATATGAACTGGCTAGGGCCACTACTCCAGTTTGTATCGGCAAATCGACTGCCACTTGACTTTATAACTTGGCATTCGTATGCAAATGATCCGTACGCGGGTCCAATATCTGTTGGTGGACCGGAGTTCTGTCTAGGTAGACCTAATGGACCCGGATCAAACCCTTGTTACTATAATCCAAATTTCAATCCAGATACGATACGAAATGAAGTAATTCAAACTGAGAACGCTCTAAAAGCCTATCCAAACATTAAGCCACTTTTGATTGTAGATGAGTGGAATCTCAACGGGGACTATGATCCGCGCCAGAGTCAGACATATGATGCCGCTTACGTTGCTAGTGTTCTGGAGTCGGTAAACAGTATAGGCCTGAATGGCATGTGCTTTTTTAATGTAAATGATTCTCCTAATAATCCTGCAAACAACTGGGGGTTGCTTACGGCTAAGTTCAAGCCAAAGCCAGTATATGAAGCTTTTAGGTTCTGGAAGATGATGCAGCCTTACGAGGCCAGCTCTGGCGTTACTTCCATCGCTGGCACAAAACCAGGGCAGCAGTATGCGATTGCAAATAATTTCTCGAACGGTCAAGTAGGGGTTCTCGGCTCGACGGATAGTAAGAAATCTCAACCATCTAAGGTGTCTATCCTTCTGTATAATTTCAAGCCCTATGATCTCAGCGGGAATTACGGAATGACAGATCCTACTCCGTATGATCGTAGAATTGACCTAACTGTTTCGGGCTTGAAAGATAGCCAATACAAGATTGTTAGGAGGCTCCAAGACGGTAATCACCTTGGGACAATTGTTTCGAGTTCCACGGTTCAAGTCAAGAGTGGAAAATTGGACTTGAACTTCACTCTTGCTGGTGAAGGTATAGAGCTTGTCGAACTCATTGGGGGTTAGCTAATTAATTCAAAACAGCTAGTGACTTTGCGCGTCAAATACATATGCTCTGTCAATATGATTTGTCTCAAAGCCTAATTTGTAATAGAGGTCCAATGCAGCTTTGTTGGTGGAGTCCACATACAACATTCCAATTTGGGTATCAATCTTTGCGAGGTAGTCTAGTCCTGCAATGACTAACTTGCGCCCGATCCCACTCGATTGATGTCTAGGATGAACTGCAATTACGTAAATCTCTCCCATGACCGGGTTAGCATCTCGGTGCACCTTCGTCCAGCAGAAGCCTGCTATCTTGGATTGAATCTCATGGATTAGAAAACCATTAGGATCAAACCACGACTCTTTTTGACGACTGCGCAGAATCTCAAGTGTCCATCCGCCTTGTTCTGGGTGCCACGCAAAAGCTTGGTTATTAACTTCAAGCCATTCCAGTTCATCTTTGTTTGTTTCGAAGCCTCTGATTTCAAAACCTTCTAATTCATTAGAGAAGTTCTGAGCTAGAGGTAAAGTACACCTAAGTTGCATAAGGTCTCGGCCCCTAGCGAAGTGTAGCTCTTTTGCTAATTCATCATCTAAATCGTTAGGCCGAGGGACCCACCAGTGGACGTGACCTCCTCCACTTTGTGATACAAGGTTTAGACCTTCGCTAAGCAGCTTCTTGGATGGGTCGTCGGAGGTCCCGCGAATACGTGGATGTACCACTAAATCTATTGCCCAATCGGATCTGCTTGCCGAGATCTGTGCATACCCAACTAGGTGACTGTCACTTTTGGAAGTAGATGCCAAAATTGCATAGTGCGCCTGGCGACCCCCTATGACTAGATCCAACCAACGATGCTCTCCCAATGGTGGATGGTCAATTGCGAAGCTGACAGCGTGGAAAAGTTTTGAGACCATGTCTATCTCAGTTGGAGAGAGATTCTGGCGAATAGATATTTCGAAATTATTATTCATAGTCCCGGTTATCAAGATACATTAGATCGCAGATCTAATGTATCGGTATAAGGAAAGAACGCGAAATTGGGAGTAACTCCACAAGGAACGGACACGAGTAACGATAACGCGCAGTTTGCAAAATCGCTAATAAAGTCCATGAAGAAGAAGTATCCCGGAACGGCCCAAGAGCTGTGCGCACTCAAAACACGCAATCCGTTTGAGTTATTGGTTGCAACTATCCTTTCAGCGCAGTGCACTGACGAGCGGGTGAATATGGTGACACCTGAGCTGTTTGAGAAATACCCAACACCCAAAGCCCTAGCCGATGCAGATCCTGGCGAATTAGAGGAAGTTATACGTTCAACAGGTTTTTATCATGCAAAAAGCAAACATCTGCTTGGTATGGCCCGTGATATTGTATTGCACTTTGACTCAGTCGTTCCAAGTTCTCTGGAAGATCTTGTCACATTGCCTGGAGTCGGGAGAAAAACTGCCAACGTTGTCAGAAGTGTGGCTTTTGATTTACCCGGGCTTCCCGTTGACACTCACGTAGCTAGAGTTTCTAAGCGCCTCGGGTTGACCCGCTCCGATGACCCGGTTCGGATTGAGAAGGAGCTGGGAAAGTTGATACCCGAAAAGGAGCAAGGGGTGTTTTCAATACGCCTAATCTTGCATGGGAGGGCGCTATGCCAGGCCAGAAAACCCAAGTGTACCAGCTGCTTCTTGGCGGGACAGTGCCCATCAAGTAGTACAAACTAGCTGCTTTTTGGCAAATCAGCGCTCATGAAGTAGCCAGAGCACCGGATCTGAATTCACGCAACGTATTCAATTGGGCACACACAGGTCGAAAAGGCATATTATTAATACTGCGAAGAGGAACCGGTTCCCGCCACCTGGTTCCTTCTAACGAGTTGGTTGGGATCCGCCGCCCAACTAGCTCCACTAGCGGCGTCTTCGGACGCCGCTAGTGCTTTTTACGTAGGTTGGTTGCCAAGCCTGTCAACGCGCCGAATTACGGTTTCGACACCTTTGATTACCTGGATTAGTTCGGAAGAGAGGTCAGCTCTTCCTCTTGACGAGATTGTGCCATTAAGCAATTCAAGTCTTCGCGTTATTTCAGATAGCGATGTCGACAGTGAAGAAAGTTCTGCATAGAAAGAATCTAAGAGGCGGTCGGATGTTTCTGATGGCATCATTACGGAAGGCAATTGTAGTTCAAAGTTAGTTCATTTCTTTCTTTCGGCGTAAATCGGCTAATCTAGCTAAGTGGAAGTAGTAAGTATTGTAACTTCGAATTTCTTTTTGATCGCGTTATGAGCGATTCCCAAGGTATTAGTGGGGGACCGCTCCACTTTCTGGACATACGCAAACTTCCTGGTGACAATCGTTTAGGAAGTATAATTCCCGGTCCTATCCAGCCAAGTTATGAACTGGTTGACAAGGTCCAGTCAATCATTGATCGAGTTTGTTCTGGTGGCGATTTAGCAATTGCAGAACTTACCAATACTTACGATAACGTCGCAATTTTGTCTACTAGAGTCGAGCCAGAAGAGATTGATCTAGCATACAGACGCTGCGATTCTGATTTGATTGAATCACTTCAAATCGCTCACGATAATATCCGTTCCTACCAGATTGAACGAGCTAAATTTCAACGAATCGGCGAGGTCCAGGAGTATACAGGATTGGGGATCCGTGTTACCACGCAAAGGATTCCTCTCGAAAGAGTCGGTATATATGTTCCGGGAGGTAGGGCAAAGTATCCGTCGACGGTATTGATGACTGCCATTCCAGCTCTAGTGGCCGGGGTTCACGAGATCGTGCTTTGTGTTCCACCTTCTTCTAGCGGAAACCCACCGGACGAAACTCTTGCAGCCGCAAAGATCGCTGGAGTTCAAGAGGTCTACAGGATAGGAGGCGCTCAAGCGATTGCTGCAATGGCGTACGGAACCGAGAGCATTCGGCCGACGTTAGCAATTGTTGGTCCGGGAAATATCTTTGTGTCAATAGCAAAGCAGTTAGTAGCGGGTAAGGTGCTGGTACCCGGAGCTATAGCAGGACCTTCTGAGGTCGTTGTAGTATGCGATGAGTCAACTGATCCAGTTTTTGCGGCGGTCGACTTGGCAGTCCAGGCTGAACATGGTCCGGACGGTCTTGCTTGGTTGATCACCACATCGTCAAATGTTTTGGAGGAGGTAAATCGTAATTTAGCTAAAATTGTAGCCAACTCTTCACGAAAATCTGATTTAGAAAAGACGCTAAGCCAAGGAGGCTATGCCTGTCTGGTCTCGGATTTAACCCAAGCGGCATCTCTCATCAATGAAATTGCACCTGAACACTTGGAGATATTGCTGGAAAATGGCGATGAGCTGGCTGGCATGGTTAATAGCGCAGGTGTGATATTTCTTGGGCCGATGGTGCCAGCATCAGTTGGCGATTATCTTGCCGGCCCAAGTCATGTACTGCCAACCAATAGGACGGCGAAGTTTGCAGGTGCTCTTTCGGTAATAGATTTTACTAAAGAGCTAAGCAAAGTGACCCTAGAGGATGAACAATTTGCTGATATAGAGAGACATATTGCAACGATCGCAAAGTGTGAAGGTCTTCAAGCTCATGGCGAATCGGTTACACTACGCCTTCGGAAATCGATCAGCCAAGAGAACAATGGAGACTCGGAGTAGGCAATGACCGAAAACTCTCTTAGGATACGTGAGGATTTATCACTCGGGTCCGGTTACTATTCGCCCCAGGTTCAGGCTGACATCAGGCTCAATAATAATGAGTCGCCATACTTGCCTCCTGAGGGATGGATGGAGTCTTTCTTGGATAAAGTAAGGACTCTTGAGCTAAATCGCTACCCTGAACGGCGGTACCAACTGCTGAGAGATTCTATTGCTCAGTTTCATAAAGTATCTCCTGAAAATATTTTTTGTGCTAACGGCTCAAACGAAGTATTGCAATGTCTACTTCTAGCTTATGGAGGACCGGGGCGTAAAGCACTTGTATTTGAACCGACCTACCTCCTTCACAGTCATATCGCCAAAATCACGGGCACTTCTACGCTTAGCCTGGATAGGGATGAGGAGTATTTGATTGACCACAAAAAAGCCGTAGAAAATATCAGCACCTTACAGCCAGACATTATCTTCATTTGTAGCCCGAATAATCCCACCGGGTTGTGTGAGCCGTGTGAGACCGTTCGGAAACTATATGAACACGGGAAGGGACTTGTGATACTTGATGAGGCTTACGGCGAGTTCGCAACCTGGAACGGTCTCGGGGAGTTTGATATTAATAAGATAGACCGCCGTCTCGCAATCATTAGGACTTTTTCTAAGACATGGTCTCTTGCAGGCGTGCGGCTAGGGTATCTAATCGCCAATCCAGAGATTGTACGTGCTTGTGAGCTTGTAGCTTTGCCCTATCGAATAAGTAGCCTTACTGCACTAGCTGGCCAATTAGCACTGGAATATCGAAGCGAGCTAGATATACGCGTGTCTAATATTGTAAAAGGGCGAGAATGGCTCTACGAAGAGATGGCTCCAATGCCTTTGCAAGTTCTCAAGTCAGAGAGTAATTTTGTCACCTTTAGGCCAGAACGAGTAGATAGTAGCCTTGTCTTTGATAGGCTTTTAGAGAACTCGGTTCTGGTACGTAAATGTACGTCTTGGCCTAGATTGTCTGGATTTCTCAGAGTAACGGTTGGTACAACGAGCGAAAATGAAGGTTTTGTTCAGTCTTTGTCAAAGGCCTTAGAAGAAAAGTGAGCGTTACACTTGAACCTAGGAAGGAGCAGTCATATTGTCTAGAAGTTCCTCAATAGATAGATCCACTAAAGAAACACAAGTGTCAATTGAAGTGGATATCGATGGCGATGGCAAGGTTATCGTAGATACAGGGCTGCCGTTTTTTGATCATATGCTCTCTCAGCTCGGTAAACATTCTGGATTCAATCTAACGCTGAAAGCAACTGGCGATTTGGAGGTTGACTCACACCACACGGTGGAAGATGTCGGTATCACTCTTGGAGAAGCGATTCAAACTGCTCTAGGCGATAAAGTTGGGATTAGGAGATTCGCATCAATATGTGTTCCCCTAGACGAAGCTTTGGTCGAAGCCTCACTCGACCTATCGGGTCGGCCATTTCTTAGCTACAACATAGAATTTCCGGAAGATGCAGTTGCCTTGGGCACTCCTGGTTTTGAGCCTCAATTGGCTGAGGAATTTTTTAGAGCATTTGTTACATCAGCTAAAATTACATTGCATCTCAACTCTAAGGCCGGTCGAAATACTCATCATATTCTTGAAGCTTCGTTCAAATCGGTGGCACGGGCTTTGAGGGATTGTGTCCGAGTTGAGTCGACCGGTATCCCATCGACCAAAGGATCCCTGTAGCTATTTATAGTACTGGAGATAATTAACTTTGATCTGTGTAATTGACTACGGTATCGGCAATCTTCGTTCAGCCCAAAAAGCATTCGAATATATTGGAGCAAATTCTCTATTGACTAGCGATGCAACTCTAATCAAGCAGGCAAGAGGTCTAGTGCTCCCAGGCGTTGGTTCTTTTGGGAGGACTATGGATGCGCTAATCAAGACTGGCACGTGTGATCTTCTCAAAGAGCGAATCGAAGCAGGAGTTCCTTTTCTGGGTATTTGTATCGGATTCCAGATGCTTTTTGAGACTTCCGACGAGTCGCCTTCCAGTCGTGGACTAGGAGTTCTGGGCGGTAACGTTGAAGTCCTTTCTCCGAAGGTGAAGCGTCCTCAAATGCAGTGGAATCGAGTTGAGGTAGAGCGTGATGACTCAATTCTTTTTCGAAATATGGATCCGTCGCCTTGGATGTACTTTGTCCATTCTTATGCACCAAGTCCAACGGATCTTCGGAGTATCGTGGCCAGGTGTAATTACGGTGAAGATATTGTCTGCGCTATTGAACAGGAGAATATTTTTGGTGTTCAATTTCATCCAGAGAAATCAGGTCCGGCAGGTATTACGCTTCTAAGAAATTTTGTGGATAAGGTAAGTGGCTGATTGATTTTATATCCTGCGATAGATGTCTTGGACGGTAAGTGCGTTCGGTTGGTCCAGGGTAATTTTGGTCAAGTAAGTGAATATGGTACCCCTGTTGAAATAGCGAAATTCATCCTTGAATGCGGTGCACAGAAAGTACATTTGGTCGATTTGGACGCTGCCCGAAGCGGTATCCGTTCCAATTTGGCGACGATCGAAGAGATATCGAAGCTATGTAATGATTGGAGAGTATCTTTACAGGTTGGTGGCGGGGTCCGAAATTACGAAAATGCTCGACAGCTAATTGAGATTGGGGTGACAAGTGTGGTCATGGGAACGGCTGGCATCAGGACTCCTCAAGAGGTTGAAGCGGTTGCAAACGACTTTGCTGAGCGGGTTCTGCTTGGTTTGGACTATAGGGTAGTTGAAGGAACCTCTGAAGGAGCAACTAGTGAATTTTCTAATGGAACGGCCCATCCTCTCTCTCGGTATCGGCTGGCGATAGAAGGTTGGGAGACTTCCACTAAAATCAATTTGAGGGATGTAATCGACCGATTTTCGAAGATTGCATTAGGCGGTATAATTGTGACTGATATTGGTCGCGATGGGTTGATGGTAGGTCCGGATGTCATTGGCATAAGGGAAATAGCCGAGTATTGCGCTACAAGTGTTATCGCATCAGGAGGAGTCTCATCTCTTGAGGACTTAGCGGAACTTCGGCAGTTATCTAGTTTGTATAGAAATGTATCTGGCGTAATTGTTGGCAAGGCAATTTATGAAGGTAAATTTTCGATACAGAGTGCTTTGAATATTTGCAACTAGGCTTGTGATGCGCGAAAGTTTTCTAGTGTGGCGTTAGAAGGTTTTGTATGAAGTCCGTAAGAATAATTCCCTGCTTAGATGTTGACAATGGAAGAGTGGTCAAAGGTGTACAATTCCTTGATCTTATTGACGCTGGAGACCCTGTTGAGTTGGCATCTTACTACGATAAGCAAGGAGCCGACGAGCTAGTATTTTTAGACATTACCGCATCAAGTTCAAATCGAGACACACTTATTGATGTTGTTGAACGGGTTGGCGAAACACTTTTTATCCCCTTTACCGTTGGCGGTGGTATTAGGACAATTGAAGATGCCAGAAGATTGCTGAGGTCGGGAGCCGACAAGGTTGCACTTAATTCACAGGCAGTTGCAACGCCTAGTTTGATTACTGAAATTGCCGACGAATTTGGTTCGCAATGTGTTGTAGTCGCAATAGATGCTAAACGTGTCAATACATTGGACGGGGAGATAGGACCTAACACTATATCTTGGCAAGTGTATGTGAAGGGAGGTAGACAGGCAACAGGGATTGACGCACTAAAATGGGTTAGGGAGTGCCAGGCACGTGGTGCAGGGGAGATTCTTTTGACATCAATGGACAGAGATGGGACAAAATCGGGCTACGATTTAGAGCTAACAAGGCAAGTAACTTCGGCTGTGTCTCTACCAGTCATAGCAAGCGGGGGAGTGGGAACTTTGTCGGATTTATTGGAAGGCGTAGTTATCGGTGGTGCAGACGCACTTTTGGCGGCCTCAATTTTTCATTACAAGGAGACATCCATTCAGCAAGTAAAAAGCTATCTATTGGATCACTCGATTATGGTGAGACACTAGAAAACTAGTACTGTTGTCTAATGACTCGTAGGATAAAGGAATCCAAACAGCCAATTACCATGCTCTCGGATCGAATTCTGGTGCAGATACCAATTTCTGAAGGTGAGCGAAGGACAAGAGGAGGAATACTGATTCCTGCTACTGCTCAGGTGTCCAAGCGACTTGTTTGGGCCGAAGTGGTTGCAATTGGTCCTCACGTTCGATCGGTGAAGTGTGGCGATAGCGTTCTGTTCAACCCTGAAGACCGATTCGAAGTTGAAGTACGTGGTGACGAGTTTCTAATCTTGCGTGAAAGAGACATTCACGCGGTAGCATCAGAGCGAATTGGTGACGGAACCGGTTTATATTTATGATAACTCCAGGCCGAAGGAGCTTAGATGAGTGAGCCAGTCGTAAATCAAGCAACCTTGTTCGATATTTCCGATGAAGCTATCAATAGTCTTGTGTTTAACGAAAATGGTCTAATCCCAGCAATTGCTCAGGATTTTCGGAGCGGAAAGGTTCTAATGATGGCTTGGATGGATGCAGAGGCCATACGCAGAACCGCCAAAACTGGGCGAATGTGGTATTGGAGTAGATCACGTCAAGAGTATTGGTGTAAGGGTGAAACATCTGGTGATCGTCAATGGGTGAGACGTATCTCACAAGACTGTGATCGTGATGTACTACTTTTTGAAATTGATCAAGAGGGCAAGGGTGCCTGTCATACAGGCGAGGAGAGCTGCTTTTATCGTCAATTAGGGTCGCGCTTAGAAAGTTCGCTGTAAAAAGTGGAATCTAGTTCTTTATAAGTAATCCAATGTCTAAATTTTGCTATCCGGATTTCACTAGTTTTGGAAGAATTGCGCATCACGCTAACGTGGTTCCAGTTTTTCGAGAGTATATGGGTGACTTACTAACTCCTGTTGGTGTATTTAGAAAATTAGTACCTTCGATTGACTTGGGAATTATCGATGATGCACCCAATGATGAGTCTAACGTGCAGCGATATACAATCCCGAGATGCTTCCTACTTGAATCAGTTGAACATTCAAGTGCGTGGGGACGTTACTCTTTCGTTGGGCTGAACCCGCTGGCAACACTGATAACTCATGGCCAAGACGTAATTTGTGAAGATAATATTTTGGGTGAGATCCCGGGTAGGAATGGTATTCTCAATGCACTAGAATTTCTCCTTACAAAATTTAGTTCTCCACAACCAGACGTGATGCCCGAGATGGCGTCACTTCCCTCGTTGACGTCTGGAATTATTGGCTATTTGGGATATGATGTTGTTCGCGAGGTTGAAGAAATTGGCGAAACTCCAATTGATGATTTAGGGGTTCCCGATGCAATTATGTCGATAATTGGCGATATGGTTGCATTCGATCACTTTCGCCAGAAAGTGTTTTTGATTGCCAATGTTATAGTTGATTCTAATGAGCAATCAGTACTTGAAGCAGCCTATGCTAGCGCTGTTTCAAGGATTGATAAGTTGGAACAAGCCTTGTGTAGAGCATCGGAGGACTCTGAAAAGTTGCTGGAAATTCCTCCGGTGCCAGTGACCGCCGGTGATATATTGCTGGGAGTCAGACGACAAGTGAGCAAGAGTGAGTTCACTATAGCGGTCAATGCGGCGAAGGAAAGCATTTTATCCGGAGATGCATTTCAGATTGTCCTGTCGCAGCGTTTTGACCTAGAGGAAACCTGCGACCCTTTTATGGTCTATAGGTATCTACGTCAGGTAAACCCAAGCCCGTATATGTATCTTGTCGCGAACCAGGAGGCTGTTTTGGTAGGATCCTCACCGGAGCCTATGGTTCAATTGCTGGATGGGACCGTAATCTCACGCCCAATAGCCGGAACTCGTAAACGCGGTAAGACCCACAAGGAAGATGAACTTCTTGGTGTAGAGTTGCGAGAGAACCCGAAGGAACTTGCCGAACACGTCATGCTCGTGGACTTGGCCCGAAATGACCTGGGCCGAATATGTGAGTTTTCAAGTGAGCAAGTGGACGAGCTAATGACTCTAGAGCACTATAGCCATGTAATGCATCTAACTTCACAGGTTAGTGGAAAATTACAAAATGGGAAGGGGCCGATCGACGTGCTGAAGGCAACTTTGCCAGCCGGAACCGTCACAGGCGCCCCCAAAGTTTCGGCGATGAAGATTATAAATATGCTTGAAAACACTAAGCGTGGACCATATGCAGGTGTAGTGGGGTACTTTGACTTTTCGGGTAACCTTGATACGGCAATTACTATCAGAACCATGGTTTTTACCTCTAATGGCAAAATAGCGGTGCAGGCAGGCGCTGGGATCGTGGCTGACAGCGATCCTGAAATGGAAGACCTTGAGTGTATCAACAAGGCGTCGGCGCTATTGGCGGTAGGCAAGTGCGCCGCATCTTGCAACTCCGCTCCATTTCTGCAAGACAAAATGGGGAAATCTCGGGCGTAATTACTATTGATTTTAGTTATTGGCTCTGACGAAATAGTTGAAATCCTTCAAGGAAACGTCGGTGTTGCATCACTTCGGCGTGATTTAGTGCGCGTCACTGGTGAAGATGGCGCTAACTTTCTCCAAGGTCAAATCACTCAAGATATCAATTCAATTGAGCAACGTGTCAGTAAGACGACTTATATACTTGAGCCAGATGGCAAAGTATGCGTATATGGACGAATTTCGAGGTTAGCCGATGGATGGTTGTTTGACTGCGAGCCAGGTTTCGGAGAGCTACTTTTATCAAGACTAAAGAGATACTGTATTCGTGTTGATGTGGAGTTAACATGTACGCAGGATATTTTCGTTGCGTTACGTAGTTGGGATTCAAGTCTATTAGATGCCATAGTGAATAATCGCACATACTCAGCAATTTTCGACAGAACTCTCGGAACAATTCGGGGAGCATTACGCAGCGTTGACTTCTTAGGCGAAGAGGGCGATGGTTTTCATGAGGTGGACCTGCTAGGCGAAGAGGGCGATGGTTTTCATGACGCTCTAGTACTCGCCAAATCCGACTTGGAATTCTTGCGCATACTTTCAGGCGAGATCCGCTTTGGCTGTGAGATTACACAAGGTTCACTGCCTCAAGAATTGCGTGAGATTGAATCTGCCGTAGCATTTGGCAAAGGTTGTTATACGGGTCAGGAACTCGTAGAACGAGTTGCTTCTCGTGAAGCTCGACCTCCTAAACGAGTGCATTGGTCCAGGTTCAAACCAGCAAAGAATATTATTTCAGAAGCACTCGCAGATTATGGAGATTTATCTATGATTTCCCAGCCAGTTGAAGTTCTAAGTAAATCAAAAGTTGTAGGTAGATTATCTAGTCTCGCAATTAGCGAGGAATTTGCATTTGCATCGATGGCGATTAATCGGTCAGTAGGAGATGGAGATCTGCTGGGATTTACCTTTCTTAACTGCGAATTTACTAGTTATTAATTTGCTTATCGTGATTGTTCCGCGATTTGCTGAAAGGAAATGCAATTACGGTATCCGGATAAAGGCTGCTATGGCTTACTGAAGGAAAGGGTAAATCTGGCGCCTTTGTTGGCTGTTATTGGAGATGCAACAGCGATATTTATGTCCATAGCATGGGACAGTTGGGCCACGATTGCAAGACCGAGACCACTCCCAATGTTTCTAGCAGGAGCCGCACCTGAACGATATAGTCGTTCGAAGATATGAGGCAAATCATCTGGGGGAACGCCTGGGCCATCATCCTCAATCGTCAATAAGTACTTTTGGAAATCCTCCTGGTATAAGCGAATGTCTACTTGCGATATAGCGTATTTGTAGGCATTTTCGATTAAATTCCCTAAAATTTGCGCCAATCGGTCAGGGTCGACGTAAATAGATATCTGATCTGGAACGTGGTTTTCAAAGTTAAGTGTCAAGTGCGCGTCACGAAAAATGGGATAAAACGACTGTAGTGTGCCTTTGATTAGTTCAAGAAGGTCCGATGACGTAAATTCAAATGAAAAAGATTGAGCATCTAATTTCGCGAGATCAAGCAAATCAGCCACCAATCTTTCCAATCTCTTGGATTCACTAGATATAATCATGGCTGCATTCGTTGGATTGTCCATTACTCCGTCAATAATCGCGTCCGAATAGCCCCTGATTGAAGTTAGTGGTGTCCGTAAGTCATGAGAGATTGAGAGTAGAAAGTTACGTTCTGAGTCCTTTGAATGAGCAAGGCGCTCAGCCATAGTATTTATCGAATTGGCCAATGAGGATAATTCTATAAACGTCATCTTTTGTAGAGGAACACGGGAGTTTAGATCACCATGTGCAATTTGGTCGGTTGTCTTAGCGACTTCAAGAAGTGGCTTGGAGAAACGCTTAGAGATCTCGATCGCAAGTACAAGGGCTATGGCAAAAGCAATAAGAGCTGTAAAAAATAGATATCTTACGATTGGAGTGGTGCTGGCAAAATTAGTGGTTAGTACAATAAGAACCCCTTGACAGCTTGGACAGTTAGTTGTTGGGGGCCGAATACTTGCTCGACTAAGTTTCGATGATTTTATGTCAATGCAGGTTGAAAGTCTCAGTAAGTAACGATAACCAGCAGGACATGATTGAAAAATTACTTTATCAGTAGAGGCGGACCCTGAATAAAGTGTATGTCCAACCCTGCCAGAGACTGTTTGGCCGGACAGTATTTGTGATGCGCGAAAGAAGGACGGAGTAACGTTTGCTGGCAAGGCAGAAGTAAAGCTACCAACTTTCATACCGGTCAGGAGTCGGCCGGACGCGTCGAAGGGTACGATTGAGATACCGGCTATGCCAGAAAGCCTTGCGATTGCAGCAAACACATTTGCCCTTTGGATAGAGCTTAGGTCTTGAGCAATCGTCTGAGACTGATTGGCTAGTTGGTGCTCTTGATTGTTGATCACATTTCTATTTTCTAAAATGGCAACTCCCAGGCCAGAGAGGAGTAGTACAATTACAACAAGAGCAAGCATCCACGAAATGAGGCGAGATCGTACGGAGGTATTAGCCACTTATCTATCCAAGCAATCCCGCACGCAAGACTGTGCAGAACTCGTCGAGGTTTGCCTAAGCAAGGCGATAACCTACTCCCCAGACAGTGTCGAGCTGGAACGTTTCACCGAGCTTCTTTCTTAGTTGACGTATGTGAACATCGACAGTCCTTTCGTCTCCATACCAACCTGGCTCCCATGCCCCATCTAAGATTTGACGTCGTGTCAACGCAACGTGCCTCTTTTTGACAAGGAAAAGAAGAAGATCAAATTCTTGGTTGGTGAGGTCCACTTCACGACCGTCAAGAAGTACATGTCGAGAAATGGAGTCAATCGTAATATTGGCGTAACTGACAATCGGTTGGGCTACCTCACTTGGTTCAGCCCGTCGTAAGAGGGCTTTGACTCGTGCGCAAAGCTCACGCCCTGAGAATGGTTTCGTAATATAGTCATCCGCGCCAATTTCCAGACCAAGCACCCTATCTATTTCAGTATCTCTTGCAGTTAAGATAATGATTGGGATATTCGAGTCAGTGCGCAAGGTCTTGCAAACATGGAAACCGTCCATATTGCCCTTCAACCCAATATCTAAAATGACAAGGTTAGGCATTTCTCTTCGAACGATTTCTAGTGCGCTTTCACCATTGTCGGTAAGCAATACCCTATAACCGTCCTTGCGCAAGTAGGCAGATACAAGGTCGGCAATATTAGTATCGTCTTCAACACATACTATTGTTCGCTCGTTCGAATGTAAGCTAGTCATGATCGTTTGGATAGGGCATGTTCGTCCATCAAGAATGCCCCGAGGGGACTGGGGGCTTTAGCCGTCAGGGCAATCGTGCTTTGGGGCATAGCACTGATATCTTGATTGATTGTCTCACCTGTTTGGTAAAGTTGTCTCAACATGTCTAATCCTCGTTTCTTGCGCACATCTAGTGGAGTTAGCTTGACGGATTTACACCTGGTGTGGTGGGCCAAGTATCGCAAAGGACTGCTCGGTGGGAGAGTAGCATGAGACGTTCCTACAAATTTCTCCTGCGCCCCACCGCTAAACAGCATGTGTCCTTGGAACAATGTCTTTATAGTCATTGCGAACTTTACAACGCAGCACTGGCCGAACGCAGGCAGGCTTATGAGACAACTGTAAAGAAATCTCCACTCTATTACTCGCAAGAACGCCCTAAGGCTTCGGTTAGCTATAACACTCAGTCGGCTCAACTTAGAGATATTAGAAAACTTCGCCCTGATATTGCTATTTGGTCGTTTTCTTCCCAGCAAGCTACTTTGAGAAGGCTCAACAAGGCTTTTGAAGGTTTCTTTCGTCGTCTTGGAGCTGGTGAGAGTCCTGGTTATCCAAGGTTCAAGAGCGCTCCCCGCTTCGACTCGGTGGAGTGGCCAAGTGACGGAGATGGCTGCAAATGGCACGACCAAGTCTCCCGGGTCTACCTCCAGGGTATCGGACATGTGAAAGTAACCGCCCACCGTAAAGTCCAAGGGCGCATAAAGACAGTTTCGGTCAAACGAGAGGGACGTAGATGGTACTTGATTCTCTCTTGTGATGGAGTACCGGCCAAGCCATTGCCCAAAACAGATAAACAAGTTGGTATTGATGTAGGAATTGTAAGCTTTCTGACTAGTTCGGATGGCGTTCACATTGAAAACCCTAAGTGGCAACGGGCTGGTGCTGAGTGCCTGGAAAGAGCCCAAAGAGTTCTTGGTAGGAAGAAAAAAGGTTCTAACAACCGCCGCAAAGCCCGAGAGAGCGTTGCTAGTAGACACCGTAAGATAGCCAACCAACGAAAAGACTTTCATCACAAAATCGCTTGCAAACTTGTAAGAGATTATGACGTAATAGCGGTTGAAGACTTGAAAGTAAAGAACATGGTGAGACGAGCCAAACCTATTGCTAATCCTAAACAAGAGGGAGGGTTTCTTCCCAACGGGGCTACGGCCAAGTCCAGCCTCAATAGATCTATATCCGATGCGGGCTGGGCACAGTTTCGCTCGATTCTCTGCGCCAAAGCGGAAGAAGCTGGACGTGTGATGGTGAGCGTAAACCCCCGGTACACTTCTTGTAGATGTGACTGCGGTCATATTGCAAGCAAGAACCGTGTCAGCCAAGCACTGTTTCGATGTCAAAGGTGTGGTTATAGCGCCAATGCTGACGAACATGCTGCCAAAACTATTCTCCGGGCTGGACTGGCCCTTCTGGCTGCGCAAGCAGCTTGAAAAGAAGCTGGCGGCTTTAGCCATCAGAGAAGTCACTAGAGGTAAAGTCTGAGTAAGAAATCCCATGTTGATACTTACAAATTTAGTACATTTATAATTGGACTAAAGTGTATTTATGAGCCCAAAAGCAACTTATTTGGACAATATAGTCGCTCACCACCGAGAACTTGCTCGACGAGATGAGAGGGACCGTAGAATGCTTGCAAGAAAGGCCATGCAGGTTCCATCTTGTCGCGGCTTTGCGCGGGCATTGAACTCTCAACCAACCCTAGCTGTGATCGCTGAAATCAAGCGAAAGTCGCCTTCCAAGGGTATCCTGAGTGAGTCATTAGACGTAAGAGAACTAGCACGCAGATACCAATCCTCCAATGCGGCAGCTATTTCCGTTTTGACCGATGAGAAGTATTTTGGTGGGAGCCTTATCGACTTGGAAGAGGTCCGTGAGTGTACATCTGTTCCATTATTGCGTAAAGATTTTACAGTCTCTGTTAGCGACATTTATGATGCAAAGATTGCAGGGGCTGATGCAATTCTATTGATAGTTGGAGCAGTCACGAATGGAGAATTGAGGACGTTTTATGACGAAGCGATGGGACTAGGGCTGGATGTGATTGTTGAAATTCACAGTATCGCTGACCTGGATATAGCTCTAGAAATAGGTTCAAAGATTATCGGAATTAACCAAAGGGACCTGACTACCTTTAAGGTAGATCCTCAGCGAGCCGAGCTTATTAGTTCGAAAATACCGGCCGGAATATACAAGATAGCCGAGTCAGGCATTACTTCGATTGATCAAGCGGTTCGGCTTGGTGAACTAGGATTTGATGCAGTTCTAATCGGTGAAGCTTTAGTAACTAGCAATGATATGACCAATTTACTTTCTAACATGGCCGCTATTCCAACTTATAGAGCCAGAACATAAGTTATTACGTGTTTGAGTCATTGAGTTATAAAAAGTGTATCGATGAACGATAGTAGATTAGAATCTATTTTCGTAAAGATCTGCGGGACCACCAATGAAGAGGATGCTCTATTGTGTCTTGCAATGGGTGCAGATGCGATAGGTTTTGTTTTTGCTCCTTCCGTGCGTCAAGTAACCGCAAACCATGTTTCCCAGATCGTAAGGAGGCTCCCTGCCGATTCTCTGACGATTGGTGTATTCAAAGATGAATCTGTCGAGATGATAAAAGCAACTATCCAGGAGTGCTCGCTCAAAGGGGTTCAGATCCATGGAGATCTATCACCGCAAGAGTTTTCCCAAGTGAATGACATGGTGGATTTTTCTATCAGGGCTATTTCTGCTACTACAACAGGGCAAATTTTTGCGTCGAGGCACTATCAAGCCGACGCAATCTTGCTAGATTCAAATGCACCAGGTAGCGGGCAGGTTTTTGATTGGGAGACTGTTGAAGGTACAGATTACGGTTCTAAAATAATAGTTGCGGGAGGTTTGAATCCCCATAACGTTGCCCAGGCAATTCGGATTCTAAATCCATGGGGAGTTGATGCGGTAAGTGGTCTGGAGGCTTCTCCGGGCAGGAAAGATCCACGTAAGGTGAGGGCTTTCGTCAAGAATGCTAGAGAGGCATTGCCATAGGTAATAATACTCAAGTTTTAGTTTGACTATGTCGAAATAGTGAGGAAGTGAGTGTAGGCTTATTGAAGTGGTCGAAGATTTTGTTAAATGCTTGGTTTCGGTGGGGATCGGCACGGGAAGCAAGATAACCTACCTTGAAGTTTCCTGGCGCGCGATCACTACGATAAAAGGTGATTTAGGAGGAGCTTGATGTCGATAGTAGATGAGATTGGGTTCTATGGCACCGAGGCAAGTTCTTTGATGGATCCTCCCGGAATTGATGGGAGATTTGGAGAGTTTGGTGGGAGATTTATCCCCGAGTCCCTTATTCCAGCATGTACTGAGTTAGAGGAACGTTTCACTTATTTCTGGACTGATCCAGAGTTTCGGGCTGAGCTTTACGATATGTTAACCACCTATGCAGGAAGACCGACAGCGCTGACCGAGTGTTCACAGCTTTCTAAAGAGTTGGATATCTTGCTAATGCTAAAGCGCGAGGATCTTACCCATACCGGTTCTCATAAGATAAATAACGTCCTTGGCCAGGCCTTACTTGCCAAAAGGATGGGGAAGACTCGCCTAATCGCTGAGACTGGGGCAGGCCAGCATGGAGTAGCAACTGCTACCGCTGCGGCATATTTTGGTATGCAATGTACAGTGTATATGGGTGAAGTTGATGTAAAGCGTCAAGAGTTGAATGTTTTTAGAATGAAGCTTCTTGGTGCACAGGTTGTTCCAGTTTCTAGTGGTTCAAAGACTCTAAAGGATGCAATCAATGAAGCTTTTCGGGACTGGGTTGCCAGTTGTGATACCACTCACTATTGCGTTGGATCGGTCGTAGGGCCTCACCCTTATCCATGGATGGTGCGAGAATTTCAGAGTGTTATTGGGAATGAAGCTAGAGAGCAATGTCGAAGACACTTAGAGGGGTATGATCCAGATTATGTAGTTGCATGCGTTGGAGGAGGATCTAATGCAGCGGGAACATTTGCAGGATTTGCAGCGACTGACTCGAACCTAGTTGGGGTTGAGGCTGAAGGGGGAGCAGCAATCGGCAAGGGTGGAATTGGTGTAGTCCATGGGATGCGCTCAAGATTAATGCAGGATGAGAATGGCCAAGTGCTTGAAGCACACTCGATATCTGCGGGACTTGATTATCCAGGTATCGGCCCAGAACACTCCTATCTTGCGTCAATTGGCAGAGTAGAATACTTCTCAGTAAATGATGCTGAGGTAATCGAAGCTTTTGGTAGGCTGTCTAGGGTTGAGGGAATACTTCCTGCGCTTGAACCCGCCCACGCCTTGGCATGGGTATTTCGAGAAGTTGGCAAGAAGATTCCCAAAGGTTCTGCGGTATTAGTTACCTTATCTGGCCGCGGTGATAAGGATGTTCAGCAGATTATGGATATCCTAAGAGATCCCAAGTAATACTTAGATTTTCTCGTCTTTATAGGAGCTAACTGCCTCTGCTAACATCGAGTGCACTCAGATGGGCAGACTTCAACAAGTACTCGAAAAACGAAGAGCACAGAGGCAAAAGATTCTAGTTGCGTATCTGACTGGCGGATTGCAAGTAAGCATCAATGGTAAGAAATACTCAACACTGGATTACGCGAGCGAGCTAATAGAAAATGGGGTAGACGCTATTGAGATAGGAATTCCGTTCTCAGATCCAGTGATGGATGGCCCAGTAATACAACAGGCATCTCAAATGGCTCTCGAATTAGGGGCAACGCCACGAACTGTTATGGATGAAATCATCCAGATCAATAGCCAAACTGGTTGGCTCGACAATGGAGACAATTCAATCTCTACGATTGTGATGACTTACTTCAATATCGTACACAGCTATGGCATCGAGCTTTTTGCAAAGCAGTTATCGGATATTGGAGTTGCAGGATCGGTTGTCCCGGATCTACCACTAGCTGAAGCGAGAGAGTGGTCTCAACAATCGGAGGCTGTCGGAGTCGATAATATTCTTCTTGCTGCGCCAACCTGTGACGATGAGCAGCTAGGTAGAATTTGTAATGCAACTCGTGGGTTTGTATATGTTGTGGGGATAATGGGTGTTACCGGAGTGAGAAGCCAGGCTGTTCGAAGTGGAGTTGAACTGGCAGAACGAATTCAATCTCAAAGCGATAGAGTTACTCTTGTCGGAGTAGGAGTTTCAAACGAGGAGCAAGCGAAACTGCAATGCACCCGCGCCGACGGAATTATAATGGGTTCGGCGATTATTAGTAAGATATTGAATGGTTCGAAACCTCAAGAGATTGGCAAGTTTATAGAATCAATCCGTCGGGCTATTTCGGGGGAGCGATAATGATGCACCCGTTATGTCCACCAAAGCCAAATGAGTTTGAGAGGATGGGACCTGGTTCCCAAGCCCTTGGTGCTGCCTTGACGACGTCGATATGTATTTCAGGATCTTGAGATTCGAGACCTGCTGTCGGGGGAATCAGTTTCTTTCGGATTGTTAGGACCGCTGCTACTGCTTCAATCGCTCCAGCTGAACCAGCGGAATGTCCAGTAATTCCTTTAATCGACGTGACGGGTGGCCCAGGAGTTCCAAAGACTTTATTTATTGCGTCGGCTTCAGCTTTATCATTGAGTGGGGTGGAAGTTCCGTGAGCGTTGATGTGAGCAATTTCTTGAGGTTTCAGTTGTGCATCGGCCAATGCTAGTTCCATACAGTTGGCGGCTCCGTGACCATCTGGGGCTGGAGCGGTTATGTGATAAGCGTCTGCTGTGCTAGCAGCTCCGAGGACTTCTGCGTATATCGACGCACCACGTTCTTGCGCTCGATTCATTTCCTCCAAAATAAGAACGCCTGCTCCTTCTCCTAGCATGAAGCCATCACGGTCTTTGTCAAAGGGGCGCGAGATTCCAATAGTTGATAGAGCAGTCATATTTGCAAATGCGGCTTTACCTACTTGTGTCATGGGCGCTTCACTTGCACCTGCGATTACTACATCACATCTACCGCTTGCAATAAGTCGAGCTGCATTACCTATAGCGTGTGTTCCAGAAGCGCATGCTGTCACAATTGATTCCGAAGGGCCGTGGAATCCAAATCGCATGGAAATATTTGCACAGCCAGCGTTGGCCATCATCATTGGAACCAAGAATGGAGAAACTTTGCGATCTCCACCTTCATACATTTGGATTATTTGCTTTTCCAACGTGTCTAGTCCTCCCACCCCAGCACCCATTATTACGCCTACTTTGGTCGGGTCAGAGTTTAGAGAATCAGTACCACCGGAATCCTCGATTGCCATCTGTGCTGCTGCTACATTGAATTGCGAGAACCGATCAACTCGCCTAGCTTCCTTGGGATTAAACCAGAGCAAGGGATCAAAGTTTGGGACAACTCTAATGCCTTGCGGTGGTTTTGCTAACAAGCCATTCCAAAAGTCCTCACTACCTATCCCACAGCAAGCAATAATGCCAAGGCCTGTAATAGCAACTCGATTAGGTTGATTAGAATTAGCAGCTTTACCCCAAGCTATTTGCATAGTTTCACCTTTGTGACCTTTCTCTAAACGAGTCGGCTTTGTTGGGTTATTTTTGTGGACACCTATATTGTCGATTGCACGATTGGCAACAGGTTCAATATCTTTAGTGGTTTTAGCCGACTTTTCCTATAACGAGGTCGAAGGCTTGGCCGACTGTCTCGACTCCCTCAAGTTCTGACTCATCAACGGTGATATTGAAATTTTCCTCTAAGGCCATTACTAGTTCAACAAGATCTAGACTGTCAGCATCCAGATCATCAGCAAACCGTGCATCTTTGACGACTTGTTCTGGTGTGACTTGAAGCACCTCTACGGCACATGACTTGAAAGTTTCGAAGGCTTCTTCCTGATTCATTTCTTACTACTATCCTTTCTAATTTGTAAAATAATAAAGTACATTTCCATAAGCCAATAAGTATTTCTCTTACCCACCCATGGCCAATCCACCATCTACAGGAATTACGGCACCGGTTATATAGCTAGCATACTCTGAAGCAATAAATGCCACTAAATTTGCAACTTCTAGCGTATTTCCAAGGCGTTGCATAGGAATCCTATCTAGAATTTGAGAAAGTTGCGAATCATTCATTGCGCCAAGCATATCTGTGTCTATTGCACCAGGAGATATAACGTTAACAGTGATTGAGCGACTTGCAAGTTCTCGGGCCAACGAACGGGCAAGGCCAGTAAGAGCAGCTTTAGACGCCGCGTAATTAGCCTGTCCAGCTTGCCCTAAGGTCCCAGATACGGATGAAATGAAGATAATCCTTCCCCTCTTGAGACGGAGCATCTTCGTCGCTGCCCGTCTCGCCACGCGAAATGATCCAAAAAGATTAGTGTCAAGAACTTCTTGCCATTCATCGTCCTTCATTCTGACTGAAATCTGATCTCTAGTTATACCAGCATTGGCAACGACTACTTCAATCTGCCCAAGTTCACTTTCAACTTTCTCAAAAGCCTGGTCAACCGATTCGGTAGACCTTACATCGCAAGGTACGATTCGGATATTAGTCAGTTCCAACTTCACGTGATGAGACTCTGGATCATCAGTACAGTTAGCTTGTTGAGCAATTTTATCTAGGTATTGGCGAATCTCTTGGAAGATGCGATCGCAACTGGCCTGTGAATCATCTCGTACCCCAAGTCCAACTTTGTATCCTTGACTAGCCAAAAGCGATGCACAGGCAAGTCCAATACCTCGTGATGCTCCTGAGACAAATGCTACTCTAGAGCCCTGATTTGAACCGTTGTGAATCTCGTTCATTTTCCCCATCTCACAACCATTGAGGCCCAAGTCATTCCTGCTCCAAAACCAGCTAGCAGTACATTATCTCCTTTCGATATCCGTCCTTGGTCGGCAGCTTCGCACAAAGCTAGTGGTATTGAGGCTGAGGAAGTGTTACCAGTGCGATCCAACACAATAGCCAACCGATCCTCTGGAATATTTAGCCTCTGCGCGGCAGCATCGATTATCCTCTTATTCGCCTGATGAGGAACGAACAAAGCTATATCCGATGAGGTAAGTTTGGACTGTTCTAGTGCCGAGTTAGCAGATTCTATGGTTGCTCTGACTGCTTTACGAAAGACTTCCTTGCCCTCCATGGTAATGAAACCTTGTTTTTCACACCACAGAAGATGGAGCGCACTAGTATCAATACCAAGGTCCCAGCCACGCAAACAGCTTTCTCCGGTAGTGGCTTGGATAAGTAGGGCTCCAGCTCCGTCAGCAAAAAGAACTGCTGTAGATCTATCTTGTTTGTCGATGATATTAGATAAAGTATCGCATCCAATGATTAGGACATTATTCAGTCCTGATTGAAGCATTGAATGCCCAACGACAAAGGCATAGGTAAATCCAGCGCACGCTGCATCAAGGTCAAAGGTGCCACATGAATAACCAAGCTCTCCAGCAATGAGTGCAGAAGTTGCTGGAACAGTTTGGTCGGAGGTTGCGGTAGATAGTATAACTAAATCTAATTGGTCCGCTGTGATACCGCCCATTTCCATTGCGCTGCGTGCAGCAGCAGTTGCAAGGCTACATGTTGTACCACCCCAGCGTCTCTCCTTGATTCCGGTTCTCTCAGTAATCCATTCATCGGTTGTGTCGAGTCGTTGTTCAAAGTCAGCATTTGTAACAACAAGATCAGGTAGTGATGATCCCCATCCTATTATCGAACTACCGCGCCCGATCCCATAATTAGGTGAAGACGATGAGCCAACTGTTCTTTTCCTTATTTCTTTTTCTACGGTGCTCATTGTAAATTCCTCTCAGAAAGCGCTAACAGACTATCAGCTGAGTAACTTGCTTGGATAGAAGGGACTTTCTTTGCACAAAATGTAAAAGTGGTTCTAATCAGTCTTCTGGAACAGTGAGCCAAGCGATCGGCTGTCCGGCTGCAACACGCTCACCTGGCATTACCAAATAACCCATGAGTAAACCGCTAAATTGGCTGATTACCTGTGTGGCCGAAACATAACCCACAACGTCGCCTGTATGAATTGTATAGGGCGAGTATTTGCTAGCTGCTATCGCACTTTGATCCTGTTCTTGTTCAAGATCAGATCTCTTGACGAGATTGTTTGTCGAATGAAGAGAACTCCTAGTCGCTGATTGAGGTGAGTTTCGCGCTATGGGTGTTGGTGCTTCCGAGAAATGAACCGGCTCAAATATGCCACTAGCACTTGCAACTATTACGCGCTCTGTCATCTGAAGTTGCTCACCACCATGGGAGGCAACGTAAGCCTGAAGCGGTTTATCCTCTGATAAAACTCCCAATAGGAATTCAACATCATCTGGCTTGGAGACCACTAACGCTTTTGAGTCGCCAAAAATTCTTTTGGCAAGGCCCACCAAAACTCCACCAGTTCCGACTTCAACATAAGCCCTTGGAGACAGCGATTCAAATCTGGCAAGTGTCTGGTGCCATCTAACAGGACTGCACAACTGTGCAGATAATAGTGACGGCCAATCGGAAGCATTTTGATGAAATTGAGCATCTACGTTTGCGATTATCGGAATTTCAGGATCAGAGAAGGTAACTGAATTTATTGCCTTGCGCAACCTGTCCTTAGCAGAAGCCATCAGCGGGCTATGAAAAGCACCTCCCACCGGAATTGGTAGAACTTTCTTAGCTCCCATTTCCTTGGCGACTTTTGTTAGCTTTGCAATTGCCTCCTCGGTGCCTGCGACAACAATTTGGCCAGGTGCATTGTAGTTTGCTATCCAGACATCTGATTCACTGCGCATACAGGCAGCTTCGCAGCTGTCATCATCCATTCCTAGTACTGCAGCCATAGTTCCAGGTGAATCTTCCGCCGCTTGCTGCATAGCTTCACCACGCTCGACCACTAGATTTATTCCATCGTCAAGCCCTATCGCTCCGGATGCAACTAAGGCGCTATATTCACCCAAGCTATGCCCAGCAACACCGCCTGGCTCGAGTCCTACTCTTTCTAACGAGTCGAGCACAACAAGGCTTAGTACAAAAGTTGCAAGTTGGGCGTTTCGTGTCTGTCTCAGTTCATCTTTGTCGGCATCTAGTAAAAGATGTGAGATATTTCTGCCTGAAGATTCCGAGGCCAGATCGACTAGCTCCCAAGAGGGATGATTTTCCCACTCTTTACCCATGCCCGGCCTCTGAGACCCCTGACCTGGAAATGTGAAAATCAACATCGAGCCAATACCTTTAATTTCGAGTAGAACGTTATGGTTTTCATTATATCCTAGCGGGTTATTACTAATGAATGTTCAACTATAAGATAGCTGCATTCACGCATGTCTTTATTACAACAATAGGCCAAAAAACACCGTGTGTAACTTTACCGATCGGTAACTTGTCTAAGTTGGAGCTAAAGCATTTCGACTAGGCAGTCAAAATCCTCGACCACATGGCAAAATTGTTATTCATTGCGCCGTATTAGTCACTTATTTTGAATTAGTGTAAGCTAAGAGCCCAAAGTACGACTAGCCCGGGTGGTGGAATCGGTAGACACGGGGGCCTCAAAAGCCCTTGCTCTTACGGGCGTGCGGGTTCGACTCCCGCCCCGGGCACCGGAGCAGATCTACTATAGGATTCGCGGAGCAAATTCCCTGCACGACTCTAATTATTTACATGATAATTAGGGCATGAGGGAGGGGAGGTGTTGTACCGTTTGTCGGCTGTCCAACTCTGTGTCCACCAGCTATTTTTTGGAAGGCTTATACCAATCAGGTTGTGAAGAGCCTGAGCAATACTTGCGGCATAAATAGCTGCTCCCCACGGGCAAAAATGAGTGTTATCTACCATTCGTGCTCGAATTGACTTATGATCGGGGCCAGGTAACCAGGCCGTAAATTTACCCCTGTTCTCAACTGATGACGCCACGTTGAGGAAAGCAACTCGTCCGGGTCGCTTATTTGCCAGTTGAGTGAGTATACGATTCCATACCACCACCCCACGTTGCCTGGTGGCATCCTGACTGGCGGCATGAGGTGCTATTGACCATAGCGGTCCAAGAGCAGGGAACTGGAAAAATGTAATTGCTTTTACGCCATTACCCTTTGAAAGCACAACAGAAATGAACTGCGAGACCAAAGACTCAAAGGCCTTCGGATGCTCTAGCGCTAAAGTATTATCCCAGCTCCACGTCCCTACCACCAATGAAGGATGATATTGGGCAATGAGTTTTGGAACAGCCGATCTCCAATTTGTTGCGGTTGTAAGTCCCCAACCAGGAATTGCGGCGTTGAAAACTTGTGCTTGACCGGTGCCGTCTAGTGCGGCGATGACTGCGGGGGCTGCAGTCCACATAACGCTATCACCTACAATCATTATCCTCGTCGGGGCGGATTCCGTAGGTTTTTGTAAGTATCGAAGAGGGGTATTCGGAGTCCAAGTTACTGGCTTGTGAACAAAATTGATTGGATTGGCGGAATTCGATGACTTGCTTGAAAGATATTGGCTTGCACTTGCGCTGTAACTGGATGGAAATGAGGTGGTTACAACAATTACTGCGATAACTAATAGGACTGCTATTGGGAGCAGCAGTTTACTTAGAACAGATCTATAGTTATAGCGTCGAAGTGGAAGTTCCAGGAAGTGATAGCTCAAGGTCGATAATCCTAAAATCAAAATCACTCGGAGCAGCGTCAATGTACCACCGGCAATTCCTAAATTATTGCTGTTTGCAAACACGATTATGGGCCAGTGCCATAGATAGATCCCATAGGATATCTTGCCAAGATATTGAAGTAGGGGGAGTGAAAATATATTAAAGGGAAATTTTGGCTCGACTTGAATGCAGTTGAGTAAAATAAAGGTGCTAGACAATGCACAGAGTACAAATCCAAAGTAGTACATCCATGCTGGTGGGCCACCAGCAACTACGGCAAGGAATATAACTATTACTAGACTGAGAGTGCCAATCAGTTCCAAGATGTGATGTCTCACCTGTCCAAAAGCAGCAGGTGTGCGAATGTAAAGGGCGATTAAAGCGCCAAAGAGAAGCTCAAAGGCGCGAGAAAATGTAGAAAAGTAATCGGAGGTTGCACTTTGGGCTCCGTGATAATTGAGGATGAGCCACGAAATTGAACCTGCGCTGAAAATACAGGCGAATACTTTTAGGAATTGAATACCCCTTTTTTGATCAAAAGACCCAAGCCAAAACGTGAACAAAATTATAAGTGGCCATACGAGATAGAACTGCTCTTCTATCGCAAGTGACCAAGTATGTTCAAGTGGTGAAGGCAGTTTGAATTGAGCGAAATAGGAAAAATGGCTAAATATTGCATGCCAGTTTGCAAAATAAAATACCGTTGATAGCGCATCACCTCGATAGCTAGATGTATCAATTGAGGTAGAGAATATCCAGACCGCTAAACTGGTAATGGCCAACATTGCAAATAATGCTGGCAGTAATCGCTTGGCTCTTCGACCCCAAAATTTATATAGAGCGATTGTGCCGGTTTTTGATTTCTCGTTCAACAACAATGAGGTAATAAGGAAGCCAGATATCACAAAGAAAATATCAACGCCGATATATCCGCCTTGCAGTGATGATATTCCAAGGTGATACATGACCACTAAGCCGACAGCAAGAGCCCTTAGTCCATCAATACCAGCGAAGTAGCCAATTGGGTGAGAAAGTCTATCGTGATTATTGTTAGTCGTTTTGGAGTTGGAACCACCCAGGGAGACCTGTTTGGTTCTATGAAGAGATTTCATATCGCAATATAACGGCTAACGGCCAAAGCTTGCAGGTGCTAGTGCTGTATCGGACGCTGATCTCGGTGAAGGTGTAAAAATAACTGATTTATAAAGAAATAGGTTTGCAATAGTAAATACCAAGATTAGCGTTACGGAAGAGACTGGGGGAGACCACGATCTACTCCTAAAAAACCATATAGGACCATGTATGCCAACACTATACCGTCTAATTATAGCATAATACGATATCACAATAACAATTAGATCAGTGGATGCTATAAATTGAATAAATGTTCTCAGACGAGGGTTATCATCTAAATAGCTTAGAGCGATAATTGGAATCCCCAAGGCAATTGGTAGAACGTACCTACCTTGCCATATGAATCCATAGTTATTTGCTTGGCTTGCCTCAAGGACTACTGGCAAAAATATAACTGAAGCGATCAAAAGAAGAAATGCAAATTTTTCATTCAGGGAACTAGCTGTCTTGTTGGGTGGAATCAACGTGTTGTGGGCGGGAGATAGTAATGCTGGCCGGTTGGGTTTACGATTCCATAAAAACAACAAACCTAGGATCGCAATACTCCCAAAAAGTAGCCAAAAGCAGATGTCAGGTATTGAAGTGTCACTAGCTAACTTATTATTAATAAGATCGATCCAACCAACCGTTCCAATAAGCTGATGGATGTCCAGCCAGGTTTTCCCGAAGGATTTGTGAGCATTCTCAATGAAAGTCGGACAATTATGAATACACTTAGCGCCTGCTATATGGAGGGTCTTGGCCCACACAATATAAATTGATGAAAGAATATTTGCAAAAAATACAAATGCAGAACAAATTCTGACATATCGAATTCTGGCTAGTTTGCAAATAAGACTCCACCCATAATAGAGACAACCGATAGCACATGTAATAAATACCCACAGAGGAGATAACCCTCGCATTAGGGTCTCGACGCACGCGCAGATAGTTGCGAAGAAGATAAACTGGCGTACCAAAACATTAGGGGTGGCTTTATGTTCATGGCAGCGCTTCATGCCTATCAAGCAAATCCACAGACCTAAGCCAGCAGCAGCTTCAAGGCCATTGGGATTGATCACCGAGGAAGAGTACTCAAGGGCGGGAGTCATTGCGAGTAGGCCGCCAAAATACAAATACGATTTTGACGGGGGTTTGTCTAATGTGTCTAATTCTAAAGCCAGAGCCAATGCCACACCGAGAACTATTGAACTAACTAAATCAGACATGATGCGGATTAAGTAAAAGCCGAATGGAGAATGAAAATATCGTGCTGGCCAACTTACTAGTAGATAGTAAAGAGGAGGATAACGCCCTACATATGTTTGGGTTGTAACAAGTGCGTTAGCATCAAGCACTGAGCTTGCTGAGCTTGCTGAGCTTGCTTTAGATAATGATGGACTGGTTAGAGGTGGGAACGGTCCTTCACAGTTTGCTGATTGAGCTGGATTAAACATATAGCAAAGAGGCATGTTTGCACTTTGCGTAAAAATTTTGGGAACTACTACTC
>JAKAVM010000105.1 GCA_021827485.1 Actinomycetes bacterium
TCGGCGGTGACGACCTTTTTTCAACTTATTTCTCTCCCGTGGACGTGTGTTGCTTAGCTTGACATATCACTGCTAAGCAAACCACAAAATCAAGGCTTAGCTAGAGTCTAGTATTGATTCTGGACCGTGCTCCACTTTTCCATATGAGTGGTTCTAGGCTATGCTCCACTTTTGTAGATGTCTGAGATATTTGACGTATCAGCAATGATCGAAAGATTTGCCAAACGGGCCTTGGCGGTGAAGGAACGGGGAATCCCCCCGATAGAAGGACCTGAGCGCCAACGCTTCATCGCCCAGTCCAAAGTAGACTATATGGACTACGCCATGCTGGCCGATGCTAAAGCTAGCTTAGAAGATGGAATCCTTCGACTTGAGATTGATCTTCGCCCGCCCCAACAAGAGCAATCTCAATAAATCTCCGCTGCCGCCCCAACAAGAGCAATCTCAACAAATCTCCGCTGCCGCCCTAGCCCCCGTAGTGCATGCGAGTATCTGAGATTCTTAGTGGTTCGAACTCTTGCCCATTTGGAAACCCCGCATCCTCAACTTCTCCAATAAAGAAGCTATGACTTTCATATGGCAACTCTTGGATTAGTCGCAAATCAAGATAGGACCCACAATCGACCAGAATGGGGCAACCGCTTGAGCCGAAAAATACCTCATATCCTCCCAGGAGCCTGCCTTCTTCAAGTGCGCCTGAGGGTTTCACGAACTTACGTATAATCTCACGTTGCTCTTTCCTAACAACGCAAATACTAAAACACGATGAAGCGCTTATTAACCTATGGGTGAGCGATTCTCTTTCAATTGCTACTCCGACAAGTTTTGGCTCAACCGCTACCTGTATCACCAAATTAGCGGTCATCAAATTATAGCTATCTTGAAAATGTGACCCGATTACGTATATTCCAGACGTGAGTCCCCATAAAACTCGACGCCTGAGTCGATCGAAGTCGGTATTTGAACCCTCACCGAGTTTCATGCAACAACTTTTCCCCCAAGTCCTATTCGAAGGTAATGAGATTGAGGGTCTTCTTACCCTTGCGCAATAGAAGATAGCGATCACATAATAACTCTTTGGGAGATATTACTTCATCTGGATTAGTACGCTTGGTGTTATTGATATATGCCCCTCCCTGGTTGATGGTTCGGCGCGATGCACTTATCGAATGCTCTAGAGTTGACTTAGCAAAAAGCTCGAGTACGTTTATCCTGCCACCCACCAATGCCTCTCTCGCCATGGTGGTAGACGGAGCATATCCAAAGGCATCTAGTAGTTCAGACTCTGAGAGGGTGGAAATGTCAGGGCTAAAAAGTAGCTCTGAAATTCTTTTGGCTAACTGCGCCTCTGTACTACCATGGACTAGCTCGACTATCTCATAAGCCAGTGCCTGTTGAGCAACTCTCTTCTCTGGAGCTACTTCAACGTTGGCGATCAGATCTTCAAGCTCATCTGTAGAGCGAAAACTAAAGTAGCGTAGCAACTTACCAACTTGGGAGTCATCGCAGTTATAGAAATACTGAAAGAGTTGGAACGGACTAGTCTTACTTCTGTCAAGCCAGAGGGCCCCATCCTTAGTCTTGCCAAATTTACTACCGTCCGTTTGTGTTAGTAATGGAATAGTCAATCCCCAACACTCTTGTGAACGTAGTTTTCTGATCAACTCGATACCCATCGTGATATTACCCCACTGATCTGAAGCGCCAATTTGCAGCTTGCATGAATAATTATCGTATAGCCATAGATAATCATATGCCTGGAGCAACATATAGCTAAATTCAGTAAATGAGATTCCTTCTTCCCTCTGCTCTAGACGAGTTCTCACAGAATCTTTAGCCACCATTTGCGAAATAGAAAAATGCTTTCCTACATCACGCAGAAATTGCAGTAGCGAAACCTTAGACAGCCATGTTGAGTTGTCCAACATTATTGCAGATCGCTTTTCGTCCACTCCGTCAAAATCGAGCATCTTTACCAGTTGACTCTCAATAGCGCTCGAATTGTAAGCCAGCTCATCTGGGGAAAGAAGGTTGCGTTCTGTCGACCTCCCGCTAGGATCGCCCACCATCCCAGTACCGCCTCCAGCGACAACTATTGGCCTCACTCCATATCTTTGGAGTCTACGCATTGTAAGAATGGGTAGTAAGTGGCCAACATGAAGGCTATCTGCTGTTGGATCGAAACCTACATAGGCGCTCATTGAGCCACTGACCATCTCCTCAAAGACCACTGGAGCCGTGACTTGATGGACTAAGTCACGCTGTTTTAACTCTTTTTCTAGTTCTTTATGGTTCTTGTCCACTGGTTTCATGTTAGCCGCTTGGGTGGTCCTTCTAGGAACCTCACTCAATAACTGCTGCCTAGAGAGCCTGCCAAGCTTATCGATATTTCCGATTCCAATAACTCATGGAGCTGGCGGGTTGAACCAGCTTGAATCTTGCAGATAATTATCCCTAGTCCCTGCAATAACCTGCACGCATCCCAAGCATTTTCAAATTCACTCTTGGTAGTTGGAGCAAATACATTTGTCACTGCACCCTTTGCGATCTTGGCTAAGTCGAGCATTTGATCGGTTCTAAACAAAGTATTGAACCTATCTTCATCCAAGCGCTTTTGATCGAGGAACTCAAATATTTCACCTCCCCCGTTGTCAATAACCACAAGGGTCAAATCCAAACGATGTGAACTATGGATAAGCGATGAAAAATCGTGCAGAAAAGCTATGTCGCCAACCAGCGTAATAACTCTAGAAAACTGACCGCTCAATGCAGTTCCAATGGCGGTTGAGATAACCCCGTCAATACCGTTTAGTCCCCTGTTCGAAAAAACTTGTGGATAGTCAGAAGATCGCCCTCCGTAAAATTCCAGTTCTCGAACCGCCATAGACGATGAGGAGAAAATTGCACAGTCCTTAGAAGTTTTCTGGATAAGATAGCGGGCAATCCAGGGCTCACTCAGCTCTTGCAAGGAGTCCAACTGAGCTTCAATTGTTGTTTGAGCTAGCCTATCGTACTCCGACCACATAATTGGCCACTCTATTGATGTAGGAGAGCCGCAGTTTATACCCAACAGATAAGCTGGATCACAATCGATAAAGAGCTCACTAGAACGCCCTGGATCGGCAAACGTTAAATAAGGATCAACACTTACCTGTATGCACTTCTGACTTGCAATATAGTTCGATATAACTTTTGACGCCATTGGATTGCCAAATCGCAATATAACATCCGGCTTGGCTGCTTCGGCAAATGTCGCCGAACGTAGCAAGCTATCGGCATGGCAAATAATATGGTGGCTACTTCCCCGGCGTACTCCTGAAAGTGGATCGGTAATGATCGGCCAGTTCAACTTATCCGCCAGAGAATTAACGCAATCAATATACCTATCCTGTTGCGATCGTTGGAATGCTCCGGCAATGATCAAACCCTTGGAGGCAAAGATGGATCCAAGCAACTCTTCCAGATCAGAATCTACCCTTGATTTAGGCTTAGCTATCCGGTGCCAAGGTTTGTTATCTTGTCTGGCTGCAGGCAGCCAATCAGTATCTGTTGCTTGAGGCTGATGGCCGTCAATATATACCTGCCCAACAAGGGGTTCGGTTAGAGGTAAATTGATGTGGACCGGTCCTGGGCCATTAGGTGAGCCGATTGCTTCCAGATAAGCCCTTGAAGCAATCGAACGAAATGCACTAGCCATGTCATCTCTGATAACCCCGCTATCAAAGGACCAGCGTGTAAAGGAAGAAAATATATCTGTTTGCTTACAGGTCTGAGGAGCGGAAATGTCATGCAATTCAGGTGGTCGATCTGCACTTAGCACTATAAGAGGTACCCTGGCATAGCTTGCCTCTAATACTGCTGGCATCAAATTGCCTAAGGCAGTTCCACTTGTTACCATAATAGCAACCGCTCGTCCGGTAGACTTGGCCAATCCCAGCGCGATAAAACCGGCGCTTCGTTCATCAATTCTCACATGGCACCTAATTTCTGATCCATAGAAGGCAAGCGCTAATGGGCTAGACCGTGACCCAGGACATATCAAAGCATCCGTCATCCCGCACCTTATGAACTCATCTGCAAGCACTAGTGCAAATTGATCCTGTGCGCCAATTGGCGGGCTCGCAAGGCCCGTTGGCTCCGACCACTTCTTATTCAATTTAAACGAAAAACCTCTCTAAGATGTTTTCAAAAAGTCTATCCAACAACATTACAGTCCCCCTCTCGGGCATTCAGCGCCTTGATGATAAAATGCCCTAATGCAAGAGAACTTCACGACCCTTAGCGCACGAGTTATTGGCAGTGGTCCAAAGTTAGTTTGCTTGCATGGATTTACTCAAACTAACTATTCATGGGGAATATTCGCGCAGATTCTTGCCAATCACTTGCAGCTTTGTCTAGTAGATGCACCCTTTCACGGTGAATCCCAAAATATTAGCGCCAGCTTTGAACAAGCCGCTTCACTGCTGGCTAGAACTGGTGGAACCGCCCACTACCTTGGATACTCCATGGGAGGGCGAATTGCACTGAGAGCCGCTCTAGATTACCCACAGTTTGTTCAATCCCTCACGCTAATCTCAGCTTCACCTGGAATTGAAGATGATGAGGAACGCCAAGCACGCAAGCTTTCTGATTTAGAGTTAGCTGATTCTATTACTGAGACCAAGTCCTTTGTCGAGCGGTGGCTCGGACAGCCAATGTTTGCAACCATGACCCCGGGTCAACAAGACATTGAATCCCGCATGTCTAATACCCCAAGTGGGCTAGCCAACTCACTGAGGCAGTTAGGAACAGGTGTCCAAGAACCACTTTGGAAGCGCCTTGGAAAATTAGAGATGCCAGTACTGATTCTTGTTGGGGATAACGACGATAAGTTCAAAGAAATTGGCAAACAGATGCAAATAGATATTGGAAGTAATGCTTACATTGAAGTGATTTCGGGGGCTGGGCACAACCTTTACTCAGAAAAACCAATTGAAACAGCCGAGCGCGTCTTGGAATTTATCAGAACCGCTCCGGAAAACTCGGCCCTCTAGGGCCGAGCAGTTCACCGACCTAGCTCAATAACTTGCTCTGAATATTGGTCTACCTGGTTCTCATTCACACGGATACCGAACTCCGGCCCATTTGGAACTGAGATTCTTCCCTGCTCAACTAAAATATCGTTATCCAAGATATCCTTATGGAAATAGTAATTAGAACCAGTCAGATCTCCCGGTAAGGAGAAACAAGACAAACTTGCTAGTGCGATATTGGCAAGCTTCCCAATCCCAAGGTCGTGCACTGCACCACACCAAACGTCTATTGAGTGGGCACGAGCTAGAATGGCGCATTCTATGGCTTTAGCAAAACTTCCAGTTCTCGCGAGTTTTACACTTACAGCGTCGCACGCGCAAAGCTCATAAGCTGTTTCTATAGCAAATGGAGAATCAATCGACTCGTCAAGACAAATTGGCGTATCCATGGACTTTCGCAGTTCTCTATGTCCAACGAAATCCAAGGGTGCCAACGGCTGTTCAATAAATGAAAAGCCTAGCGTATCTAGTAGTTTCAATACTTCTATATCCGCTTTACTTGCAAGGCTGAAGGCTCCATTGCAATCTGCCACCCAAGTCACATTAGACAAGGTCCCTACATAGCCTAGTGACTTGATTGACTCAACTGTCTCGCGTCTACTATCGACTTTAAGCTTTATTCTAGTATATCCCTGTTTGATACTTTCTTCTATCTTCTCTCGCAGCTGATCCGTACTAGGGGCAATTCCAATGGTTGCCCCAGCCTTCAATGAGGTTCTCGTTGATAGTTCATTGCTATCGAGTCGGAGCTTATTCGCGCTACTCAGCGCCAATTCAAGTAGGGAGAGATTGAGTGGTTGGTTTTGTTGTTGAGACCAAATGTCATAAAAAGCCATTTCGAAGCAAGCCTTGACAGCAGGATACCCGGTAATGGAGCCAAGCAACTCTTGTAATTGGGCTGGGTTGGCTGGCAAGCTTTCCCGCAAAGCTGGAGCAATATAATTTTGGACTATAAATAGGCATGTTTCAGGAGTCTCGTAAAGGTAATTAGGCTCTTTGTAGACTCCTGCCTCCCCCCAGCCACTCAATAAAGAGTCCCCTCCGTCGCTCGGGCAGGTTATTTTTGCGATTACCCGTTCTAATGAATCTAGACGGGAATGTGAGTTTGCAAAATCACTTTTCAAGGGAACCTTCACTCTGTAAAGCGATATTTGCACCAGCTGCTCAGACTAGCTGCTTAGAGGAGAATGCCAATGCCAAGAGTGACACCAAAAACTATTTGCATGAAACTCGTCAGTTTCAATACCTGAATTAATTTTGGACCAGTCGCCCCACCATAAACAATTTTAGAGGCCTTTAGCGCCAGTGGAGCACTAATAATACAGGCCATCAACCACCAATCCCCTAACACTATACCCAACACCCCTACTCCAAGAAAGCATAAAACTAGAGTTGCAATATAAATAATTCGCGTGCCGCGATCACCTATTCGAACCGCCAAAGTAAGTTTGCCAGCGGACCTGTCTCCCACTATATCCCTGAGATTATTGGTCTCTAGCAGCGTAATAGCGCAAAGTCCAACAATTGCACCCGCAAGAATCGAAGCTGCTTCAAAGCGGCGCGAGACAACAAATTGTGTTCCAATTGTCGCTACTAATCCAAAAAAAACAAACACCGCTACTTCACCAAACCCTTTATAGCCATAAGGGTTTCTCCCGCCAGTATAAAACCATCCTGCCAAGATAGATACAATCCCAATCAATATTAGCCAAGGAGCGACAATGATTGAGATGACCAAACCGCATAGTGCACTAATTCCAAAACAAAGAAATGCTGCTCGTTTGACAGATTTTGCGCTCTTTAGCCCTGATGCCACCAACCGAGTAGGCCCGATCCGGTCAGAATCAGTCCCGCGCACTCCGTCAGAGTAATCATTGGCTAGGTTGACCCCAATTTGCATGAATAGAGATACGGCTAGCGCCAACAACGCAATACCTATACTGAAATGATCAGTCCGCATAGAGTGACTTGAAACAATTTTGTGTTGAATCGCCACACCTTGCGGAGCTGCGGATCTAAAGCGATACGATATACATGTCCCAACAAATACTGGGACGACTGCCGCTGCTAGCGTACGGGGTCTAGCCCCTGAGAGCCATAATTTCATGGTCTCTTGGGAAATTTCGAGAAGTCAGGAGGGCGTTTTTGAACATAGGCATTTCTCCCCTCTTGTCCCTCTTCGCTCATATAGAAAAGCATGGTGGCATCTCCCGCAAGTTGTTGAACACCCGCGAGGCCGTCATCAGCAGCGTTAAAGCCTGCTTTTATCATTCTTAGTGCGATCGGAGACAGTGCTAGGATTTCATTGCACCACGATACAGTCTCAACTTCAAGGTCTTTGAGTGGAACTACACAGTTGACGAGACCCATTTCCAAGGCTTCGGAAGCACCATATTGGCGGCATAAGAACCAAATTTCCTTGGCCTTTTTGAGTCCTATTGTTCTAGCTAGAAGTCCTGAACCGTATCCTGCGTCAAAACTCCCCACCCGCGGACCTGTTTGGCCAAAGACAGCATTGGTGGCCGCTATAGTTAGATCACATACTAAATGCAAGATATGCCCACCTCCTATAGCATATCCTGCGACCATTGCGACTACTGGCTTAGGCAACCGTCTAATTTGAACCTGCAGGTCTAAGACATTCAACCGTCCGATGCCTGCTTTAGCCAGTTCGTCATTACCGATGTAACCGTCCTCGCCTCGAACTGTCTGGTCACCACCCGAACAAAAAGCTTGGCTCCCTTGGCCGGTTAGAATAATGACTCCGATGTTTGGATCATCCCTGGCAATATCAAAGGCGTTGGAAAGCTCAAATAATGTCTGAGGTCTAAAGGCGTTTCGAACTTGCGGCCTACAAATTGTAATCTTTGCAATGCCGCCACAAGTCAGATAAGTAATATCGCCAAATCCAAGTTCATGGGACTCCCAGCGTGCCCCCGATTCAATTTCTTGTACCACTCTCAATACTCCTAAAATTGCCAAAATCGTAAGTCCACCTAGCGTCTCAACTGATAAAGTCTCACTTGAGCTAAGTGAACTCTATACTTTAGCTTGATATGCCCCAACTAGTCGCAATCGACCTGGAACCATCTCAGTACTTCATTGACTCGCTTCATAAAATCTGGGATATCGGTAACATTGCAGTGCCGATCGACCACCGCCTGAACCTCAATCAAAAAATGCAGGTGATTGAGTTTCTAGGTATACCTAGAGTCATAGGCCCCACTCTCGAAGAAAGCTCTACCAGCGTACGACCAACAAAACTAACGGAAAAT
>JAKAVM010000085.1 GCA_021827485.1 Actinomycetes bacterium
TGTGTGGTCCTATCAATGAATTGACGTATAGCAAATCTGAGTAGTTTGGGTTCTTGGTAGATGTTGAGGCCCACAATGGACGCTGCAAATTTGCTCCTGCACGCTCTAACTTTGACCATCTCTCACCGGAAAACGTCTCTAGGAAAAGCTTGTAAGCCAGTTGTGCTTGGGCCACTGCGGCTTTGCCATAAAGCGCGCTTGCACCTTTTTCAAAGGTGGGATTGCTTTGTGTCATTAGCTCTAGTCGACGATCTACTTCAGTATCAACACGACTAACAAAAAACGAGGCAACCGAGGAGACAGACGCCACTTCGTTAGGTGTAGCACCCTTTGAGATGTATAACTCAAGTCCTTTCAAATAGGAATCCATCACTTGTGCGTATCGTTCAAGCGAAAAGATCAATGTCACATTGATTGAGATTCCTTCTGATATCATTTGTTCAATTGCGGGTAATCCCTCAAGCGTGGCTGGGATTTTAACCAAGAGGTTTGGCTTGTTGATTGAACCATGAAGTTCGCGAGCAGCTCTAATGGTACCGGTCGTATCGTATGCCAAGTGAGGACCTACCTCTATCGAAACAAATCCGTCCGATCCTCCCGAGGATTGATAAAGCGGACCAAGTACATCTAGGGCTTTCGAAATATCCTCTTTGGCCATTTCCCAGTAGGAATCCTCGACGCTTTTCGTGGAAATAAGATCGAAAAACTGTTCGTCATAGTCGCTAGAGTCTTCGATAGCCTTAGCAAATATTGTTGGATTTGAGGTCAGTCCACGAATACCTTGCTCGACCAAGCCAGCAAGTTTGCCAGAGGTGAGATATGAACGCTTGATATTATCGAGCCATGGACTCTGGCCACCAGTCTCGAATAGCTCATTTAGTTTTGTAGTTGTAGTTCCGGTCATCTCTGGCGGCTCCTTTCCATAAAGACATCAATAATTGTAATTTAGCTAATTGGTAAAGCAATTTCTAAGGCTTTCTTAGCAATATTCTCTGGAGTGAAGCCGAATTTCTCCATGTTGGTAGCACCTGGAGCACTTGCCCCGAATCTATCTATTGAGATTGAAGAGCTGGCGTATCGGTACCAGCCAAAGCTTGCGCCAGCTTCAACAGAAAGAGTAGGTATGCCTTTGGGCAGCACACTGTGCTGATATTTGAGACCTTGTTGATCGAATAACTCCCACGATGGCATCGAAACCATTCTTACATTGTATTTTTCCTGACTGACGAGTTTAGCAGCCTCCAATGACGGACCTACTTCACTTCCAGTAGCGATGATGATTACGTCTGGCTGCCCACCGCTGCTCCGTCCAAAACTCTCATATAGCGTATATGCGCCAAATCTTACTTTTCCGGTCTCAAGGTCATTTGGTAGATCAAGAATTGGAATGGCCTGTCTGGAAAGTATCAGTGCTACAGGTCCGTTATGGGTGAGTGAGTAAATCAGTGCCTGGGAGCATTCATTGGCATCCGCAGGTCTAATTACAACTAGGTCAGGTACGGCTCTAAGGGCGGCAAGGTGTTCAATTGGTTGGTGAGTAGGTCCATCTTCACCAAGACCTATCGAATCGTGAGTGAAGGAGTAAATAACTGGGGCCTTTGAAAGCGCGGCCAATCGTATTGCTGGTTTCATGTAGTCTGAGAAAACAAAAAAGGTACCTCCGACGGGCTTTACTCCTCCATGGAGGGCCATGCCATTCATTATTGACCCCATTGCATGCTCGCGAATCCCATATGCTATTTGTCGTCCAGCCGGATTGTCTTTGGACTGTAAAGTATCGTTATCGAGAGCAACTCCAGTATTGCCGGTTAGGTCAGCTCCACCCGACAAGATAGTAGGATGGATTTGCGCAATTGCATTAAGACATTGTTTCATGGCTTGACGAGTCGCAATACTGCCACCCTTGGAAAACTTAGGCATTTCAATCGCTTTACATAGTGAGGAATCTAGACTTTGAGCGATTTCCCACAACTTTGCTTTATCGGGATTTAACTTAGCCCAATTGCTAACTTGCTGGCGCCACTGAGAGGACCTGGTCGCTGCCTTATCCGCAATTTTGCTACAGTGCTCTATGACCACCTCGGGTACCCAGAAAGTTTTATCGGCTGGTAAGCCTAAGATCTCCTTAGTTCGGGCAATTTCTTCTTCTCCGAATGGTTCACCATGAGCTTCTTTAGTATCTGTTCGGTTTGGCGACGGCCAACCAATGTGGGAACGTAAAATGATGAGAGATGGTTTGTCCGGCACCTCCATTGCTTGTCGTATTGAGATTTCAAGCTTGTCCAAATCATTGGCTGATTCGCCAATATCATTAACGTGCCACCCATAGGCTTCAAATCTCTCAACACGATTGTCATCATATGCAAGTTCCGTGGGACCATCTATAGTTATATGATTGTCGTCATATATATAGATCAGTCGTCCTAGCCCTAAGTGGCCCGCTAAGGACGCGGCTTCATGACTTATTCCCTCCTCCATGCAACCATCGCCAGCAATCACGAAGGTATAGTGGTCGCAAACTTCTGGACTAAATTGATTTCGGAGAAAGCGCTCTGCGATACCCATGCCGACCCCATTAGCAACTCCCTGCCCAAGTGGACCTGTGGTAACTTCAACTCCACTCGTATGATGTACCTCTGGGTGTCCGGGTGTCTTGCTTTCCCACTGACGGAAATTCTTAATGTCATCAATGGTGAGCCCGAAGCCGTAGAGATATAGATAAGAGTACAAGAGGATTGATGCATGACCGGCAGACAAAACAAAACGGTCGCGGTCGGGCCACTGGGGCCAAGCTGGGTCGTAGCTCATCACGTTGTTGAAAAGAACATACGCTAACGGAGCCAAGGCCATGGCAGTTCCACTGTGGCCAGAGTTGGCTTTTTGTGGGGCATCCATAGCCAATCCACGGACGACATTTATTGTTAGTAGATCGATTTGTGCATCTGTTGACTGCATTTAGCCAGCCTACTATGAAGCCATCACGCAATACCTGCGAGACTACAACTAGGCGTGTCTGCCAATATTATTGTCGATAGTGGATTAGCTGACCTGAGGCGTTCTAAGATTCCTAAAGTGGCTGGAGATTTGGCATAGGTGAGCAAACCTAGTTCTAGTAGCGGGGTCCAGGTCCCCCCAAACTGCGATCTTACGCTTGGAATTATATGTATTGATAAATCTAGTGCAGGTACAAGTGTCTGGAGGATGAAATGCGATGAGCGATTTGCTAATCCAATAGGTATTATCCAGGGAGGATTCATCTCGGCCATGGCTGATTCGGCAATGGGAGCCTGTTCGATAAGCTTTGCTCAAAAAGACGGGAAGAAGGTAATTTCAGCAAACGCAGAGATGAAAATCAGCTTTTTCAAACCTGCGAAAGTCGGTTCGACACTTACGTGTACGGCGCAAGTCGTTTCAGGTGGCAGCAGGGTTACTTTTCTAGAAGCTACTGTCGAGGACGATAACAATACTATTATTGCTAAGGCAACATCCACCTATATAATTACTCCCCGCAAACCCGACGAAAGCCAGGATCCTAAGCTCAGATGAAAGAAGAATTAAGCGAACTATGGGAACTTATTGTCGCATATATCAAGCAAGAAACTGTTGTTCCCCTAAAGTCGATTTTGAGATTCCTGGTATATGGATTGGTTGGTTCAATAGTAATGATATTCGGATTTGGTTTTATGGTTTTGGGGGTTCTCAGGCTTGTCCAAAACGAAACGGGATCTAGTTTTCGAGGGCACCTAAGTTGGATCCCTTATATTGTGGCATTATTTTTTGCGCTTATGTTGGGTGGGCTAAGTTTCCTTGGAATATCGAGACATAGCAAGTCGAGAGAGCGTAGTGATTAGTGGGCTTGAAAGATCAACAGAATATGAAGGATGAGTGAAATGGTCAGAGATATAGAGGCAGCAACTAACGGAAAGATAGTCGGAAGCGGTATTGATGGCAAAATAACTCGTGACGATATTGCGACTAAATTGCGCTCAATCACAGGAGATAGAGGCAATGAGATTAAAAGTGATCCTACTAAATCGCCCATAGTATTAGCACTAGTTGTCGGAGGGGCAATCGTCTGTGCCTATTTGCTAGGCCGTCGTAAAGGCGGGAAAGGTCGAGCGGTTGTAGAGATTCGAAGAATATAAGTAAGAAGTAACTGTTGGTTTCTAAGTTGATTTTGCGATTACTAAATCGGATCTCCAAGCGGGCATTTGTTGAAGGCTTCCTAAGAAAAGATGCTTTGTGGGCAGTTCTAGCAGTAGCTGCTTTTTTGTTTAAGCGTTTTCTAAGTTACGACTCAAGTAAAGTCGTTTTTTCCAAGACTCTCAATAAAGGTGAAGGAGTTGAGATCATCAATCTTGGAAGGCAAAAATAACATGGGTATGTACGCCAAGTGGGATACCACCTCGCACAGCTCATTGAAAAATCACGACAAGTGAGTGAGCAAAGTCTGGCTTTACACTTTAGGGTCGGTGATGACGTTCTTCTTGTAGACAAGAAGAAGCGCAGATACATTTTAAAGCTGAAACCTGGTGGAATCTTTAGTAGTCACCTCGGGGCGATTCCCCACGATAGAGTAATTGGTCAAACTTATGGATCTCGAATAGAACTTGCCAATGGCAATACTCTAATTGCTCTAAAGCCAACGTTGGCTGAGAATATACTTGAGATGCCTCGTGGCGCGCAGGTCATCTATCCGAAAGACCTAGGGGCGATATTGATTTACGCTGATGTATTCATGAACGTTTCAGTACTTGAAGCCGGAGTTGGCTCCGGAGCTTTGTCGATGGCATTACTGGGTTGCGGAGCAACTGTCACTGGATATGAACTTCGTGAAGATTTTGCAAATCGGGCCTTGAAGAATGTCAACGCAAGGCTTGGAGAAAAGTGTAAGTATAGTATAGAACTCCGTGATATCTATGAAGGAATAGACGGGAAGTTTGACAGAATCATTTTAGACCTTCCTGAGCCGTGGAAAGTTATAGGACACGCGCAAAGCGCGCTTGTTCCGGGAGGTATTTTTCTATCATATCTTCCTACGATCAGCCAAGTAGTTGAGCTATATCGTGAATTTGCGAGAATCGGTGCAAGTTGTTTCGATATAATTGAAACCTTTGAGGTAATGCAGCGTTATTGGCACGTAGATGGAAGGTCAGTGCGTCCTGAACATCGGATGGTTGGGCATACTGGCTTTATCGTTAGTGCGCGCTTGGTAAGTGATTCGACTAGTAAGGACCCATCAGAGTGAATATTCTTGATTGGATTATTGTTGTAGTTATGTGTCTGGCAGCCTACGGTGGTTGGCACATTGGACTCTTGGCTAGGGTCTTCTCCTGGATAGGTATAGGAGTCGGGCTTTATTTTGGGGCAAAACTAGCTTACTTAGCTTTAGTCGCATTGAAGCTGTCTAACCCAGTTTTGAGCTTGGTTGTCGAAGTCGCGATCATAGCCAGTGTTTGCTTGATTTGTCAGTCAATTGGGATGTTTATTGGATTGAAACTTTCCAAAATCGTTGGGCTAGGGCCTCTCAGGTTGCTCGATAAGATCCTTGGAGCGATATTTGGATTCGTTATGATAGTCGCGCTGGTTTGGATACTTATCCCTTCGTTAGTAAATGTTAATGGAGTCGTATCTCGCCAGGCGAGAACATCGAAAATTGTTAGTGCAATTGGGAAATATCTACCCGGACAACCCGCTAGCATTCGAAATTTTACTCAGTTAGTTGAATCAGGGAATTTCCCAGAAGTTTTTCAAGGTGTTTCATCTTCGCCCTATGCTGGACCCCCTCCAATTTCTAGCCCAGTTTCAGCACAGACCATATCTATTGCGGAAGCCTCAACCGTGAAGGTAACTGGAACTGCATGTGGCTATGTATTGGATGGTAGCGGATTTAGCGCAATAGGCAATAATCTTGTTGTCACAAATGCTCACGTAATTGCCGGAGAAGCTAGAACGACTGTGATAACTCCTAATGGCTATCGGCTCAATGCCGTACCTATCGCATTTGATGAAAAAATAGACATAGCAATCCTTAGGGTTCCTGGTTTGCAACGCTACGATCCCCAAGAAGTTCCCTTGACGCTTACACCTGCACAAATCGGTTCGACAGTTGTAGATCTCGGTCATCCCGGTGGGGTGGATCAAATCGTAGTCGCACCAGCCAAGGTTTACTCTGAAGTAACCGCTACTGGTAGGGATCTGTACAATAGCGCAATTGTCTCACGCGATATTTACATACTCTCGGCTAAAATTATCCAAGGTGACTCGGGATCACCAATTGTCAACTCTTCCGGTCAAGCGGTCGGGGTGGTCTTTGCTCTAGCGCCCGACCAACCAAGCACGGGCTATGCCCTTGCTCCTAGCGAGGTTAGAAAAGTTGCGAACGAAATTTCACCCAACTCGGTTAGTACTGGCAGGTGTATAGCTGGCTAACCTGATAACTCTCAGGTTTACTAGCCCTCACGTTCGACAAAAATACATTCACCAGGACATTCCTCAGAGGCTTCCACAACAGCATCCTCTAAATTTGCAGGAACTATCACCATACCTGCAGCGCCTCCTGGGTCATTCATAACCTTGCCATCATCTTTGACGTAGGCCAAGCCATCGTCTAGAAGGGTGAACACATCCGGGCAGATCTCTTCGCAGAGTCCATCCCCTGTGCATAGGTCCTGGTCTATCCATACTTTCATCTACTATTGAAACTAATTCTTTCAGGGCTGAATGTCAACTACGCCACTATTTTTGCTGTAAGAGTAGGCTTGAAGGTTTTCGACCCCACGTGTCCCCAACTTTGCTTGCCTGGGGGTGTATCGTCAGATATAGAGAGTGAGGAGGTGATAATAATGACAGAGCCAACCAAGCCAAAGTTGCCCAATGACAACAAAGTACAAGATCTGGATAATACAGGTGACGAAGAGAATTATCTAGAAGTCACCAGTAACCCAGAAACACAATCGACACAATCACAAGAAAGCCAGTTAGAGGAAGTTGAAGCGGAACTTGCCTACTTGCGCAAGAAGCTGCAAGAAGCCCCCAAGAGGGTGAGAACGCTTGAAGAGAAATTGCTAGAAGTCAAAGGCCAACTTGCGCATGCTATATCGCAAAACGAAAAACTTACCTTTACGCTTAGTCAAGCCAGAGAGCATATCGCAACACTTCGAGAAGAAGTAGATAAGTTATCTCAACCTCCTAGCGCATATGCGACCTTCTTAAATGCCAATGATGATGAAACAGTAGATATCTATGCTTCGGGTCGTAAGATGAGAGTTGCAGTTCATCCTTCTATAAACGTGAAAGAGCTTGAACGGGGTCAAGAAGTTGCTCTCAACGAATCCTTCAATGTTACTTTGGTTCGTGGACCCGACTTATCGGGGGAGATTGTGACTTTGCGCGAAGTAATGGAGGATGGATTGCGTGCAGTAGTTACAGGTAGGGCAGACGAAGAGAGGGTTGCCGAGCTTGGTTCAAGCCTCATTGGTGCTAAGTTGCGCGCTGGCGATTGGCTTCGAATGGATTCTCGTACCGGGTTGCTGCTTGAGAAACTTGCCCGTCCTGAAGTTGATGAGCTGATCTTAGAAGAAGTACCCGATATTTCTTATGAGGATGTTGGTGGTTTAGATTCTCAGATTGAAGATATAACTGATGCCGTCGAACTTCCATTCTTGCATCGCGAACTATTTGCTCAGTATAAGTTACCGGCACCCAAAGGCGTTCTTCTTTATGGGCCGCCAGGATGTGGCAAGACTTTAATTGCTAAGGCTGTTGCAAACTCCCTTGCCAAGAAGGTAGCTCAGCTGCACGGAACTTCAGGTGGTAAGAGCTATTTTCTAAACGTTAAAGGGCCCGAACTGTTGAATAAATATGTCGGGGAGACTGAGCGCCAAATTAGGTTGGTATTTCAGAGGGCCAGAGAGAAAGCCGACGAAGGGGTTCCAGTTATTGTGTTCTTCGATGAGATGGATTCACTTTTTCGGACCCGAGGGAGTGGTATCAGCTCTGACATGGAATCGACCGTTGTCCCCCAGCTATTGGCCGAAATTGATGGTGTTGAAACGCTGCGAAACGTAATAGTTATCGGAGCGTCAAATCGTGAAGACCTGATTGACCCGGCGATTCTGAGGCCGGGGAGACTTGACGTAAAGATCAAGATAGAACGACCAGGCAAGGAAGCGGCGGCTTCTATATTTAGTCGCTATCTAACGCCAGACCTTCCTATCGATTCCGATGAGGTGGCAGCCCTTGGAGGAGGCGACTGCGCTAAAGCTTGCCAGGCAATGATCGAATCGGTCGTTGAAGAAATGTATCGGGACACAGATGAAAATCGCTTTTTAGAGGTTACTTATCAAAACGGAGACAAGGAGATTCTCTATTTCAAAGACTTTGCTTCAGGTGCAATGATTGAGAACATCGTTCGAAGGGCAAAGAAGCTATCAATCAAGAGGGCAATTTCTAATGAAGCCAGTGGGATACGCAAGGCAGACCTTTTTGAGTCGATGAGGCAAGAGTATAAGGAAAATGAGGATTTGCCCAATACAACCAACCCAGACGACTGGGCGCGGATTTCGGGTAAAAAGGGTGAGAGAATTGTCTACATCAGAACGCTTCTGTTTGAAGAGGGCAAAGATGCAAAGGGCGGAAGGTCTATAGAGAAAGTTGGAACCGGCCAGTATCTATAACATCTGTAAAGACCTAATTACAAGCAATTGACCCACAAATCGACTAGGGTCATTTGAGATGGCAATACCTAAAATCTTTGGCATTGAAACTGAGTTTGGGATCCAGGGGGTTGGAGGCGGTGAATCAAATCCGGTTATTGCTTCTTCAATCCTGATAAATGCTTATTCGCAGGAGTCGAACGACCGTGTTAACTGGGACTTTGAAGATGAGACACCAGGCAATGACGCTCGGGGTTTCCTCAATGAAGGTGTATTTGCTCCTGAGGTGGAGACTCATTTAGTAAATACAGTCTTGACTAACGGAGGTAGATACTATGTCGATCATGCACACCCAGAGTATTCCTCACCAGAGTGTTCTTGCGCCCGCGAAGCAGTTCTCTATGACAGGGCCGGAGAGCAAATCCTAATTCGTTCTATGCGAGCAGCCGAGAGGTTATTTGGCGAGCAGGGGAGAATCGCTGTTTACAAGAATAATTCAGACCATAAAGGAAATTCTTATGGATGTCATGAGAATTATCTAATGGATCGGGAGATTGCCTTTGCGAAGATTGCGAAATTGATAACTGCGCATTTCGTTAGTCGAATCATCTATACGGGCTCAGGCAAAGTTGGAAGCGAGACTGGAATAAGAAAGGACGAGCGGGGGTTACCAATCGAGTATCAAATTTCACAACGGGCGGAGTTTTTTGAAGAAGAAGTCGGTCTGGAAACTACGTTAAAACGTCCAATTGTAAATACTCGTGATGAACCTCATTGTGATCCAAAAAGATATCGTCGATTACATGTTATATGTGGTGATGCCAATATGTCGGAGGTTGCTTGCTATCTAAAGTTAGGCGTTACAGGAATAATTCTTTCAATGATAGAAGATGGATGGCTGGACAAGACTGACCTTATTCTCAAATCACCTGTCCCGCAGTTTCACAATCTTTCTACGGATATCTCGCTAAAGGGGACTATGGAGTTGACGTCGGGACGAGCAATTACGGCTCTTGAAATACAGTGGGCCTATTACGAAATTGCAGAGAAGTACGTACACGAGAATGGTTTTTCTTCAATCGGAGAAGAGAAGACTGGAGCTAATCTGATGGAAAGGTGGCACCAGTGCCTGAGCAATCTCGAAGCAGATCCGTACTCAGCAAATAAAACCGTGGATTGGGTAGCCAAACTTGAGTTGATTTTGGCATACATGGATAGGCACAATCTGACGTGGGACAGTCAGAGATTGGTAGCAATGGACCTGCAATATCATGATCTTCGGCCAGAGAAATCTCTATTTACCCGCCTTTCAATGGAGTGCTTATTCGATGATGAACAGGTAAAACAGGCAATGACCGAACCCCCGCCAGGAACACGGGCCTATTTCCGAGGAAAATGTCTGCAGAAATGGATGGGCGACATAGCGACTGCAAACTGGGATTCATTGGTATTTGACCTTGGAGATGAACCGTTGAAGCGAATTCCTACAATGGATCCCTTGAAGGGAACATATTTTCACGTTGGTAAGTTAATTGAGGAATGCGCCACCCCCCGTCAGTTGTTGGATAAGTTGGAGTCATAGAATTTCTATATGAAAAACTATGTAGCTCTTTACAATGGATCAAATTACAGATTTGATAGAGTCCAGTTGTATACAAGTGCGAAAGTGATCATCACGAAAACAGTAGAAAAATGACTGAAAGAGAACTAAAGAAGAAACAGGCTCCACCAAAGAGCGAAGTAAAAAGCGACGAAGTTGAGGAAACAACTCAACCAAGCGAAAAAGCCCAGGCCTTGAAGGCCGAAATGGACGATCTCTTGGATGAGATCGATGAAGTATTGGAAGATAATGCGGAGGAGTTCGTACGTAACTATGTTCAGAAAGGTGGAGAGTGAATTTTCCACTTTTCCCAATAGGCCAAGATCCCGGCCCGAATTTCATGAGATTGCTTGAGCAATCCGGGGTTTCTATCCTAGAGACACACCAAGCTTCTAGTAATCCTCAACTGAATGTTCCTCATGGGACGACGATTATTGCAATACGATACCAAGATGGAGTCGTTATGGCTGGAGACCGGAGGGCAACAGAAGGCCATGCTATTGCCCATAGAAGAATTGAGAAGGTTCACCCTGCCGATCTGTACTCTGGAGTTGCAATTGCAGGAGCAGCGGGTCCGGCTATGGAGCTGGTGAAATTGTTTCAAACTCAATTGCAACATTACGAGAAAGTTGAAGGCACAAAATTAAGCCTTGAAGGTAAGGCAAATCAGCTGTCACATATGGTTCGCTCTAATCTTGCAATGGCAATGCAGGGACTAGTCGTGGTACCCCTTTTCGCTGGGTACGACTTGGAGGCCAAACGAGGGCGAATCTACACTTACGATGTTACCGGTGGTCGCTATGAAGAGATTGATTATCAGGCAACTGGATCCGGGGGAAGAGATGCTCGCACAACGATAAAATTAGGTTTTAGAGATGATCTTTCAAGAAACGATGTTATTACCCTAGCAATTCAAGCGCTATATGAAGCTGCAGACGAAGACTCGGCGACGGGTGGACCAGATATTATTAGGGGGATTTTTCCAACGGTTGCAAGCGTGACGGAGGAAGGTTTTCAGAGAGTGGATGATAACGAGGTATCTGAGATATTCAACTTGTTAATTGGAAATAGGCAAAGTGCTAGATCGAATCGTCCAATACAAGGCCCAAAGGCAAGGAGTACAAAATCAACATCATCGCGTTCAAAGACTTAGAGTTTTCGAGTTCGGGTGCTTGTTTTGTGAGTTGTCAGTATATTTATTGGATTCACCTTTGATTATTAGAAAGGTTCACTGAATAGATGAGCGTCCCTTATTATGTTGCCCCCGAACAAGTTCTTCAAGATCGGGCTGACTATGCTCGCAAAGGAATTGCTCGGGGCAAGTCACTCGTGGGCTTGACCTTCAAGGGAGGCGTACTATTAGTAGCAGAAAACCCTTCAAAATCACTTCATAAGATTAGTGAGATCTATGACCGCATCGCCTTTGCCGGGGTTGGCAAATATAACGAATATGACCAGCTCAGAGTAGCCGGGGTAAGGCATGCAGATACCAAAGGGTATACCTATAGCAGAAGTGATGTAGACGCTAGGTCGTTAGCCAATGTATATGCAAACTATCTTGGATCAGTTTTTGTGCATGAGATGAAGCCACTCGAAGTAGAAATCCTAGTGGCCGAAGTGGGGGCCGATGTAAAGGAAGATGCATTGTTCCATATTCTCTACGATGGGACCGTAATGGATGAGGAGAATTTTACGGTGCTTGGTGGCGATTCTGATAGCATCTGGGATCGAATGGAGGAGGCCTGGAAGCCAAATATGTCGATTGGCGATGCACTAAAGGCAGCAATTAAGACTCTTTCAACGGGAGAGAAAGTGCTCAAAGTAGCGGATCTTGAGGTGGCTGTTCTAGACCGAGGACTACTTGATCGATCTTTTCGAAGGATTAGTTCACAAGAACTTTCTAAACTGATATAGAACCCTATACGTGGACAAACGAATTTTCGGACTAGAAAATGAGTACGGTGTTACATGTGCTCTACGAGGTCAGCGCAGGCTTTCACCTGATGAAGTTGCAAGATATCTCTTTAGACGAGTTGTAAGTTGGGGGAGATCATCCAACGTATTTCTTGAAAATGGTGCTCGCCTATATTTAGATGTTGGAAGCCATCCAGAGTATGCAACCCCAGAGTGTGACTCTGTTGCCGAATTGGTGGCTCATGATAAAGCAGGCGAAAGGATTCTTGAACAGCTGCTTTTCTCAGCAGACCAACGACTTCGCGAAGAAGGTATTCGAGGGAATGTCTATCTGTTCAAGAATAATACGGACTCGGCCGGTAATTCATATGGCTGCCATGAGAATTATCTCACCTTGAGAAGTGATGATATCGGGCGCTGGGCGGAAGTTCTAATACCTTTTCTAGTGTCTCGCCAGATTTACGCAGGTTCAGGCAAAGTGCTTCAGACTGCAAGGGGGGCAATGTATTGCATGAGTCAGAGAGCAGAGCATATTTGGGAAGGAGTATCCTCGGCAACAACTAGATCGCGTCCGATAATAAATACCCGTGATGAGCCTCATGCCGATGCCGAAAAGTATCGGAGACTTCACGTAATTGTTGGAGACTCTAATATGAGCGAATATGCAACATACCTCAAGGTCGGAGCCGCAAGCATTCTACTGAGAATGATGGAGGATAAAAATATCGTCTTAAGGGATATGACGCTAGAAAATCCAATTCGGGCAATTAGAGAAATAAGTCACGATATTTCCTGCAGGCGTAAGGTGAAACTGGCCAATGGTCGTGAAATAAGCGCGCTTGATATCCAGAAGGAGTATCTTTCTAAGGCCCTAAAGTTTGCAGAGAAAAGAGATCTGGGACCAGTCGAAGTAAAGGCGCTAGAGATGTGGGAGCATTGTGTTTCGACCATTGAAACAGATCCCTTGCTACTCAATAGGGAATGTGATTGGGTGATCAAGTACCATTTGATAGAGGCATATCGTTCTAAACATCAGATTAATCTAAGTCATCCGAAGGTTGCTCTAATCGATTTGCAGTATCACGATGTATCAAAGGAACGAGGTTTATTTTATAGGTTACAAAGCCGTGGAATGGTTGAAAGAACGTGTAGCGACGAGGATATTGATATCGCAATCGAGTCACCCCCTCAGACAACTCGTGCGAGGCTCAGGGGCGAATTTATCCGTAAAGCAAAGCAGAGACGTCGAGATTTTACGGTTGATTGGGTGCATCTTAAACTCAATGATCAGGCCCAGAGAACTGTTTTGTGTAAAGATCCATTCAAGTCTCACGACGACAGGGTTGAGAAGCTGATTGCAAGTTTGTAGTGGGGGATCTTTCGATATTTGAGATACCGTGGAAATTTGGGGAAGATTGGTCGTATTTGCGAGATATAAGCCTGATGGTATTTTGGTGCCAGGATACACTAGGCTATTGCCTGTTGTGCCTCGAAAATCCTTTTTTAGTCTAGAGACCTCTGGCATTGGCGAAGGAGTAGTTGATACTAGTATCGCTGCTGCCCCGATTTCCTCAGCCAAAAATTCACGAGGAACCTTGAACGCGCAACGGGGCGCCCCTCCCAAGGTTCTGCGTCGGGGAGTCGAGTGGCTGGTTATTGTCGCGGTTGCGTTGCTGGTCGCTTTCGTAGTCAAAACCTTTGTTTTTCAGGCTTTTTACATACCTTCTGGTTCAATGGAACCCACCCTTATGATTGGTGATCGGATTTTGGTGGATAAATTATCCTATGACCTCCATCCGGTTCATCGATTCGATATCGTAGTTTTTTCAAATCCGATGAGGAATGATCCTTCAATTAAGGACTTGGTCAAGCGAGTAATTGGTTTACCTGGGGATACAATTTCCTCCAACGCGCAGGGTGATGTGTTAATTAATGGCAAGGTAATTCCTGAACCCTTTTTGCGCCCTGGAATTTCCATGGGTCCGCCAATACATACCCAAACCGTGAAACCGGGCTATATGTTCGTAATGGGTGATAATCGAGGCGATTCGGAGGATAGTAGGTACTTTGGCCAGGTTAGGCAGTCATCAATTGTGGGTAGGGTAGTTCTTCGAGTTTGGCCGTTGAGCGCAATACACTTTTTCTAACCTTGCTTACGAGCCAGCAAAATAACTCGTAAAGCACACATTCAGTTAGAATATTGATGTGCTCTTCAACCTGAGCGTTGCAAAGATTTTTGTTTTATTAGCCGTGGCCCTGGTGGTCTTGGGACCAGAGAGACTACCCGCGTTATTGCACCAGTTTGGAAAATGGTTGGGCGAGTTAAAAAAACTCCGTGAAAATTTTGAGTCTGAGATGCGTGATGTAATTGGTGAGTTGCCTTCGATCAGTGACCTGAAGCCTGGAGCGCTCCCGGGGCCATTAGGCAATATAGATAACCCATTTGCCGGTCTATCCGAATCGGTTAGCTCAATCGGGGATTCCTTGCGTTCGGTCCTGGGTACAAAATCGCTTAACGATCGCGTCAATCCAGCATCTTCTCAATTGGGTCAAGCGAATATTTCAAACCAAGGTACAAGCGTCAGTGGGGCTGGGCAAGCAACAGATCAACAAGTTGGCGTTGACGGGGCTGGGCAAGCAACAGATCAACAAGTTGGCGTTGACGGGGCTGGGCAAGCAACAGATCAACAAGTTGGCGTTGACGGGGCTGGGCAAGCAACAGATCAACAAGTAAACCTTAGTGTGTCAGGTACAGTTGAAGGAAGCACAACTAACGAATCGGTTATTGTAAAACGGGCCATTGATTTAGAGGGTGGAAGAACTCTTTCGTACGATCCAAGCTTGAACTAATCAAATGAAACTTAGATTTAGGCGTAAGGAAAAACCACATCCAGATGAGATGACGTTAATACAACACCTTTCTGAGTTGCGTAGCCGACTTAGTATTGCAGCACTCGCACTGGTCTTGGGCGGATTTATTGCCTTTCTGCTTTATGGACACATCCTTAGCTTCTTGCGTTCCCCTTACTGTCATACGGTAGGTCCGCATCACAGCTGTGCACTATATGTAACCGGTCCACTTGATGGATTTTCAATACGACTGAAACTTGCCCTGTACGGTGGAGCGTTCCTTGGCTCGCCGGTAATCCTCTGGGAAGTTTGGCGGTTTATTACACCCGGCTTGAAAAAGTCCGAAAAGAAATATGCGATTCCTTTCATCATCTCCTCGATTTGCCTGTTTGCAGCAGGAGCAGCAGTAGCGTATTTGGTTTTCCCGAAGGCGCTCCATTGGCTTGCTTCAGTTGGCGGACCTGGTTTACGGGAGATTTATACTCCGACCAGCTATATAAATCTCATTGTGGTCCTAATGGTTGCTTTTGGAGCAGCTTTTGAATTTCCGGTTGTCTTAGTTTCCCTGGAGTTGGCTGGGGTCTTGCGCTCCGCCCAGCTCATTAAACACTGGAGAATCTCGGTAGTGGCAATTTTTGCTGCCGCGGCGATTCTGATTCCAAGTTCTGACCCATTTTCCTTGTTTGGTATGGCAATCCCAATGTGCGTCTTCTACTTTGCAGCCATAATAATTGGAAAAATTGCGGGTAAATAAGCCAAGTAAATGAGAAATTTTAAATGATGTTGCCTTACCAGGCCAGACGTGATCTGATAATCCCCGCCCAAAGCTCATAGAGGGCGTAATCTTGGCATCACCGTGTCTTTCTACGCCACCGAGACTTTTACCGAATCAGAAGGAGAAATACTAAAGCGCTATTTCACGAATCTAGATTCACCTGTTTTTGCTTTGGTGAATTTGCCTGAAGTAGTGAAGGGAGCACTTTTTGCACGTTACTCGCGATCTTCCAAAAGCTTACGGAGACTTTTCCTTGACGAGTTCGTGGGCGAGCTGGATATGACTGGTGATTTGACCGTCGATGCTACGATTGGCCTAGAGAGAGCTGAAGCGCTATATGACAAGGTATTTTTCGAGTATGGAGATGATTCCGTCGCTCAATTAGGTGGTGTTCACTTAGCATGTGAGCAAGCCTCGAATTTATTGACCAAGATCCTTGAATGGGGTAGGTTGGCCGCCTATCTAGAGCAGTCGACTAGATATATTCCCTATGATAGCCGACTTGAAAATGGAAGGTATCGCTACTATCGCGAAAGATCAATTCTAGACTCACCATTAGGTGCGCGCTACGTATCGGATATGGACTTCATGTTTGACACCTACGCAGAACTACTTCCTAAGATGCAGTCTTTCTGTGCCAGAAAATTCCCCAAAAGTCCTGAGATCTCTGATTTCGTTTGGAGACGATCAATACAAGCCAAAGCCCTTGATGCTCTTCGTGGTCTTCTCCCAGCGGGTTCTCTATCCAACGTAGGTATTTACGGTACTGGCCAGACCTATGAGTTGTTGATTATGCGGATGCGAGCGAGTCATTTACCCGAAGCTCAAGAATATGCCGAACTTATTCTTGCCGAACTTCGAAAGGTGATCCCTTCCTTTCTTAGGCGTTTGGATCTGCCCGAGAGGGGAGGCGAGTGGGTTGAATATTTCAGACAGACTTCCCGAGATAGCGAGTTGATAGTCAATACGTTGGCTGATGCAACGAAATCTTCCAACTACCCGTCTGTAGAGCTTACAGATTTTGATCCAGATGGAGAGGATAAAGTCTTGCAAGCCATACTCTATTCACATTCTAATCTTGCAGAACGCAACCTAGTCGAAACAGTAAAGTCGATGTCCTCGGCACAAAAAGCGTTGCTATTTGAAACTTACATTGGTGAACGACTAAATCGTCGACACAAACCAGGTAGGGCACTGGAAAGGACAAACTATCGGTTTGACATAGTTACCGATTATGGAGCATTTAGAGACCTTCAACGTCATCGGATGTTGACGATAGAGTGGCAGAAATTTAATAACGGCCTTGGTTATCTGGTGCCAGATGAAGTTTGTGAGGCCGGATTGGAGGAAAAGTATCGTGAGGTTATGGAATGCTCCTCTAGTCTTTATGAAGAGTTGCTTGGCAGCTTCCCCCATTGCGCTCCGTACGCTCTTGCACTGGCATTCAATATTCGCTTTTATATCCAGCTAAATGCCAGAGAGGCCATGCATCTCATCGAACTTCGTTCCGGGGCCCAAGGGCACCCCAACTATCGAAAAGTGGCCCATGAGATGCATCGATTAATAGACCAGGTTGCAGGTCATCACCTCATTGCAAAGGCAATGCGGTTTGTCGATTTCGAAAGCCACGATTTAGAGCGACTTGGCGCCGAAACTCGAATGGAGGTCAAAAGACTTGGCATTTGAGAGTAGATACTTGTGTTGGCTTGGTGGATCGAATAGCATCTTGACGCTTTAGCTGTTGTGAGAGCGATTAGGTCAACAGACGAAGCTTTTTGCCATTCTTCCAGGGTCGGAGGGAATATTCGACTTATGGAGCTTGTTAGATTGGTAAATACAGATAGGTACAAGTGGAAATCCTGTCTGGTATTACACATTTTGGGTGATATTAGCGCTATAGTCCCTGCATCAAAATATTACAGGGGATAGTTTATTCTCACCCGACATGAAGAAAGAGCTAGAAAGTACTGGATCCGCTAAGGAATACAGATGGAGCCAATATTGAGTAACGAGATTGACATAGACGATGACGAAGAACCCGAGGAACCAGAGCTTGAGGACCTCGACGACGTTGAGCTGTTGGATGAAGATCTAGATGATGTAGTTGCCCTCGATGATGAGATCGGACTTGTAGATGATGATGTAGAAGTTGAGCTTGATGATGATATCGTCGAAGTAGACCTGGTAGCAGATCCACCGCTAACTTCTGTCACAACTGATAGAAAACGTCGAATTTCATCTGATGATGACGATGATGATGAAGATGATGACGAGCTAGAAGATGATGATGTTGAAGCGAGTCTTGATGAGATTCTAAAAGAACGCTTAGTGGTCGAGGAGCAAGACGACGAGGAAGAGGAAGAAGAGCTGGTCGGTGACCTCGATGATCGGTTAGAAGGCTCAGTCCAGGTTTTACCAAAGCAACCAGGTGAGTTTGTCTGTTCATCGTGCTATTTGGTGAAAAACTTGACCCAATTGGCCGACGAAACCAATAACTTGTGCCGCGATTGCGTTTAGCATGTGACGAGACAAGGGGAGAGGGGATATTATTTTCATCAGGAGAGGATTTATAATTTATGCCTGAGAAGAAGAAGCTACAAGACAAGTTTGCTGACGCTGGTGTTTATTTCCCTGTCGGGCTTTATTTACTTGGCAAGCAGGAGATACCTAAGATTACCGAGAAAGGTCGGTCCTTTGTCTCCAACCAGTTGACTATGGCTAAGACGATTGGTGAGTTCGCGGTTACTTTTGGGAGTGGCGAAGCAGAGAAGCGTCTATTGGCTCAAGTTCGCAAGTTGGGAATCAGGTGGGGAGACCATCCAAAGACTGCTTCAGGTTCGTCTCAGGAGTCAAAATTAAGCGTAAATGACCTATCGAGTGATGGCGCTGGCACGAACTCTAGCGGTGAGTCACCTTCGTTTGTGGAGAACGGGAAGCACGTAGTCTCAGGCAATGGTAAGCAGATTTCCAAAGCGAGTGCGCAAGAGTTGGCAATTCCAGGCTACGACTCTCTTTCAGCGTCGCAGGTGGTGCAAAGGCTCGAAGGCTTGTCCAAGAATGACCTTACCGCTCTGATTGAATATGAGAAGGCAACCAGGGCTCGGAGCACGATTCTCAACAAGGCGATTGCTTTATCGAGCAATTAAACTGGCTATAAATTGAATTCAGAGTCGGGTAAACCTTCAAACGAATCACTTCATGTGATAACTGTGAGAAAAGCCAACGCCCAAGATATCAAGCCAATTGTAAGACTTTTTGAAATTGCGATTGAAGAGATGGAGTCACATCGTGGCGGGAAACAACTCATCAACGATCTCTCAGGATTTGCCGGGATAAACTTGTTGGTTCATGCAGGTCGTTGGAAAGTTGTTACTGAGGCAATCGCTCAACCCACTCCGACATTTTGGCTTGCCCAACAGGACGGTATTCCTTGTGGATTTTCTTGGGGCCGAGTTGCTCAACACTGTGATTTTGGCCCCCTGCTCGGCGTAGTTGACTTTTTGTATGTAGTATCTGATGCTAGAAGACAAAGAGTCGGAGAGGCGTTGATCGACGAGATGAAGAGCTATTTCAAGAGTCAAGGTTGTAATGCAATGGATGCCAATGCGCTGCCTGGAGATAGATTCTCTAAAGGGTTTTTTGAAGAAGCCGGCTTTAAGGCGCGACTGCTTGTAATGAATACTTCAATTTAGGTTGGTTACATTGACGCCTTGCATAAGCGTTAGTGCCATCGCAATCTATGACGATCAGATATTAATGATAAGGAGAGGTCATGGACCCGCCCAGGGGAAATGGTCCGTTCCCGGCGGGAAGGTAAGATTTGGCGAGACTCTTGCGGAGGCTTTAGTGAGAGAACTCTTGGAGGAGACTGGTCTACAGGGTATATGCGGGGAATTTGTCGGAATATGCGAAAAAATTGATGACGAGGACCATTATGTGATCATTGCACATTTGGCTGAATTGATAGATGAATATGAAGATCCGATTGCCGGAGATGACGCACAAGAAGTACGGTGGATCGCAACCTCAGAGCTTTCTGATTATGATATCGTAGACGGACTGTTAGAGTTCTTACATGACAACGAACTTGTTGAAATAATTACCTAGTCAACAGGTCGCCAGCCAAAGCGCGCGACCTCTAGGTAAGTTGGGCTACTTGCCCTTCCAAACCGGAGCTCGCTTTTCGATGAACGCTAGTGGCCCTTCCATAAAGTCTTGCGTAGAGACCATTTTTGCCATACCAAGCCCACTCAGTTTCCAAAGCTCTTCCGAATTTGCCGAAAATGTCTCAAGTACAATCTTACGGCTCTCACGAACGGCCAGTGGTGCATTAACACAGATTGATTGTGCAAGCTCTTTTGCCATTTCCAATGCTTGCCCTTCGTCGGCTATTTTATTTACAAGGCCAAAGAGATAAGCACGGTCTGCGCTAATAGGTTCTCCGGTCAGTGCCATTTCCATAGCAATGTTCTTTGGAAGTGATTGTGGAAGGCGAAATAGTCCTCCGGCTGCTGCAACTAGGGCTCTCTTTACTTCTGGTATCCCAAATCTTGCAGCACTTGAGGCTACAACTAGATCGCATGCCAACACAATCTCGCATCCTCCTGCTAGAGCGGGTCCATCAACGGCTGCTATAACCGGCTTGGAGCGTTCCCTCTTGACGAACCCTGCAAAACCACCTTTAGGCGTAGTGATGGAAGCAACTTGTCCCGAAGAAATTGCTTTTAGGTCGGCCCCTGCACAGAAAACTGGTCCATTCCCGGTAAGGACAGTTACCCAGATCGAATCATCTTCTTCAATCTTGTCCATTGCAGATTCCATTGCTTGCGCAACGTCGCCATTTATAGCATTGCGGGCTTCAGGTCTATTTAATGTAATTATCGCGATATGATCTTCAATTGATACTATCACTAATTCGTCATCGGACATTGTTCATTCTCCTTGCTATGGGTTTTATTAATAGATCTGTTAGCTCTTAGTCGGCAAAGCAGATGTTTTCGGCAATGGTATTGGCGGAGGTGGCAAAGTGATTCCTAGCATTCGCGCAAGAGCTGGAATTCTTCCAGCAAGTTTCTTTGCCGTACGAATTAATTCTTCGTCCGCGTCTACAGGCAATCCCGCAGGGCGAACGTTAATCCTGACCGATGAACTCGCTGCAGCTTCAAGCAAAAGCGCCCATCTCTGAGGCGGTACCTGGGAGTTCATAGCTTGTGAGGTAGCATGGGCAAGACTAGTCGCAAGTTCGCCTGGTAGACGAGCCGCGTTATCTGGCAGATTAGAAGATAGCTTGAGAGCTCGGATTATTTGGCCTTCCTTCAGAAGATCCCGAATACTGTTCTCCCAGTTGTTGCGCGCTTGGAGCAATTTTGCATTTAGTGCATCTCGTAGTTTTGAAACCAGTTCGCCACCAACGGAATCACGCTGCGCAGCTTCCGATGAGCTTATCAAGTTGCGTAAGTCTAGCGCTGGAATATCGTTTATGGCCTTGAGAGCGCCTTGAGCGCGATCGCACCATGTAGCGACTTTGAGCTTTGGTAACAAACCTTCTGCCATTTGAATAATTGGTTCTTCGGGAACTTTTGGCAGATTGGACGTCATTGCGGTCCTATTCTGTTCCTCGATTGCTTTGCGAACTGCCGGTAGGCCACCTGCTACTAATTTATCCGCTATTGCTCGTTGTTCGAGGGATAGAGAGTCTAAGAATGCTTTCTTATAGAAATCATCTATTTTATTTAAGGTCACGGATCGACGATTGTTTGATGAACGACTTTGCGAATTCCTAGATAGGCCAGTTCCTTTACGCAATTCGTGAGATTTGATTGCAGGATTTTCTTCGCCGCCTTTATCGGGTCGGCCTTGCCCGCCTTTATCGAGTCGATCTTTTCGAGATACTCTGGACGTCAGTGAACTAGCAGATTTACTAACCCTGGGGGACTTGCTCTTAGTGTGTGAGGGTCGTTCGTTGCGCCCTTTGAGGGAGGTATCCAAACGGCCTGACGTTGCGTAAGTTGTTGTAACAAGTGGAAACTCCAATCCTGAGTTCAACCCGCCCCTGGGAATGATCTCCGACTCTTTGTTCAAAGTTGTTTCCTTAGGTAGCAAGACATTAGCAATGGAGATACCGTCCATGTATATCTCTGCCTCGACTCTTAGTAGATCACCAATCTTGGAACCAGCTGGAAGCAAGCTAGAGTCGACCACACCTTTTGGTTGGCGAGCACCTTTGACCCGCCAGGTCCACAACCCATCACTGCGTTTGCTGGTAAGCTCAATATCTAATCTGTTTGCCATCTTTGTATAAGCTACCAAGTAAGATGGATATTGGTCTAAATAGACGAGCGCTTTTTGGTTCCCGAGAGGGCTTCTTGGATCAGCGTAGCACCTTGATCTGTTTTCTAGTGAAGTTGTCCTATGAAATCTTCAGGATCTTCGATCAGTTCAGTGATCTGCGCCCCTAGTCGCCTCCCCATGCGTACGGCCTTGACGGTTGCAAGTGGGCGATTTCTTGCCGTAAGCATAAGTTTCGAACCGCGCTGAGCACCCAGTGGTATAACGAACCCTTCTTTGTAATTTGCCACTTCTTCCATCATTTGAGTAATTGAAGGGAAGTGGACTGATAAGTCCACTTGCAAATTGGGAACGGATTCTGAAATATCTGGTTCTGTACCTGCGCCATGAACACCGTGCGCTGCATCTTCAGCCATGGCGAATAAAACAGGCTGGAGTGGAACTACTGGGAAGCAAATTGATGCATCAAAGGTACTTCCAGCTACTGTTACTGCCATCCACGCTACAATCCAGGTTAATGAGATTGTCACGCCTTCCATCATAAACTTCTCTGTGACATGTCTTACGATATGTGGTCGTACCGGATAGTGCTGCGAAATCGAATCTGATAGTTCTTCAACTACTGCGTTGATCACGGGGCCAAGCAACGTTACATCAAGATCCGTAAGGGTTCTGCGTATTGTGGTTGGCAATTCCGATCCACTGAGACGACTATCTAGACACTTTGCGGAAAGTCCGGGCGAAAAGGTTACAACGAACTGACTGGCAAGCGGATCCAGACGAAACGTCGTTATAAATGCATTGCTATCAATATTGGTTGAATAGTCATCCCAGCCCTGATGGTGTAGCTGAACTAGTTTAATATGAACTGGAGATTGGAGTATCTCGGTCATAGCTGCAGCAGCACCCTTGGTAAATATATTCAGATTGGATCGCAATGCGTTAAGCTGGTTACGCTCTACTCCTTTAGGTTTGTGGAAGTCGTAGAGTCGTATAAGCTTTCCATCAACAAACTGGAGATCTCGTGCCGCTGCTTCTGCGCCGGTTGACATAACCATGTCTATTAATTCTTCTTCACCTGGTACATCGAGTAGAGCCATCGTGGCACTTCCAGCTTGAAAGCCCTCTACCTCGATTGCATAGCTCACCATGGGAATATGTGCATGTTGAAGCCGGCTCCAAACTGGAAGGTCAACGTTCTGAACGCTGTGCAGCAAGACCCGAGGATAAGCCTTGCCAGCAAAGAGAACATTCATGACATTGGAAACTTCTTTGTAATTATCCCAGAGATCCAGATCAAGGCTGCCTTTATAGATTGCGTCATCACTCTCGCGAGGACTCTGTCCGGCTAACGCTACAGACATTACGGCTGTGAAATTCAAATCAGCTGCAACCGCTCCTATCGGTGATCCATTGGGGTCAACATGGAGAGATAACGAGTAGGCCGAGGTCTTGGAGCTGTCTTCCTGTCTAGTTACTTCAACCGGAACGCCGAGAAGAGTTTGAAACATCTCTGCAACCTGTCGTTCGCTGGGCAATTGCCCCATGGCATTTGCGTTGCTTGCCATTTAGATCATGCCATCAAGTGCTTTAGTTAGAATCTCGGGAGTAAAGGGTTTGGTTACAAAACAGCTTGCGCCTGCTTCGGCAGCCTTGACTTTCATCTCTTCACTAGCCTCAGTTGTGATGAACCCATACTGGCCATTATATCCCATAGCTTTGAGTTCCAAGAACAGTTCATATCCTGTCATGCCAGGCATATTCCAGTCAGCAAGAATGAGATCAGGGGTAAATCCTTCGACTACCTTGATTGCTTCCATACCTGTGCCCGCCTCTTCAAGTACTAGGTCGGCTATTCCAATTTGACGCAAGGAGCGCGTAACTATCATCCGCATGGCTTTGGAATCATCTACGACCAACACCTTCATGCGTTTGGACCTCCTGCTGCTTGGCAGCTATTAGCTTTTGATATTTGATTATGTGAATTGTGCATGGATCTTGAACGGCTATTGTTTGTTTTCCCAAAGCCCAACAATGAGGGGTTCTCCTTGCCAAATCAGATGTGCTTCGGCTACAAGGCTCTCTTCCAGCTTACCTTCGAGTCCTGGGGGGAGATCATCTTTGAAACTTCCTATACCAGCAACTCCCGGTAAGGAAAGGTTGCAGGGCGCAGGAAAAAGTGCCTTAATATTTCCCCCAACAATATTAGTGAACTCTCCTACTGCATCGGAAAGTTCATCATCTTGAACCTCACTAGCGCTTTTCCCAAACATTCCGGCAGCGATATGTTTTGCAATTCTAACTGATGAAGAAATTCGAACTGAACCATGCCAGTTACCATTGATCTCGATAAAAGCTAACACTGCTATGGTTGGCTTAGCCGATATTTCAGCTTCGAGAAGCAGTTCTCCAGCATCTTCTAATACCGATGACCAGACTTCTTGGGTAATGTCCGCAATAGTCTTTGTCGAAGGAATTAGTACCTCACTCATTATAAATCTCCTTGAATAGGTTGCGAAAAATGTTTTAGTACAGAAATCCCTAAAAGTTCCAACTTTTCTCCTACTGCTTCTCTGGTAAAGGGTTTCATGATGTATTCGTTTGCGCCAGCGGCGAGTGCTTGGACAATATGGTGACTATCACTCTCGGTGCTTACCATCATAATCGCCATTGGGCGCCACTCCGGGCGTCTACGTACTGCAGATACAAATTGGAGGCCGTCCATTACAGGCATGTGCCAGTCTACTAAGGCAATATCAGGTAACGATCCACTCTCCAATATTCCGAGGGCAGTTCTTCCGTCACCCGCTTCAGTAACTTCTGCTCCAAGTTCTCTTAATATCCTTGATAATATCGATCGCATTGACCGTGAATCATCAACTACAAGAGCCTTCATTAATTGCCTCTCTTTTGGTAATAGGTAGCACCACTACTCTGCACCGGAACTATGTGGTCTGCGATACCAATCGTTGTCTCTGTCGAACCAAGCAATAGGTAACCACCATCATTTAGTTTTGACCAAATCGCTTCGAGGACCTGTCTCTTGGTCGGCGTGTCAAAATAAATTAGGACATTGCGTAGCAGAATAATGTCAAACTTACTTGGTGGAAGCCAGTCGTGAACAAGGTTCAAGGTTTGGAAACGAGTCCGCTTCCGAATCTCTTCAGATATTTGAAATGAGGCTTCACGCCGAGTGAAGTACTGTGCAAGCATCATTGCTGGGAGCCCGCGGTTCATCTCCAACGTGCTAAAAATTCCGAGTTTTGCACGAGAGATTGCTGACTCGCAAAGATCCGTACCGAGTAAACGGACATCCCACTCGTTAGTTTCAGGGAAGAAATAGTCAAGCATCATCGCTACCGAGTAAAGTTCTTGTCCGGTTGAGCTTGCTGCGCTCCATACCGATAAAGACTGCTGGTCTGCTTTTCGCGAAATCAGTTCCGGCAGCATCAAGTCCTTGAGTAGGTCGAATGGGTGAATATCTCTATACCAGGAGGTTTCTCCAGTGGCCATTGCCTCCACTATCTTGACCTGTAGCCCATCATCCCCGGATTCAATGGCATGGCGGATCAATCCATCGCCTGTTGTAAATCCCAGTTCGCGAGCCATACCACCAAGTCGTGCTTCTACCAAATACTCTTGCTCGCTTGTAAGCACTATTCCAGAGCGTTTAAAGACTAAGTCTCTCAACTGAGTGAAGAAGCTAGTTGTTATTGGAGTCATGAACTTGCTCTACGCCTTGATGCGATATGTACAAGGCGAGTTATGGCGCCAGCAATATCGGCCAGCGGAAGAATCTCACTTGCAAGGCCAGCTTTGGCAATGGAACCCGGCATCCCCCACACCAATGAGCTTTGGCTATCTTGAACAATTACGCCCCCTCCAGCCTCGACTAATGCTTTAGATCCAGAAAGTCCATCCTCGCCCATTCCTGTTAGAATAACTCCGAGTATTGCACCTCCCCAAAGTGAAATTGCACTTCGAAAGAGAACATCGACAGCAGGCTTGACCGAATGCTCGGGCGGATCATCTAGGGCTACTGTGAATACCTCTGCCCCGACCCTTTTTACGCCTAAGTGCATACCTCCGGCAGCGATATATACACTTCCAGCCTTGACAAGCATTCCCGAACTTGCTTCCACTACACGCAAAGGCGATCTTGTCTCTAGGCGGTCAGCAAGCATTTGAGTAAATACTGGAGGCATATGTTGGACCACCAAAACTGGAACTTCCAGATCCTCAGGAAGGAGTGGTATTACGTCGGCTAGAGCATTAGGTCCGCCGGTTGAAGCTCCAATAACAACGGCATCGATACGATTTATTTTCGAAGATCTTGGCTTAGGAATGACGGTTTCAACTGGTGATTCAATAGTGGTAGCAGTAGGAGTTGAATTAGGGGCGTACCTAACTTTATGTACACTAGGTCGAGCCAGCAATCTAATCTGAGGTATCAAGCGCGTCGTGACCGCTTCCATCGCCGCTTCACGCCCTCCCTCTTTATGAGGCTTTGTCACATAGTCAGTTGCGCCCAGAGCAAGCGCTTCTAAGGTTACGGCAGCACTTTTCTCGGTAACGGTAGAGAACATGATTACTGGCAATTCATGATACTTCTTACGAATTGCCTTCAACGTCTCAATCCCATCCATTTCAGGCATTTCAACATCTAAAAGTATGACATCCGGCTTTATTGAGTCGATCCGTTCAATCGCCTGTATGCCGTTATGTGCCGACCCAGCCACCTTCATGCCATCCTGCTCGTCAATAATTGATTGGACCATCCAGCGGGTAACAGCTGAATCATCTACAATCATGACTCTTATGGAAGCATCAATGTCTTCTTTGCCTTTAGTCGCTTCAAGAGGCACTTAAATCTACCACTTTATCCGTATCCAATATTAATAAAAGCCTACCCGAAAGTTTAAAGGTACCGGTACAAAGCTTGCGTATTTGAGGAGCTACGGTAGCGGGTACTGGTTCAAAAGATTCTGGAGATGGCTCGACAACATCTCTGGTACGATCAACCAAAAGACTTATAACTTCATCATTGTGGCGAATCACCGCGTTCATCGCAGACGCACCTGCAGGCCGTGGTTCTAAGCCAAATCTAGATCGCAAGTCCAACGCTGTAACAATTTGCCCTCGTAAGTTTATGAGCCCCCTTACACCCTTTGAGGCAAGAGGAACGAAGGTCATTTGCTGGTTACGAAGGACTTCCTGAACAATTCCAACTTCAATACCTACTAAGAGATCGACAATTTCAAAGGTACAGTACTGTATGTTATGGCCGGAATCTAGAGCGTGATTTGATATAGGGAATTCCACAGTAGCCAAGTTTCTGGGAGAGTCCATGGTAGTCCCATTTGATTGAATCTTTCCGTTACGATCTGATGTCATGGCCTATGAAATATCCCCCTCACCGAGCCTCCGCAAAAAATCCTTCTCTTTGCATCCATAAGATTGCTGCTTCTAAGTCCAGAACATCTGTTACGCGTCCATGGAGCACTACTGCACCGGCAAGTCCATAACCCGAGTCAACGTCCATAAGATCTACCACATCTTCCAGGACGTCGACCATGTCTGCTACAACAAATCCAATAGGGCCATGGTCAGATTCGTGCACAACTACTTTCAATGACTGATCAGGCGTCGTCGCGTGGCCTAATATCCCAAGGACCTCGTGCAATCTTACCAATCTCATTAATGAACCGCGATACTGTACAACGTCAATTTCTCCAGACTTTTCAACGTCGGAAGCTTCAATTTCCTCTAGACGAGCGATTTGCTCAACCGGGATAGCTACTGTTCGATTCTCACCTACCCGCAAGATAACAAATGCTGACTTACTACCTTCGTCGATTTGATCCTCTGAGACCGAGTGGGCCTCGGATGCGAGCCTAGCAGTCGTGTCCTTTATCCCACCAAGCACTGCTAGACCCACAACGTCCAATATCAAAGCTACCGAACCGTCGCCTAAAATAGTTGCACCTGCGAATGCCTGGATCTGTTTGACTAAAGATCCGAGTGGCTTGACAACTATCTCTTGGGTCTCATACACCTCATCGAAAATTAAGCCAAACTTCAAGTCGTCTGCTTGGAGGACGGCAACAGTTGCAGGACCATTTGTTGGCCTGCCATCACTAGGAAATCCCAGGATTGAACTTAGGCTGACTAGAGGGAGCAACGCCCCCCGTAGTCTAAAGACGCTAGCATCTCCAATGCGCTCAACAACCGTTGGAGACGCTTGAGTACCAATATGGAGCATCTCAACTAAATTAGGCTGGGGAATTGCAAATCGTTGATCTCTTGCTCCAATGAGCAGAGCCGGAATAATTGCCAACGTTAGAGGAATCTTTATTCGAAAGGTAGTTCCTCGATCTGGTTCACTAAAAACATCGACGGTTCCACCAATGGACTCTATGTTGGAACGCACAACGTCCATCCCAACACCTCGACCCGATACACTTGTTATCTCTTGAGCAGTGGAAAAACCTGGAGCAAAAATCAACTCCATTATATCTCTTGATGATATGGTCTCTAATTGATCTTGTGTTATTAGACCCATTTCGACCGCTTTAGCACCAACTCTCTCCAGGTCTATACCTTTACCATCATCTAAAGTCTCTAACACGACTTGGCCACCTTCGTGATAGGCCCTAACGATAAGCTGACCTGTTGGCTGCTTTCCCTTCTTCATTCGCACGTCAGGATCTTCTATGCCATGATCTAAGGAGTTACGGATAAGATGCGTGAATGGCCCACGGATTGCTTCTAGTATTGTGCGATCAAGTTCGGTCTCCCCACCTTCCATCTCCAGGTTTACCTTCTTGTTGAACTGACTCGAAAGATCCCTTACAAGTCGAGGTAACGTTGACCACAAATGAGCTAGTGGTTGCATTCGCGTCTTCATAACGCCTTCTTGCAACTCGCTCACGATGGAGGATAACCTTTGAACGGTTTGCGTCAACGAGACATCTTCTAGTATATCGGCTGAGGAGATAACCTCATTACGGGCAAGTACGAGTTCTCCGACTTGACGCATTAGTGTGTCAAGTAGTTCAACATCCACTCGGACAGTTCTATCGGATACTTGCTTAGTGGCCTGATGGGCTGGCTGGTTGTCGGTTGTTTCGGATACTTGCTTAGTGGCCTGATGGGCTGGCTGGTTGTCGGGGAGGGGTGAAATCTCAGCAGTGGAGTTTTCAACCGGGGTCGAACTTGGAGTTTCGGAACTCTGGTCTTGAGGAGATTGGGACTGGGGAGCTTGGGACTGAGGAGCTTCGGACTGGGGAGCTTGGTCTGGCTCGGAGTCATTGAGGGCCTGGGCGAGTGTTGCTACAATCTCATCTACCGAGATATCAGGTTCGGCACCGGTTTGTTCGATGACTCTTAGAATTGAGCGAATAATGTCTCCAGAACGCAGGAGGGCGTTTGTTCGGAAGGTATTTAGCTGCAACTCCCCATCACGCAGCTTCGACAAGAGGGTTTCAGCACCGTGCGTGATCTCTTCGAGCAGGGGAAAACCGAGAAAACCACAGGTGCCCTTTATGGTGTGAAAGATCCTAAATGCGGAGCTCAAGTTGTTATGAGAAGTCGGGTCAGACTCTAACTGAACAATGTCGCGGTCAAATTGGTCGAGTCCTTCGGTTGACTCTGCTAGAAACTCGAGAACGATCTCATCCATTGATTCGTCGATCACAGGTCTTTTGCTCACATGTAAATGTTAGTATTTCATAGCAGCGCCGTCGCACTCAAAGTAGAGTTTTAATTGCTTAGTCAAATTACGCGATAGATTATTCGAAAATGGCGGATCTAGGAGGATAAAAAGAATGCTGGGAAAATTGGGCAGATTAGTAGTTAGGCCAATGTCGGCGCTTGCCGGTAACGTACAGATGGGGGCCAAGGTTGGATTAGTCCTGGTCTTGGTGTTAGTACCGCTAGGCATTGTCCTAAACGACTATGTAGGCCAGCAGTCAACTCGAATCGCTACTGCAAAAGCCCAGCAAAGGGGTATAGAATACTTAGGCTCCGTCTTGGCATTGGATCGACAAGTGTTGGTTGCCAGGCAGGATGCGCAGTCGGGAAACACAGCAGGAAGTTCTCTGAGTTCAGCCCTATCGTCGGTCGATTCACAGGATACATCCAATGCTCAAGCCCTTGGGTTGAGTTCAATTTGGCAGAGTACGAGATCATCCATAGTTTCAGCTGAGTCGGCAACAGGTTCGCCAAATCAGATAGTTGCGTCTTGGAACAGTGCCCAATCCTCAATTGAATCGTTTATCTCTAAGATTGCCGATAGCTCTGAGCTGGGTAGCGAACCCACAACCGGATTAACGTATTTGAACGACATACTTACCAATGTCTTAGTGAACTATTCCGACTATGCAAGCCAGGAACTGTCCAATTCAAGCAACACCGTGACTGGACAGAACCAAGTTGAAATTGCTCAACTTGCTAAAATTGAGTTGGCTAAGTTAAATTCTGATTTTTCAAAAGTCGCATCTTCACAAGACACTGCTTCACTTGCAGCGCAGCTAGCCGGTCCGATCGGCTCCTTGAGCGTAGGTTCATCAACTACTCTGGCTCAGATGATTCAAAATGTGGCAAGTATTGAAAGCCAAGGGACGAGTCAGTTTAATCTGATAATTTCACAGAACATTTCCTCGTTGAATGCTGGTGAGGCAAGGAACGAAGTTCTTGCGATTGTTATGGCCGTACTGGCGATCTGGTTAGCTTGTGGGATTATTGTTCAAGTACGTGACTCTTCTCACTTACTCATGGAAGCAATGCAGAAAGTTGCTCAGGGCGATGTAACTATTCAAGCTGAGTTGCAAAGTGATGATGAATTCGGAATGTTTGCGAAACATTTGAACGCTGCCCTTGTGAAAATTAGGGAGTCTCTACAGGTAATACATCAAAAAATGAACTCAGTGTCAGCATCGTCAAAGGATCTGTCCTCGGTTTCATCGACTATGTCGTCGACCGCAATTGCTACCTCGGAACGAGCTGCCGCAGTGTCTTCGGCGAGCGAACAGGTCAATACCAACGTTACGGTTGTTGCGGCTGCAATTGAAGAGATGGTTGCTAGCGTGAAAGAAATAGCATCAAACGCATCTAAGGCTTCAGAAGTTGCTGTACGTGCCTCTGAGATTGCGACAATTGCTGGAGAGAATATCGATAAATTAGAGACAAGCTCAATTGAGATTTCCAATGTTGTTTCGCTCATTACTTCAATAGCCGAACAAACTAATCTTCTTGCTCTAAATGCGACGATTGAAGCAGCCCGGGCAGGAGAGATGGGTAAGGGATTTGCAGTTGTCGCAAATGAAGTCAAGGATCTGGCCGCGAAGACGACCAAAGCAACCGAGGATATATCGCACAGGATCGAAGCAATTCAGGCTAACACTCAGGGAGCGACGGAGTCGGTCTCACAGATCAGGCAGATTGTTGGTGAAATTAACGACATCCAAGGATCAATTGCTTCATCTGTTGAAGAGCAAGCAGCTGCGGTATCGGAGGTGGGGAGAAGTGTTTCTGAAGCGGCTGGATCAACTGCCGCAATCGTTGACAACATAACCGGTGTCGCCAAGTCCGCTCAGGAAACTAGTGAAGGCGCAAATAGGAATCAATACTCTGCCGAGCAAGTTTCAGAAGTATCTATCGAACTTCAGCAATTAATTGGAAATCTTCTTGGTCAGTTTCAATTTGGCAATGGTAAGACAGAGAGCACTTTACAGAATAAGTTAGGTTCAAACTAATCGGACGTACAAGATGAATGGTCGTATTGAGTCATTTGCAGTTGACGAACTACTTGAGTTTTTAATCGGTTCAGCTAAATCCGGTGTGCTTGAGGTTTTTATAGACGCCCCTGTAACAAATGGAGGCGGTGACGCGATCAGCGAAGTAGTCACTACCAGCGGTGTAGAAGTGCTCAATGAGCCTACCGTTAGATCCCTTGGGTCAACTAGTAAGCTATGGCTAAATAGGGGATCTCTCATCGGTTGGCACAGTGAGGTCTATGAAGATTTTAACGAGTTTATAATGTCGCTTTTTGACGTTGACCATGGAAGATTCGAATTTGAGCAAAGCGAGCCTGTGGATAACCCTGCACAATCGGTCGATATCAGAGGGCATCTAGAGTTTTGGCGACAAAATAGAGTGCACGAAGAAGATCTTGATGGTACTTTAGCGTTCTTATCCATAGCTGGATCTCACGATTTTGAACTCTCACCGCTTGAGTGGAATACGATTTGTCTACTGCTAGCTTCTGGTCACGATACCGAAGTGAACAGGATCCGAATTGGTGAGATTGCCTCCCAGCTTGAAGTAGAACCTTCGACTGTCGAAATGGCGCTTAGAAGATTGATCGAGGGGGGATTGCTGAGCATATCTTCAAGTGATGGAGAGGGTAATCAGGCCGTTGAACATTCCATGTTTTCACCTGCTGCTATCAACCTTGCATTTGAGCTAAGAAAGTTTCAATTCACTGGGCCAGTCCCACCTCCAGGGCCACCAACTTTTAGGCAATCACAACTGTCTGAAGCTGCTCCAGATAATATACATCAACCTATTCAATTGTCTGACGCTGGCGAGGAAGACATACATCAAGATTCGGGGGCCGAGCTTTCCGATTCATCAAGTAATTTGCAAGGAGCCGAAGATAAAGACCTGCTCAAATGGTTTCTTCGCAGTTCGTAGGGCAAATGTAGCTGACTGTTTGGTGGGAATTCTCGGCCGGAATATGAACTTTGCAGACTTTGATGCGAAAGTTACATCAGGAAGCCCTAGATTATCTTTTTGAGCAATCTATTTTATTTGAAGATTTTACTGCTAGAATAGTCAAATAGCAGGTAGAAGGAAGCTTCGGTGATGTATAGACAGGGTTATATAAATCTAGAGTTGCCACGGAAGGCAACAGTGCCCTTGAGTGGTATTTTGTGGGAGCAACTATGGTAATGATAAGGGGAAATGAGGACCTCCTCAAGACTCTTTTGATTCAAAATGGACTGTTGACTCAGGACCAAGTTAACTATGCGGTCTCGATACAAGGTTCGTCGGGGCGAGCTTTCAGTCGAGTGCTGCTTGATGAGTCAATGATCAGCGAGAACGACCTTGTTAGGGTACTGGCTCAACAAGCTGGCTATACATTTATTGAGCTGGAAGACTACCATACCGATCCCTCAGCGGTTTCTATGATTGGATCTCCTCTTGCAAATAGGTATGGGCTGATGCCAATTGCCTGGGACGGCAACCGATTGGTTGTGGCCATGTCGGATCCCAACGACATAGTTGCAATTGATGACTTACGCGCGGTCACAGGATGTGAGATATCTGTAGTTGTTGCTACCCCTTCTGCATTGCAAAGTGCAATTGAATCCCACTACCGCCATGATCAGATGGTTCTAGACATATCGGAACAAGCTGCTGAGACATTTCAAGGTGAAGACCTTAGCCACCTTAGAGAAGCAATTGAAGATGCCCCTTTAGTAAAGCTTATGAATCTAATGATCTCGCAAGCGGTTACAGATCGAGCGTCTGATATTCACTTTGAACCAACCGAGCATGAGGTTCGAGTCCGATACAGGATAGATGGTGTTCTCTATGAAGTGATGCATCTGCGCAAGAATATTCAAAATGGAATTACTTCGCGAATCAAAATCATGGCAGATATGGATATTGCCGAGCATAGGCTTCCACAAGACGGAAGAATGACGGCTGATGTGAATGGTAGGACAATTGACCTGAGAGTCGTTTCATTTCCAATTGCTTGGGGCGAGAAAGTGGTCATGCGTATTTTGGACCACTCTAAAGCACTATATCGACTAGACGAACTTGGATTTATGCCAGAAGCCTTAGCAAGATACGAGGATTGCTACAGAAGGTCGCATGGTACGATATTGGTTACCGGACCAACGGGTTCAGGCAAGACGACTACGTTGTACGCAACATTGAATGTTTTGAACGAGGAGTCCAAGAATATTCTTACGGCTGAAGATCCGGTAGAATATAGAATTCCAGGGATTAATCAGATTCAAGTCAACTATAAAACTGGTTTGACATTTCCATTTGCCCTAAAGGCGATGATGAGAGGCGATCCTGATATCATTCTGGTGGGGGAAATCCGTGATCAAGATACTGCCCGGATGGCCACAGAAGCTGCGCTAACAGGGCACCTCGTGCTCTCAACTTTACATACCAACGATGCAGCTTCAACTACATTGCGTCTAACGGAGATGGGGGTAGAACCTTTTCTTGTATCTTCGGCGGTTACTTGCGTAGTTGCTCAACGGCTTGCTCGACAGCTTTGTGATAGGTGCAAAGAACCTTTCTACCTTTCGCCAGGCCAATCGAAGTTGGCAGATCGCCTTGGGTTGTTCCCAGAGGGTTGGGACCAACCTTTAACCCTTTACAGGCCAGTCGGTTGTAATATCTGCTCTAAGACTGGTTTCAGGGGCAGAATGGCCATATATGAAGTTCTGGTCATCAGTGAGGAGATAGGCCAGCAAATAGTGGAAGGTGCACACACAGAAGACATTCGCAGGTTGGCACTAGAGCAAGGCATGGAGTCTCTTCTCCAATCTGGAATGCACCATATTCGCCAAGGTACCACAACCGTTGAAGAAGTTCTAAGGGTTATCAGTTGAGCATGAATACTTATAAGTTTACAATTAGAGGGATTAGCTAAGTAAAATGCAGAGTGCTTCGCGTCAATTAGGAGAATTACTCATTGAGCGGAAAGTACTTTCGCGCGATACGTTAGAACAGTTGCTCACACGCGAAGAGGCGGATGGTGTTCCTCTTATAAAGCTTTTGACTGCGGAAGGTCTGGTCTCTGAAAAAGACTTAGCAGCGGCTATCGCCCAGAAAGCAGGATATGAGTTCGTTGACTTCAATGAGATAAATCTCAACCCCAAAGTGGACGGGCTTATTCCGCCAGACATGGCAGCTCACTATAGGGCCGTGGCAATTGATATCGTTGATGATTTCTTGAGAGTTGCATTGATGGATCCATCGGATGCGGCAACCATATCCGAACTAGAGAAAGTAACAGGATTTTCGATCAAGCCTGTTATGGCAGATAAACATGATCTTGAGAGGATACTTAGAGCACTTCTTGGCGACCAACTTGTTGCCGGTCCCGGCATCGAAGGTGCTGAAACGGATGGGTCCGGAGGTGATCTGGACTTTCAGGTTATCAAGGGAGAACTCCATATAAATGAACTGCTGACAAAGGTAGTTGAGTTTGGGGGTTCGGACCTACATCTGACGGTTGGAATTCATCCCACGATGCGTTTGCATGGGGAGATGCTGCCGATGACCGAATATCCCAAGCTATCTGGATCGGAGACTCGAAGGCTGATTTTCGCAATTCTTACGCAACGCCAAAGAGAGCGTTTTGAGACCGATAAAGAGTTAGATACGGCTCACGCTGTACCAGCATGTGGAAGATTCAGGGTGAATGTATTTTATCAGCGGGATTCTGTTGGTGGTGTCATGAGGTCCATTCCTTATGAAATTGTGCCTCTGGACTCACTGGGGCTGCCTCCAGCTGTGTCGCAGTTTGCCGATCTGCCTAGAGGCCTAGTGCTGGTAACAGGTCCTACTGGATCGGGGAAGTCGACAACCCTTGCTTCCTTGGTGGACATCATAAATACGAACAAGAAATGTCACATTATAACCGTTGAAGATCCAATTGAATTTCTACATAGACACAAGGCAGCCGTTGTTAATCAGAGGGAAGTAGGAGAAGATACGCATTCTTTCTCTGAAGCGCTGAAACACGCCTTGCGCCAGGACCCCGATGTCATTCTGGTTGGAGAAATGAGGGACCTTGAAACGATTTCTACGGCACTTACAGCCGCAGAAACTGGTCACTTAGTTTTTGCAACGCTCCACACTCAAGACGCTCCTCAGTCGATTGATAGGGTGATTGATGTTTTCCCTGCTCACCAGCAGCAACAGATCCGTACGATGCTAGCTAGTGCACTCCAAGGGGTAGTAACGCAGCAACTCTTGCCACTGGCTGGCAGACCAGGTCGTGCTGTTGCTTCAGAGGTGTTAGTTTGTACTCCTGCTGTAAGGAATCTCATTCGAGAGGGAAAGACACACCAAATTTACTCTGCTATGCAGGCGGGAGGAAAGTATGGCATGCAGACAATGGACATGTCTCTTGCAACATTAGTTCGTCGTAATGAGATATCTCTAACGATGGCGGTAGATCGCTGTTCCAATGAAGAAGATTTGAAGAGATTGGCTGGAGTCGCATGAACGAGATTTCAATGAGGACAATTTACAATGCCTGACACGTACGTATACAAAGCGCGCGATAAAGCAGGTAAAACTGTCGAAGGCTCTATCGAAGGTGACAGTTCTGTACTTGTCGCAAATCGCCTGCGTCAGCTTGGCTACACGCCCCTTGCCATTTCCAAGAAGGATCAGCCCAAGGGTCTAAAGACAGAGATCAACATTCCCTTTTTGGCCAATCGAGTCAAGCTTGAGGATGTATCTGTATTCTCAAGACAGTTTGCAACGATGATCAATTCAGGCTTGACCCTGATTCGAGCATTGAATATTCTAACAATACAGACCGAAAGTCCTGGTTTGAAGAAAATCATTGCCGAAATTCGCCAGGATGTTGAAGGTGGTATAGCGCTTGCGGCCGCACTTGCTAAACATCCTAAGGCCTTTGACCGCCTTTATACTGCAATGGTTAGAGCAGGTGAGACTGCTGGTAATCTCGATGCCGTGCTACTTAACTTGGCTGAGAGTTTGGAAAAGCGAGTTACCCTGCGGAGAGAAATCAAGTCAGCGATGACGTATCCGGTCATAGTTATGTGTTTCATCTTGATTATCTTGACTGCAATGTTGATATTCATTGTGCCGCAGTTTCAGACTATGTATAAGAGCTTAGGAGGCAAGTTACCTCTGCCTACACAGATTCTTATTGATGTATCCCATATCATGGTGCATTTCTTTGTGCCGGTTGCGGCAGTTATCGCTCTGACTATATGGGCAATCCGAAGATGGATAACTAAGACTGTGCGTGGAAGAAGAACGTGGGATTCGGTTAAGCTGAAGGCACCAGTTTTTGGGCCGCTTGTCAAGAAAATTGCGCTGACCAGGTTTGCAGAGAACCTAGCAACACTTCTTCGATCTGGTGTTCCAATCCTTGAGTCGCTTGAAATTACCAAGGATACGATCGGCAATGTCCACTATGCAGATACTCTCAGTGATGCACAAGTTGGTGTAAAGGGTGGTGAACCGATCGTTGGACGTCTTTCTAAGTACGATCTATATCCTCCTATGGTCTATCACATGGTTGGAGTCGGAGAGGAAACTGGTACCGTCGATACCATGCTTAGTAAGATCGCAGAGTTCTTCAACCAGGAAGTTGAAGCTATGGTTGCATCGTTGACTTCAATTATGGAACCTGTTTTGATTATGATCATGGGGGTTAGCGTTGGAGCGATGGTTATTTCTTTATATATTCCAATGTTCAAGATTGATACGCTTATCAACTCTGGCAGCGGCGGTTCAGGAGGCTAAGTCTCGTCAATTTGGCTAAGTTCTAGTGTTCTAGAGACTTGAATAAAATGAGCACATTACCGGTTGGAAGTAACACCTCAATGCAAGCTAGGAATATATACTTTGGGCGAGATTCCAATAGAAGGTTGCCAAAGGTAGTCCTAAAGCTTTTAGAACTTGATTTAATACTGCTAATGGCGACCATACTTATGGCAATCCTAGGGGTTGTTATGGTTTTCTCGGCGACTCGTAACGGTCTTCGATTAGCTGGTATTAGCCAATACTATTGGACGAAGCGAGATATGGAATTCTTAGCAGTTGGGTTCTTGATAATGATGATACTTGCATTTAGTGATTATCACAGACTTGAGAGGATTTGGAGGCTTATAGTTGGGGGATTGCTGTTTTCTCTGCTCATCGTGATGATTCCCCATGTGGGCCAGCAGAAGCTTGGTTCCCAGAGATGGTTGCAGCTAGGTCCATTGCAGTTTCAGCCATCGGCATTTGCAGGGATATGCATAGCAATAGCAGGTGCAGCAATGCTGGCAAATAAGGATAAGGGGCTTAGCTGGATTGATATTGCAAAAGTTCTTGCTCTCACAGCCTTGGTGATGGTTATAGTTGCTAAGCAGCCAGACTTAGGTAGTGCAATAGTCGTCGGAGTTCTGATGGCAATTATGATTGTGGTGGCAGGCGCGAGAGTTCGCCAACTGATTATCTTGGCAGTACTTTCAACTGCTTGTGTGGTATTGATAATTAAACTTGGATTATTGCATGGATACCAGATGCAGCGTTTGACCTCGTTTTTGCATCCGCACAAAGGAACTAATTCGGTCAATTATAACCTGACGCAATCAAAGATCGATATTGGCTCGGGAGGGCTCTTCGGCAAGGGGCTATTCAAGGACCAACAAACTAATCTGCAGTACGTGCCAGAGCAACAGACGGATTTCATCTTTACCGCCATAGGCGGTCAGCTTGGGTTTGTTGGGGGAGCGTCTGTCATTGCCCTATATTGGGTAATTGCCCTGAGATTATTGGCGGCTGCGCGACGATCAATTGATCGATTCGGAATGCTAATAGCTACTGCCGCCTTTGCGCTGTTCACGTTTTCTGCATTTGAAAATGCCGGTATGACTATTGGGATAATGCCCATCACAGGGATTCCTTTACCTCTGATCAGCTATGGCGGGTCTGCCGATTTCGCCTTCCTTATTGCAATTGGATTGTCGCTAAGTGTCTCACGGATATCGAGGGTTCAAGGTCAGACGAGTAGTAGCGCCAATCTAATCTCGGGGGTTCGAATCGGATGATAGGAAAATCTAAGATATGGGGGATCTAAAGGTAGTAACTTTCCTTGGAATACATGTAGATCTCCCGTCCCCTTATCCGCAAGTAACCTTACGGGAGGTAGCCACACCTTGGAGAGAGTTGAGAATTGAAATTGGATTTCCTGAAGCGATCTCGATTTCACGAGCGTGGAAGCGTATAGATTCTCCAAGGCCACTTACCCATGACTTATGGGCTCAAATGCTTAAGAGACTAAATATAATGGTTGAAGTAGTAAGAATTATCGATTACAAGGAAGGTATTTTTTACGCTGAAATCGAATTGCAAACTCGTGACGGATCTCTGAAAATGCAGTGCCGTCCTAGTGATGCTTTCGGACTTGCATTGCGCCAGGATTTAACTGTGCCGATTTTAGTAGAAGATTTCATTTTTGATATCGCCAAACGTAACTGATGAACTTACCTGATTTCAGGCACGCGTTTCATCAGATATTCGCATTAGTAACGCTATAAGAATGTAGTTGGCAATCAATGATGAACCGCCATAGGCCACAAAAGGAAGCGCCAAACCGGTAAATGGTAGGATTCTTACCACACCAGCCATGATGAAAAATGATTCCAGCGAAATTGTAAATGTAAGCCCTGCTGCTAACAAGCTTGCAAATTGTGATTTAGCTCTTAGTGCGATACGAATACCTGAGCCTAAAATCATCATAAAAGCAACTACAATAATTGTTGTTCCGATAAGCCCCAACTCTTCGCCAAAAGCTGAAAAGATATAATCACTAACTGCTACTGGAACATAACCAGGATGACCAAGTCCTAGTCCCGTTCCTGAAAGTCCTCCTGACCCTAAAGCATATTCGGCCTGAATCGCCTGGTATCCAGTGGTCGATGCGTGGGACCACGGATTTATCCAGGTGGAAATGCGTTCATTTACTTGTGGGAATAGATGCGCTGCAATGAAAGCTCCAAGCACTAAGAGTAGAGCAAAGACAGCCAAGAATAACTTCCTTCCAGTGGCCATCCAAAGCATTGCTACAAACATCGAAAAAACTAAGGCTGAAAAGCCGATATCTCTTTCTGCACCCATGATTAGAAGTGACCCCAACCAGGTTACGATGACAGGTCCAAATGGTCGCGGGTCGGTTATCAGCCGGTTACCGACTCTAGCGGTAGGGGTTTTCATCATCTCTTGCTTTTCTACTAAGTAAGAAGCAAAAAATATAGCTAGAGCAATTTTCCCGAATTCGACTGGCTGGAAGGTTACGGGTCCCAGCCGGACCCAAAGTCGTGCGCCGTTTATATCTTGGCCAAAATGGGGAAGAAGGGGAGTAAGCATCAAAGCCCCTCCAGCGAGTGCCAGAAGATAGCGGTACCTATCCAAATCATTTGACCGCCGTATAAGGACTAATATGACTATGTAAGCAAAGGCTCCAATTGCCGACCAGACCGCCTGAAGACTCGCCAGGTGAGGATCTATTCTTGCGATCATGACATAGCCAAGTCCATTTAGTAGAGCGACAATTGGTAGCAGTACAGGATCGGCTTGCTTTGCAAATTTCCTATTGGCTAAGTGACAGCAAAGTGAAAGTCCAAAGATGACAATTAGGAATGGAGCTAGATTGCCTGGAATCGAGTCCGAGTGGCCGAGAGATGCAAGTGTGTAGGCAAAGCCGACGCTAATGTCGGCTAATAGCAACAGGCCTAGTTCAACTCGCCTACGCGAAGATCCGAAATTGGCGGATTGACTTGGCGCGCCGGATCGCTCAGTCAATTTACTTGAAAGTAATGATTTAGCAGTACTGCCCACTTCAGTTAATATAGCCCTTTTGAGTCCGTGAGAGATAACAAACTCGGCTTTTATATTAGTATATGATAGTTTCAACTAGGATATGCTATTGACCGATTCCCTCTCTGCAAATAAAGACTCTCAAGGCTTTGGGCTGGAAAAACTCTATTTCAATAGGGAGTTGTCGTGGCTGGACTTTGCAAATAGGCTACTGGATCTAGCTTGTGATTCTAACTTGGCTCTCCTTGAACGAACTAAATTTCTTGCGATATTTTCCCAGGGAATTGATGAGTTTTTTCAGGTGAGGGTAGCTGGATTGAAAGATCAGTTAGCTGCTGGAGTTGGTATAAAATCTCCAGATGGAGCTTCGCCAAGGGAGCAATTGGGCTGGATACGCGAAAAGGTAAACGTATTATTAGCGCGCCAAGATAGAATATACAACGAGGAGATTGTTCCCGAGCTTTCGTCTAACGGCATTGTAATCTCTAGCTTCGATGGTCTTGATAGCGTCCAGAAATCTTTATTGCTCAAGACGTTTGAAGAGACAATCTTTCCTGTATTGACACCACTTGCGGTGGACCCAGGCCATCCTTTCCCTTATATTTCAGCTTTATCACTGAATCTAGCGGTGTCCGTCAAGGATACTTCAACTGGAAGTGTCCGATTTTCAAGAGTGAAAGTTCCACCAATTCTTGATCGGTATTTGCGGGTTACGGAGTCGAAAGCTCAGGTAATCTTTGTTCCTATCGAAGAAGTAATTGCTCACCATTTGTCTAGTTTGTTTCCGGGAATGGAGATCGGTGAGCATTACTGCTTCAGGGTGACTCGAAATGTTGACCTATCGCTAGATGAGGACGAAGCGGAAGACCTTCTGGCGGCTGTTGAAGTAGAACTGCAAAGAAGGCGTCGCGGTCGAGCTGTCCGATTAGAAATTGAAGCGCGTATGGAATCGAAGATAGCAGATTTACTTGTACGAGAACTCGAATTGGATGGTGGCGATATTTATAGGGTTGCATCTGCACTAGATTTGTCAGGGCTCTGGGAGATCTTCAAGCTTGAGCGCGAAGACCTAAAAGTTAGCAAATGGGTTCCAGTTACTCCGCGTGCTTTTGAATCTCACGAGGGCGATGAACTTGATATCTTTAGAGTCATTTCCCGCAGAGATCATCTGGTGCACCATCCCTATGAGTCTTTTCCGGGGACGGTAGAGGAGTTCATTGATTTTGCGAGTAGAGACCCTCAAGTACTTGCTATTAAGCAAACCCTTTATAGAACCTCCCGAGACAGTCCTATAGTAAAGAGTTTGATAAAAGCTGCTGAATCTGGCAAGCAAGTCGCAGTCTTAGTTGAGCTGAAAGCTCGATTCGATGAAGAACGCAATATTGAATGGGCTAGAGCGCTCGAGAAAGCTGGCGTTCATGTCGTCTATGGGCTAGTCGGACTCAAGACGCATGCAAAGACTGCTTTAGTTATTCGTGCTGAAGAGGGTGCTATACGACGTTACTGCCATATCGGCAGTGGTAATTACAATCCGTCAACTGCGCAAATGTATGAAGATGTTGGGTTATTGTCTTCCTCTGACGAGTTGGGATCAGATTTAGGAGAACTGTTTAATTTTCTGACCGGTTATTCAAAAAGAGACTGGTACAAGAAGATAATTGTGGCGCCAAATATGCTCAAAAATAAGCTAATTGAATTGATTCGCCAACAATCAGCGCTAGGAGATCAAGGATATATAGCTATCAAGGTAAATGGTTTGAGTCACCCAGAAGTTATTGACGAACTCTACTTAGCTTCTCGAAATAAGGTTCAAGTTAATCTAATTGTTCGCGGTATATGTACTTTGCGACCAGGAGTTGCTGATCTATCTGAGACAATCCATGTTCGTTCAATAGTAGGAAGATTCTTAGAGCATTCGCGTATTTTTTGTTTCGGTCAGCCAGATCCGCAAAAAGCACAGGTTTACATTGGCTCAGCCGATCTAATGGAACGAAATCTTGAACACCGGGTAGAAGTTGTTACACCAATTGAGGATATAAGTATCAAGGAAAGATTGCTTGATATTCTGCAAAGAGCTCTTCGCGACGATATGTTTTCTTGGGAACTTTCTAGCTCTGGTCAGTGGAACCGTAACAATGTTACAAAGGGATTTTCAAGCCAAGGTTCGCTAATGGAAACTGCGCGGGAGAATTGCTAGAATGGAACTTTACGACCTAAGCCAAAGAGCTTTAGCGGGCTAAGATCG
>JAKAVM010000006.1 GCA_021827485.1 Actinomycetes bacterium
CATCCACTGGACAAATTATAGTTGCATCTACTTCGGTTGACTTCAGTGGACAGCCTCAGCTGACCTTGACGCCAGCCAGCCAAGGCTCAATTACAAATGAGACCGTAACAGTTAGCGCAAGCGCGCTTGACGCTGCAGGTAATCCATTGGTTGGAGTGAGCATTACTTTTTCAGTTACTTCTGGACCGGATCTTGGCCAGTCGCTAAGCGCGATATCCTCTTCTGCGGGTACTGCAACTTTTAGTCTGTCCGCAACTAAACAGGGAGTAGATACAGTTTCTGCATCTATGATTCCACCGGGAATGACGACTGCGATCTCCGCTACTCCCGTTCAAGTTAAATGGGCGGCACCAATTATCATTACACCTTCCGGAGGTAATGGAGGGGGCTCTTCGTCCAACCCGTTGCCACCAGGTTCAAAGGCATTAGTATCGCTGACGCTTACGTCACGGGCATCGTCTCTCTTGAGAACACTTCCAAAAAACGATCAATTAATAACCCTAGCTAAGTTACTGGGTGTTTCTCATTCAAAAGCTTTCAAAAAGGAACTAGCTATAAATAGTGTCATTGCTCATACTAGTTATGTCCCTGACGTAGGAGTTCCAGTAGATTTTTCAGTTTCATCAGGTCCAAATAGCGGAATATCTGCAACAGTTCCTACAGACTCTACTGGAACTGCGTCATTTAGCTATAGCGACAGTGGTGGGCCTGGAACCGATACGGTTCTAGCTTCGTTCGTGGATACTGCAGGACTATCTCACTCCACGACATTTACTGTGATTTGGGGGGCACTAGCTACGACCACAACTACAACTTCCATAACTACAAGTACTACGTTCGCCTCTACCACAACGCTACCTATTTCAAGTACAACAATAGGAGTTAGCGCTACTACGAGTGCGCCAGCTTCCTCATATTCGTCCCCACCAATTTCCTCATACACACCTCCGCCAAGTTCTTATAGTGGATCGCCAACTTCAACTAGTAGCCCCTCAAGCGGTTCTTCGACGACTTTCGCAAACGCACCGACTACAACTACTCCTAAATCTGCGAGTGGAAAGGGCGGGAGAAATAGTGCGACCTCAAAGAGACTCTCTGGTTCTTCAGTAAAGGGCACTTCTCGTCAAGCCCTTGGAGTAATTGGAACTGCATCTTCCATATCAAATGGAAATACTGTAACTCGATCGCAGGTTAAGGCCTTGGTGAAAGCCGGACATCTAGGACCCGATATGGGATACAACCGAGGTTACGGACTAGGTCGCAATGGTGGTCCGCCCGGACAAGTTCCGCTTGCACAATCTATCCCATCGCCAACCGAGGTATTTCATTCATTTAGTGCCAAGCTACTTAGCGGTAACGGACTACTTGTCTTTGTGATTATGTTTCTAATTGGATTACCGGCGATGATCTTTAACTCTATCCTCAAAGATCACCATGATAAGTTAGCATCGTCGGCTGGCTCTATACGCAAAGCAATGGATCGACTTGAAGGATGGATGAACAATCTGCATGGATCAGTTGTCCTAATGATCTTTGCAGCTATTGGTGGCCTACTATATGCACTTGACGATCAGAATTTTGGTTTGAATCTCTCAAGTCTTGCTGAAATCCTTGGCTTTGCGGGAGCAATCATCATATCTACTTCGGCAACCGAGGTAGCACGAGGCGTATACGTCCACAGACGCTTTTCCAAGATTGGAGATCTCAAGGCATATCCACTTGGACTTATTATGGCACTGGGCTTTGATATATTCTCTCGGATAAGTCACTTTGAACCTGGATATGTTTTCGGTATCCTTGCAGCGGTCGTTTTTCGTGCCAGGTTGACTCAGCATGAGGATGGAAAGTCAATTACTCTCTCGTATATCTGGCTTTTTGGAGTGGCTATAGTGAGCTGGATTGTTTGGATTCCCGTCAAAGACGCGGTCATCGGAGGCAACCATAACTTCGGAGTGCTGGTACTTGACGCTTTGCTTTCCTCTGTATGGGTGTGTGGCCTGCAAAGTTTGTTTTTCGGTTTGATCCCAATTCGGACAATGGATGGCGGAGTCGTAATGAAGTGGTCAAAGCCTTTATGGACAGTGATGTTTGTGCTCACCACGTTTATATTTGTTCAATTTATTATTCACCCGTCAGCAGCAGGTTATGGCGGCAACTCTCACACTTCGCTTGTGCCCTTGATCGCGATATTTATCGTAACAGCTGTTGCCTCTGGAGTATTTTATATATTTGTGAAGCTCAAGTGGGGCAAGATGACCCAGGATAGTTCCACCCCTCCGCTTGATGTGGTCCAGCAGTAAGAAGGTTGACAGGTCGACAACAAACGACTACAATGTAGTCAATGACGCGACGATCTGCTACGCCAGTACGATTCGAATCGGAAGTTGCTGATCGGCTCGTTTCCTTTGTGGGCGCTCACCCAGGCTTATCTCTATCGGCTGCAGCAAATCTTCTCGTTGATGAAGGCCTTCGAATGTCGGAATATCCGGGAATTGTATTTCGTAGCGGGCCGTCGGGAAGACGCGCGGGATTGTCAGGTGGCCCAGACGTTTGGGAGGCCGTACGGGCGGTTAAGAGCGCTCGGCAGAACGAACCTGACTTATCCGAAAAAGAGATTTTCTCGCTCGTAGAGAACAATACTGGCGTGCCGGGTTCGCTACTGCGCATTGCCCTGAACTATTGGGCGGCACATTCCGATGAGGTTGATGCCGAAATTGACGCGGCTGACCAAGCGGAAGCCACAGCGGACGTGCTCTGGCGTCGTGAGCATGATCTTCTCAATCACTGAAACTTAGTGGTTTCGCTTCTTCTCGACGAGATGTTATCTGTCGCGATCGCTTCCCAACTTCGATCTCTAGGCCATGATGTCATTGCCGCAGTGGAGGACCGCTCGATGTTGGCAGCAGCCGATAAAGAGATATTTGAGAGGGCACTAACTGCTGGCCGTGCATTGGTTACCGCCAATATCAAAGATTTTGTTCCACTCGATTATCACTATAAGGCCGAGGGCCGCTCCCATTGCGGACTGATCTTAGTTTCGTCTAAATCGTTTCCACAGGATCGAGCCTTTACCGGAGCAGTTGTTACTGTGCTCGACAAGCTGCTGAACGATGATAGGTTTGGAAAGGACTCAACTGTCTTTCTCCAACGACAGTAGTCGCTCCTTACTTAGTTCCAGGAAACTCGGATCCACCCAGCTAGTGGAAGTACTTGATTGGATACAGTGACAATCTTTTGAACACTTGATGTAGTGGAGGCCAGACCAGATACTGTTAGCGGGGGATAGCAGTTGGAAAGTACAGGCGAGTTTACCTTAGAAGCCAGTGAAGCCGCCAAGGTGGGTGATATCTTCTGAACTTGCTTTAGAATTAATTGAGGGATGCTTACCTGACCTACTCCACCATTCCCTATTGCATTTGTATCGAGCCAAGACCAATCAGTTGGGCATTCCATCTGGCCGGGAGCATTAGCTGGTTTGTATACACTGGTTAGTTTCGATGTAACCAAAGCGCATCCAGTAGATGAGTCCGGGCTAACAGAAATAGAGACACCACTACGTACTGAAAAGTCATAAGAGACTTTCAAGGAAGTCCCAGACGTGCCTGGAGGTGCACAGACGCTCCATGGGGCTGGAGACGATGTAAATGGTACAAGCACTTGGGGCAAGGTGGCCGCTTGATCTTTACCTGTGGCTAGTCTGACGATTGCCGTAACGATGTAATGGAGGATATCTTGGGTGCTTTGTGAAGCCAAAGTAGAAGGGTTGGTCACTTCACCAGAAAGCGAGAGATTTGGGTTATATAGCTGCGAAACCTCATATGGGCTATAAAATGCATGCGCAAGTGTTGCATTACCTGTTCTATGTCCGTATGCCATGAAGTTCACCGAGTGAAGTTCAGGATGGAAGTCACGGTGGCCGCAATCTGTAACCCAACTTCCCATGACAGCAGCCTGATCTCCGTTTTGAGGTGTGAATCCGGGTACGATATTTTGCTGGTCGGTCGTAGCGAAATTAGGCCAGCTTTCCCCAGGTGTGATTTGGTCAGTACCGCTGATATGTGGAATAAGCCCTGCCTGAATTTCGTCATGAATCTTGCCTTTAGGCCAGGAGGAGTGCCCGGGAATAGCGAAACCCTGGTCCAGTCCTTCAAAGGCAGGGGCTAACGTCATGTCAAAGCTAGTATCGCCACCATAAGGATGATCGAAGGGTACATCTACGTTACCAACATTAGGTGATATCAAAGTACCGGAGGCCATCATCTGCTTGGCCATTACTGGCGCTCCGTTGGGACCCTTTGGCCCGCTTGGTACAAATGGACCCCAATGCTTGGCAACTTTTGCTTGACTTATTGAGACGTGCGTAAGTTCTGAAAGCCAGCCATACTGAGCCGACCCACAGTTCGTGAGGGCGGAACGATTAGTGGGAATAGTTCCGTTAGCTGATACCGCAGCCGACTGTTCGAATGATACTAGTGGGGTTCCCGATTTAGTTGCGCGTGGTGAAGAAGAGCAGGCACTTAGAGCTAGTGAGCTAATGCCAACTATCGCAATTCCAATGACGAAGGAGTGTTGAAATTTCCTAGCAGCCACCGGGATGGTAGTAGTCCGGGCAGAGTTTTTAATCTTAGCTTTGTCTTGAAGCCTAGTATTCCTAAGAGCTGCTCTTTGGCCTATGAATTTTTGCAACATTTCGCCTTTCTTTGTCAAAGCGTTCATATTTCGTACATGAATTGGTTGTAGAAATGTAACATAATCTCAAAGACCCTGGCATTTTCGTTGAGAACGTCTTTCTCCCAAAGGCAGTGAAACTTTAGGAATATCTCATATCTTTAGACTTGATGTAGTAATATATTCCATATGACCACTCCAGGTAGTTTTCTAACTCAAAAACATCCGATACAACTAGACATAGATGCTCCTCTGGAGATTGCTCGCTGGAGAATAATAGGAAACGTTATACTTGCAATCCCTCATTTTATTGTCTTGTACGTAATGGTAATCGTGCTCAACGTATTTACGTTCATTGCCTGGTTTGCAATACTATTTACTGGAAATATTCCGAGAGGGATGTTCGACTTCATGGCAGCGGTTTTTCGGTACCAGTGGAGAATTTCAAGCTTCACGCTATTTATGAGATCATCATATCCGGCATTTGATTTGAAGGCATCTGATGTGGACACCGGGAATGATCCTGCCTCGGTTACAATTCCGTATCCCGATAGACTTAGTCGTGGATTGATATTTATAAAGTGGTTGCTGATTATTCCCACCAATCTTGTACTTGTGTTTGTAGGAATTGCTGCAGAGGTAGTTATCGTAGTTGCCTGGTTCGCAGTCTTGTTCACAGGCAGGTGGCCTTCTTCTATGAGGAAATTTATTGTAGGTGTGCAACGCTGGGGGCTGCGCAGCCAGGCATATGTCTTTTTGATGACGGATAAATATCCACCCTTTACGCTCGAACCGTAATTTCGCAAAAAGCTTCAAAAGTTCGTACTTACACCAAACTTCCCACTCGACTTTACTGATGCGCAAATACTATACTTGTCTTGTTAGAAAAGAGTCGGAGTGGCGGAATCGGCAGACGCGCTAGCTTGAGGGGCTAGTGTCCGCAAGGACGTGGGGGTTCAAGTCCCCCCTCCGACACCACTGGGTGGCCCACATAAATGCAACGGTTGACGGCGCGTATGAAACTGCTGGCCGTCTGTCTTATCTGATAGCTGCGACTTGTAGCAGTGGCAGTAGTTAAGATGTCTGCTTGATCATGTCAGCACACTTCTCGCCGATCATGATTACGGCTGCGTTGATGTTGTTGCTGGGTACGCATGGCATTACTGAGGCATCGGCGATCCTAAGTCCACTGATGCCCCGCACGAGTAGCTGGGCATCTACTACTGCCATTGGATCGTGTTCTGGGCCCATCTTGCAGGTACCGCACACGTGGTACTCGGTATCGGCGTGGTTACGCAAGGTGTCCTCAATCTGGCGCGGGTCGTCGCGGTCGTATCGGATAAGCATCTTCCCACGATATCGGTCAAAAGCGCGGCTGTTCATAATATCAAGCGCTATCTGTACGCCCTTGACCATTGTCTCCATGTCGTAGGGATGACTGAAGTAGTTGGGGTCGATTAGCGGGGCAACCCGGGTATCGGGACTAGCCAGCTTAATTTCGCCAACACTTTTGGGTCGTGCCAAGAGTAGGTGTGCCGAATAGCCGTGACCGAGGCGCAGCTTGCGTCCGTGATCGTCACCTATGCCAACGATCAGCTCCATCTCCATGTCGCAGACTTGAACATCAGGACTTGTCCGATAGTAGACCCCCGACTCCGCCACGCAACTCGTAATCAGACCCGAGCGATATTTATGCCAGACCCACATCGCCTTGAGCAGCCGAGCTACACCGGACGGGGAGATGCCAACGGTATGGTCAGAGACGCGTGACCGATAGATCAAGAGAGCTGAGATATGGTCCTGGAGGTTCTGGCCGATTCCAGGTATGTCGAGGACCGGAGTTATCCCGAGGTCCTGTAGGTGAGCACCAGGGCCCAGACCCGAAGCCATCAGTATTTGCGGGGATCCGAAAGCTCCTGCCGACATCACTATTTCGCGGCGCGCTTTTATGATCTTGATCTGATCACCTTGTTGGTACTCGACGCCGGTCGCTCGTCGCTGGTCGAAAAGCACCCTGTTGGTGTGGGCTCCAGTGCGCACATCGAGATTGGGCCGATCCATGTTGGGGTGGATAAAGGCAGCAGCGACGCTGTGACGCTCTCCGTCTTTTTGTGTTACCTGCACGTGATAGCAGCCATAATGGTTGGCACCGTTGAGGTCCGGGTTGAAAGGGATGCCTTGCGACTGGCAGGCCTCTAGGAAAATGTCGTTGAGGGGGCTCGGGCTCCTAAGGTTGGTGATATGTAAAGGGCCATCGACTCCATGAAACGGGGAGTTTCGGTGGATCGCGTTGGCTTCAGATTTCTTGAAGTAGGGGAGTACATCGTCATAGCCCCACCCTGGGTTCCCTAATTGTGCCCAATTATCATAGTCCGAGCGTGGACCTCGGGCGTAAATCATGGCGTTGATGGCGCTAGAGCCGCCAAGCGTTTTGCCGCGCGGCTGAAATCCGCGACGTCCATTTAGGCCAGGCTGCGGCACGGTTTGGTAGTTCCAGCTGTTTATACCTCGTGGCATTGCAAAGGCAAAGCCCAAAGGGGCACGAACTAGCACATCGCGTCCCTCGCCACCAGCCTCCAATAAGCAAACTCTTATCGAGGGATCCTCGCTAAGTCGGCTTGCCACGACACAACCTGCCGATCCACCCCCGACAACGATATAGTCGAACTCATCCATTAGGTAATCGGGATAATTTGGAATCTTTGACGACCTCGTATCCGATATATTTGAAAGTCGGCATCTAGAGAAAAGATCGTATTATGGCCGGATTCTTCGGCGAGTGCTACTAGTGTTGCGTCTGCCAAGTCCATCGGTCGATCAGCATATTGGTCCATGAGCCGTGCGCTCCGATGGAGTGCCGACGGAGAGAGATCGATTATCCTAAGACGATCAGTCAGGACAAGGTGCCAAAGCGCTCTTTGCCCTAGTATACCTCCAGCTCTCGCGAGCAGATACATAGCTTCAGTGAAAGAAGGCCAAGTCGTTATAAGCGGTAAAGCGAGAGATCCAAGCATTTCCAGACAAACTTTGTGGTCGGGCTCATCTGCATCAATGATTGCGATAAGAGGCCCGGCATCCGTAAGGGTCATTATTTGGAATGATTTTCAGCAATAACTTGCTTGAAAGCACTACCTGTCGATCGTGCTCGCCCGCCTCCGCCGTGAATAACCCCTGCGACATCTGCGAAATAGTCACTGGGAGATTTGGATAAGGTTTGTTCTGCGCGCTCGGCTGCCGCTTGACGAATAAATTTAGAAACCGATTCACCTTTTATTTTCGCAGCTCGCTGAATTTTCTCGTCTAGATCGGCTTCTAGTCGGATACTCCTCATGGAAACAACGTATCACAAAAATATGTAAACGTCATTCAATACTTGTAGATCTGTGCTATCTTTGACATAACCTAACGTTAACGTTAACCTCTCCTTATGGCAAAAAGTGCAGTTCCTACTCAAGAAACCGGCAAGACACAGGTTGCGCACAATGATGCTAATCCAACGCCACCAGCGCTAAGAGCAAAACAAACGAGACGCGGAAGTCGGGCCCCAAAACACCCGGAACGTTACAAGTGGATTGCTCTTTCAAACACGACCTTAGGTGTCTTGATGGCCGTATTGAATTCCTCGATAGTGCTGATTGCTCTACCAGATATATTCAGGGGAATTGGTCTGAATCCACTTACACCTGCCAATACCGGATATCTGCTATGGATGTTAATGGGCTTTATGGTGGTTACAGCTGTACTTGTCGTCAGCCTCGGCAGATTAGGTGACATGTATGGTCGTGTAAAGATGTTTAACCTTGGTTTTTTTGTCTTTACCATCTTCTCGATCTTGCTTTCGATTACATGGTTTAGCGGAGCCTCAGCCGCAATGTATCTGATATTGATAAGGGTTGGCCAAGGAGTCGGCGGGGCTTTGCTGATGGCTAACTCCAGTGCGATACTAACTGATGCCTTCCCTTCGGATCAAAGAGGTCTGGCAATGGGAATCAATAACGTTGCAATGATCGCGGGATCATTCATTGGATTGGTTCTCGGCGGGGTATTGGCTCCAGTTTCCTGGCGACTAGTTTTTCTTGTCTCTGTACCATTTGGGCTGTTTGGTACCGTGTGGTCCTATCTAAAGCTACGTGACACAGGAGTACGTAAAGTATCGCACATAGATTGGTGGGGCAATATTACGTTTGCGCTTGGTCTCGTCATGCTTCTAATTGGTATAACTTATGGATTGTTACCCTATGGGGGTCATACAATGGGGTGGACGAGTCCTTTTGTATTGACGATGATTTTTGGGGGAGTGGCAATTTTGATCTTATTTGGTTTTATAGAAACAAAGGTCAAAGAACCAATGTTTCGTATTCCGTTATTTAGGATTAGGGCATTTGCTGCTGGTAACGGTGCGAACCTACTGGCTTCTCTTAGCCGAGGTGGCTTGATGTTTATTATCATCATGTGGTTACAGGGCATATGGCTACCTCAGCACGGATATGCTTTCAGTGTTACGCCTTTGTGGGCAGGTATCTACATGCTACCTTTAACAGTAGGATTTCTTATCGCAGGTCCTTCAAGTGGGTTCTTGGCAGATCGCTATGGGGCTAGGCCATTTGCAACCGGGGGTCTGATTGTGGCCGGAGTTTCCTTCATTCTTCTAGAAGTACTTCCAGTAAATTTTTCCTATATAGATTTTGGAGCGATATTATTCCTAACGGGACTAGGACTTGGCATGTTCGGTGCACCAAATCTGACTGGCATAATGAACAGTCTGCCCCCCGATCAGCGGGGAGCTGGAGCGGGAATGACAATAACCTTCATGTCGTCAGCCCAGGTCTTATCCATTGGTATATTTTTTACCCTAATGATTTTAGGGCTTGCTTCGAGCTTGCCTGGAACAATGTTTCGTGGACTTGTCGCTCAAGGTGTTAGTGCACATGTAGCGACGAAGATTTCTCACCTACCGCCAGTAGGTAGTTTGTTTGCTTCGTTCCTTGGCTATAATCCAATGGGGGCACTGCTAGGTAAAACTATTCACCATTTGCCACATTCAACAGTAAGGTATCTCACTGGTAGGTCATTTTTCCCACGGCTTATCTCAGGTCCCTTTGGAAAGGGCTTGCACGAGGCATTTGATTTTGCGGTTGTAGCGTGTTTCGTAGGAGCCGTCTCGTCTTTTATGCGTGGAGGTAAGTACATCCATGGTCAAGATGAAGGACAAGGTTCGGAGCCTTCGCAATGAATGACCGACAGCAACCGGGAATCTCAGCAATGAATGACCGACAGCAACCGGGAACTCTCCTAGAAAAGGGAGAGCAAGTTCATCGCCAACTAATCTCCCCACACGGCGATCGTTACAAATGGGTTGTATTATCCAATACCACACTGGGAATGCTAATGGCAACAATCGATATGTCGATAGTCCTTATAGCTCTTCCGGATATTTTTAGGGGGATTCATATAGATCCATTAGCGCCTGCCAATAGCTTCTATCTGTTATGGATGATCTTGGGTTTTATGGTTGTCACTAGTGTATTGGTTGTTAGTCTTGGTCGTCTCGGAGACATGTATGGGCGGGTAAAGATGTACAACATGGGATTTGCAGTCTATACACTGTTTTCTTTACTGCTTGCAGTTACCTGGATGAGTGGTAAATCGGCAGCTATATGGCTCGTGATCATGCGGATCTTTCAAGGGGTAGGCTCTGCAATGCTTATGGCTAATTCTACCGCCATTCTAACGGATGCATTCCCCGAAGATGAGCGGGGGATGGCAATAGGAGTTAATCAAGTGGCTGGAATTAGTGGTTCATTCATTGGACTGGTCTTAGGAGGTATTCTTGCTCCAATTCAGTGGAGATTGATATTTCTTGTATCGGTTCCAGTAGGCCTCTTCGGAACAGTATGGGCATATCATAAGTTACGTGAAGTTCCACGAAGGTCGAATGCAAAACTAGATATTCCCGGTAATGTAACCTTTGCTCTAGGTCTTGTCGCCATAATGGTTGGTATCACGTACGGGATTCAGCCATACCACCATTCAACTATGGGCTGGACTAGTCCATTTGTATTGGCAAGCCTGGCTTGTGGCGTCATACTGCTAATAACTTTTTGCTATATAGAGGTTCACACAACAGAGCCAATGTTCAAACTAAGTTTGTTCAAGATTAGGGCCTTTACCTCTGGGAGTTTATCGACTCTACTTGCAAGTATTGGCCGTGGGGGACTTATGTTCATGCTAATTATCTGGCTTCAAGGAATATGGTTGCCGACTCACGGATATAGTTAGATCGGAACACCATTGTGGGCAGGCATTTATATGCTTCCGCTTACTGCGGGTTTCCTGATTGCAGGACCGATATCTGGTTTTCTATCTGATCGATTCGGCTCACGTCCATTTGCAACTGGAGGTATGATAGTCGCGGCAGGATCATTTGCATTGATGGAACTGTTGCCTGTTGATTTTTCTTATTCAGTTTTTGGACCAATACTCCTCTTGAACGGCCTTGCAATGGGAGCTTTTGCTGCACCAAACAGGGCTGGCGTAATGAATAGTCTGCCACCTGAGCACCGTGGAGTGGGGTCAGGAATGAACTCAACTTTTCAAAATGCAGCTCAAGTGCTATCGATTGGGATTTTCTTCACACTTATGATCGTTGGGCTTTCATCCTCACTTCCGTCAACTCTATATCAAGGGCTAATATCGAATGGTGTGCCACATACCCCAGCACTCAAAGCTTCACACCTCCCACCTGTTTCAACGCTATTTTCTGCATTTTTAGGTTACAGCCCTGTTGAACATCTCCTATCGCCACACGTTATTTCTCATCTATCCCATCAACAGCTCTCCATTCTAAATGGACGTAAGTTCTTTCCTAAACTTATTTCTAAACCATTTTCTTCGGGCCTCCATGCCGCTCTTGATTTTGCTATTGGGGCTTGCTTTGTGGCTTCTATTGCATCATGGTCGCGCGGAGGTAAATATCATTACAGGCCAGAACACGATGAATCGACCTAATCAGGTAAGCGCAGTGGATCCCGTAGATTATCGCATTGGTGACATTGCACAGTTGGTCGGGGTATCTACTCGAACACTTAGATATTATGAGGAGTTAGGGTTGCTTTCTCCGTCAGGCCATACCCAAGGTGGAGAACGCAGATATAGTGACGGGGACTTAGCCCAACTCAAGGCAATCAAGGAATATAAAGAACTTCTAGGAATGAACCTTGATGAGGTTAGAGCAATTGTTGCTTCACAAATACGACTTGATGAGCTTAGAACTCAATATCACGCCCAAAAAGGTAAAATTGACGAGTCAGCGATCGCTAAGCGGAAATCTATTCTTGAAGAAGCGTTAGAGTTGCGTCAGGACTTACTCGACAAGATAGATCAGAAACTTGCCCGCATGAACGCTTTCCGCTCACAGATAGAAAACGATACTAAAAGATGTCGAAATCTCTTAGACGAACTTTCTAAATAACCGCTTAGCGCCGCAAAGCACCAGGGATTGCAGGTTTTCCCAGCTGCTCCACCATTTTTCTTCATCATTTCGCAAGATTTCCTTTCTACCATTGCTAGGTATCGAGTCGCTATAAGGGCGAATCATTCACGAGGGATTTATGCGCAATATATATAAGGTAAAAGGATAGGGATGTCTCCGGCAGCGACAGTTACCTTTACCCCAGATCAAAGATCACGCCAATCAAGTGGTGCAAGAAATGTGCCTGTCCCAGTAGTTGCCCCTAAGAAAAAGGCGAACGTACTTGCACTTGTAATATTTATTGCCTGCCTTGGCATGGGAGCTACCGTAGGATTGTCATTGATTTCAGAGACCCATAGCGAGTTTGTTGCTCGAGGTGGGGTAAATATGTTTATCGGAAATCTCACAGCGCTTGTGGGAACGTATCTAGCTCTGATCATGGTGCTAGTCGTTAGCAGGCTTTCTTTTGTCGAGACTGTACTTGGTCAAGACAGGTTAGTTAGGCTGCACAAAACTCTAAGTCCTTGGCCTATCTCTTTGATCGCTCTGCACGTTTTCTTTACGACAATTGGCTATGCGCAGGCAGCCAAGACTGGCTTTTGGCATCAATTTGGAACTTTCATTAGCTCTTTCCCAAATATGCTAACTGCAACAATCGGATTTATTCTGATGATGGCGATTGCTGCAATCTCGATTAGGGCTATCCGATCCAGGCTACGTCGAGAAACTTGGTGGTCAATTCATCTGGCAATGTACCTAGCGCTTGCTCTTTCCTTTGCCCATATCATTGCTCTAGGGCCAGCATTTGTAGGACATCCGCTTGCAAGAGCTTTATGGATAGCGTCTTGGCTTGGAACGGCTGGGGTCGTTTTAGTTTATCGTTTCCTTCTTCCGGTCGTACGAAGCCTTCGTTACTCATTGAAAGTAGTGGAGGTAAAGCAAGAGAATTCTGAGGTTTCATCTATAATCCTCAAGGGAACCAACTTAGAGAAATTACGCTTCAAGGGCGGCCAGTTTTTTTCCTGGCGGTTTCTTGCTCCTGGAATATGGTGGCAGGCCCACCCCTATTCGTTATCTGCAATGCCAAAGCCACCTTATTTGAGACTTACTGTCAAGAATCTAGGCGATCACTCAGGTTCGCTCGGCTCCATAAAACCAGGAACCCGAGTTCTTATCGAAGGGCCCTATGGAACACTTACTGCTCATTCCCGTCAACGCCAGCACGCACTTTTGATCGCTGGAGGTATTGGAGTTACTGCGCTCAGAGCACTTCTTGAAGAGTTGCCCGCGAAGTCAAAGCCTGTGGTAATTAGAAGGGTTAGATCCCAAGAAGACTTAGTTCTCAAAGCTGAAGTTGAGGCATTGATCAAACATCGTCGTGGGAATCTATATGAATTGATTGGTTCGCGGCGCCATATTAAGTTCGATGGTCCTGCGATACAGAAGATGGTTCCCGATATATTGCATCGGGATGTGTATATCTGCGGATCCCAATCATTTGTTGATGGAATCATAGAAATTGTCAAGGATATTGGTGTAAATAGTGACTCGATCCACTTTGAAGCCTTTAGTATATGAACCAAGCACGGCTGAGCTCTAATAAGGAGGTATAAGTTGAAGAAAATACCATATGCGATAAGCGGAGTCTTGATTGGATTTGTGGCTGTAGTTACACTCCATCCAGCTGGTGCACCAATGCTAACGGCTGCAAAATCATCCACGGGCGCAGGCCCGAGTCGCCCTGCTTCCGTATCGAGTTCTCCTCCCCAAAACGCGACAGGTCCGGTGGGTCCGTCTGCCCCTTCAAGCGCTCCTTCAACTTCGTCGTCAGGTTCTCAAGTGGGTCAACAAAGTGGAACAAGTGGGGTAACTCCTTCAAGTACTTCTACTACTCAGGCTAGTTCCAATCAAGGCATCCGTAGTGCAACCGGTGCAAGTGAGCAGTATGGCTATGGCGTTATATCTGTTACTGTCACTGTAGATAATCAACGTATTACAAACGTAAGTGTAGCCAATTTACAAGTTGCTGAGTCCTACTCGCAAAGTATTGCTCAACAGGTAATTCCGATGCTCAAGAGACAAGTATTAGCGGCCCAAAGTCCTAATATCAATGGAATTTCGGGTGCTACTTATACTGCAGAGGCATACGCGACCTCGGTTCAATCGGCGCTCAATAAGCTGCATTTTTCCTGAGTTCACTCTGAATAGTTATAAACTTCACATACACGAAGAGGCCGTAATGGGTACAGTGGCTTCGTTACATATCGTATCCTATACCGATACAGCCGAGGATGATACTAGAGATCTAATTGACGCTAGCTGTGAAGTATTGCACTTGGCCGACGAGAAATTTAGTACTTTCAAGCCAGAAAGTGAGCTGACTCAATTTCGTGATGGAAGACTCAAGTTAGATAAGGTTTCTGATGAGTTGCTGGAAGTACTGCAGTTATGCGATCAGGTCAAGCGAATTACCCTGGGATGGTTTGATCCCTGGGCTATGGCGGGGGGCTTTGATCCAACCGGACTTGTAAAGGGGTGGGCAACCCGCAACAGCCTTCAACTCCTGAGGCAACCTGGGATCATTGGAGCAATGGTCAATGTAGGGGGCGATATTTGTATTTTTGGCCAGTCGGTTCAAGGAACTCAATGGAATGTGGGAATTCAGCATCCTTGGCTGCCCAACTCATTAGCTTGCTCAATAGAGATAGATTCAGCAATTGCCACTTCCGGTGTTTATGAGCGAGGTTCTCACTTGTTTGATCCGTTTGCCCATGAACCGGTTAGTAGATTAGCTTCAGCAAGCGTAATTGGGCCGGATCTTGCATTGGCAGACGCTTTTGCAACGGCGTTATGCGTGCAAGGTGTTGATGGTTTGGAGTGGATTAATTCATTGGCTGACTACGATGCTTATATAATCACTAATGAAGGTCGAGAGTATTCTACAGCTGGAATACGGTTTGTCGACCCTTCTGAAAACCATACCGGGTAATTTTCGCAAAAAGCCTGAAACGGTTCTAAGATAACTTAGATGTCGGACGAGAAAGAAGCTTCAGAACCAACGGATGAGGTTGCTTATCGACCACTTTCTGGCACTCATGTTGAAGATGCCAAGGCAGGAAAGAAGAAATGGGCTGACGAGAAGCCCAAAGATCCATTCAAAATGCGGACCAGGCAGATTCACAGCCACTTTATACGTGCAATTGATTTAATTACTTATGCGGAAGTCTCCGCTTATCTGCTGGCAGGTTGCGCATTTACATTTATGGCGTTGGTTGTTCTATACAGGGGAGTCGATGATATCTATCAAATCCTAGCAAGTGGAACATTATCGCAAGACTCCTCTACTACACGAATTGTCGATGCGCTAAGTGAATTTTTATTTGTAATTATCCTTATGGAGTTGCTTGCTACCGTGATAACTCACATAAAACATGAAACTTTTCAGATAAAGCCGTTCATAATCATTGGTATTATCTCTGGCGTCAGGCAGATCTTACTCATAGGCGCACGGCTATCATTGAATGAAAACATGTCGGATCTCGCTTGGAAGCATTCACAAATTGAACTAGGTATCAACGTCGGAATCGATGCAGTTTTAGTCCTTTGTCTTGTGTTCCTTCGCAAATTTAGGGTTGAAGACAGTTGAAATACCAAGATCTTTTTGATGGACTTACCTCCAGGGGAATTTCCCCTTCGGAGATACTCGACGGTTCAAGACTTGACGAAGAGCTTACTCGGGATGAGGCACTAACAGGAGAAAGGGTACGACCTATTGCTCTGGTTTCTCCAAGAACCTCTGATGATGTTGTGAGAATAGTACAGTTTGCTCAGGAAAATACTATTGCAATTACTGCGCGAGGCAGCGGAACCGGGATGTGTGGTGGGTGTGTAGCTTCATCAGATTCTATTATCCTTAGCTTTTCCAAGATGAATGAAATAGTAGAGATAGATACTGAAAATCAAACAGCTACAGTGCAACCTGGCGTTACCTTACATCAACTTGATGAAGCTCTTGAGCCTTTTGGACTTGTCTATCCAATTTTTCCAGGCGAACTTAGTGCTTCAATAGGTGGCAATGTTGCCACTAACGCTGGAGGGATGAGGGCTATTAAATATGGAGTTACCAGGAATCAAGTTCTTGGACTGGAAGTAGTTCTGGCCAACGGAACTAAATTGAAGACAGGCGGAAAGTTTGTCAAGTGTTCATCTGGATACGATCTTACTCAGCTTATAATTGGTTCTGAAGGTACTTTGGGCTTAGTTACTGAGATTATCGTAAAGCTCTATCCACGTCCGAAGTTTACGGCAACTGTGTTAGCTCCGTTTGAGACACTAGATCAGATTACAAATGCAGTTCCGAAGATAGTGTCTAGCGGAGCAGATCCGCTTATTTTAGAGTATATCGACGCAATTGCCATTGTAGCTACAACTCAAAACGTTGGATTGGATCTTGGAATTGCTCAAGAAATCCAAGATAAGGCCTTAGCATACCTATTGATCGTAATTGAAGGCGACAATGAAAGTAGAATTGATGAAGACATCGAAGGGCTAGCAGCTTTAGTGGATGAACTAGGTGCGATGGATATATACATATTGCCTCCTTCCACGTCAGCTAAATTGATTGATGCAAGAGAGAAGGCATTCTGGGTCGCTAAAGCGCATGGAGCAAATGATATTTTGGATATTGTGGTGCCAAGATCAAAACTGCCTGAGTATATGAATTCAGTATCGTCAATAGCCCAGGCAACTCAGTCGTGGATTGCAGGTTGTGGACATGTAGGTGATGGAAATGTTCATCTTTCGATTTTCCAAAATGATTCTGATCGATTGCATCAAGCAATGGAGCAAGTACTTTCCTGTGGTATCGCCCTAGGAGGAGCGGTGTCAGCCGAACATGGTATTGGCAGAGAGAAGAGGGCTTATTTTTTGGAGCTAGAAGATCCTAATAAGATTGAGCTTATGCGCTCTATCAAGACGGCATTCGATCCAAAGGGACTTTTGAATCCGGGGGCCATATTCTAAAGATGAAAACTGCAACGACGAGCTTAAGAGAGACGAGGTAAGATCGCAATGAACGGAGCCCAGGCACTAATACGTACCCTTTACAACTGTGGAATAGAAGTTTGCTTCACTAACCCCGGGACTTCAGAGATGCACTTTGTTGCTGCTCTTGATGATGTTCCACAAGTAAAGGGTGTACTGGCCCTCTTTGAAGGGGTTGTCACAGGAGCTGCCGACGGATATGGGCGCATTGCAGGAAAGCCTGCTGCAACATTATTGCATCTTGGATCAGGGCTAGGTAACGGAGTTGCTAATCTGCATAATGCAAAAAGAGCATTTACCCCAATCGTAAATATCGTTGGAGACCATGCAACTTATCATACCCAATACGATCCACCTCTAGCTTCCGATATTGCATCCATTGCCAGAGCTGTCTCGGGATGGACGCGTTCGGCGACTAATACTGTGAACTTGGGCAACGATGTACTCGATGCAGTCAATGCTTCCTATGGCCCACCAGGAACTGTAGCGTCTTTGATTCTACCAGCTGATACTTCTTGGAATGATGGAGCCGAACCTCTTGGTGGCTGGTCAAGACCTTCACCGAACTTTATAGAAGCTGATGCAATTGACCAAGCGGCTAAGGCATTGGCGTCATCTCGGTCGAATGCCTTGTTGTTGGGATCAAATGCTTTGACAAAGGCCAACTTAGTACTAGCAAAGAGAATTTCAGCCCTAACCGGAGCAAAGTTACTTTGCGAGACCTTTCCCGCCAAGCTAGAACGTGGGGGATCAATTCCAGGAGTCGAAAGACTTGGCTATCTGGCCGAATTCATGGAGCTACAGCTTAGTGGCGTGGATAATCTTATCGTTATTGGAGCTAAAGCCCCAGTTTCGTTTTTTGCTTATCCAGGTAAGCAAAGTTACTTGGTGCCAGAGACTTGCAGTCTAATTGAGGTGGTTCCTCCAGGTCTGCCAACTCAACAATCACTTGAGGCATTGCTAGATTCGATAAATTCTAGCCGGTCCCCTGAGAATGGGTTGTTGGGAAATCCATCGAAGGGCCCTGAGCTTCCATCGCCTACTCAGATTAGCGGGGATTTGAATGCAGAACTATTTGCACAAGTCATTGGAGCGACACTTCCCGAAGGAGCAATTATCTCTGATGAATCTAATACTTCAGGTCTTTTTGTAGCTTCAGCCACTGTCAATTGCCCTGAGCATACGGTTCTTACCTTGACCGGCGGGGCAATAGGCCAAGGTCTCCCGGTCGGTGTTGGGGCTGCGATGGCTGCCCCAGATAGGCCAGTATTGTGTTTGGAGTCAGACGGAAGCTCAATGTATACAATTCAGTCACTCTGGACCCAAGCTAGAGAGGGACTTAATGTTACAAATATAATTCTCAACAATGGTTCCTATGCTGTCCTCAATATGGAACTAAATCGAGTCGGAGCTCAAGAACCTGGACCAGCTGCCAAGAGAATGCTGGATATATCAGATCCAGATATAAACTTTGTAGCCTTGGGCCAATCAATGGGAATTCCTTCGGTAAGGGTTGATAGGGCTGAGGCACTTGTAAAGGAGATAGGCAAAGCATTTAGTGAACCAGGGCCTCATCTCATCGAAACGATGGTTCCCTCAATTATCTAAGGGTTTTTGGCGCACAGCTAGGAATCTATGTTAGAACCTTTTTGCTTGGATTTTACCAAACGTGCCGGAAAGTCGGCCCTTGAAGGTCCGAGTAGCTCATGGATAGATACTGGACAATTGTCTAGTTATTTGAAAATATTCAGTGTTATTAGTAGTTGGAAAAAATAGGAAAGGACTTCAATGCCTGAAGCAGTTATCGTAGCCACGGGACGCACTCCGATTGGAAGAGCATTCAAAGGATCTCTGGTTGATATGCGCCCGGACGATTTAGCCGCACTGGCCATTTCTCATGTTATTTCAAAAGTACCACAGCTTGATCCAAATCAAATTGATGATCTGATGTTGGGATGTGGCCAACCCGCCGGAGAAGCTGGGGTAAATATTGCACGGGTAGCTGCTATCCTAGCCGGACTCCCTCAGGTACCGGGTGTCACTGTCAACAGATACTGCTCTTCTTCCCTTCAAACAATTCGAATGGCAGCCCATGCGATAAAGGCTGGAGAAGGTGACGCTTTTATCGCAGCAGGAGTTGAAACGGTAAGCCGCTTCCAATTCGGAATGGCCGATAGCGGACCACAGAATCCACTGTTTGGAGATGCAGTTGCAAGAACACAACTTAGATCAGAGAAGTCCGGTGATGCTTGGGTTGAACCGAAAGGATTGGCGGATGTCTATATCGCGATGGGACAGACTGCAGAGAACGTTGCTGAATATGAGAAGGTCGCTAGGCAAGAGATGGATGAGTTCGCCTGTCTATCTCAGAATAGGGCAGTGGCTTCGCAAGAAAATGGGTTTTTTGAGCGTGAGATAATTGCTGTGACCCTGCCTGATGGCACGGTTATCACGAAGGATGATGGGCCTCGACCCGGGACAACGATTGAGGCGCTTGCTAATCTAAAGCCAGCGTTCAGAGAGGGGGGTACGGTAACAGCTGGGAATTCTTGTCCGCTAAACGATGGTGCCGCTTGCGTAATTGTAATGTCGGACACGAAGGCGCGTGAGCTTGGGATTACTCCTTTGGCAAGAATAGTATCGTCGGGTGTATCGGCCCTCAATCCGGAGATAATGGGGCTAGGACCAATTGAGGCAAGCCGCCAAGCCCTCAAGAGAGCACGAATGACTATTGATGATATTGATCTTGTCGAGATCAATGAGGCTTTTGCAGCTCAAGTAATTCCTTCGGCGAGACATTTGGGAATTGAATGGGAGAAGCTAAACGTCAAAGGTGGGGCGATCGCACTCGGACATCCCTTTGGAATGACTGGTGCCAGAATTATGACCACTTTGCTTAATGCACTTGAAGACGAAGATAAGACTTTTGGACTAGAGACCATGTGTGTCGGAGGCGGCCAAGGAATGGCAATGATTGTCGAGAGACTCTCCTAAGTCTGTTGACCCAAGAGCGGCCGCAACCCCCTTCTGTAAGGGCGGGGAGTTTCACATGTCACTAGTAGAACTAGAGATCGTTGATTCAATAGCAATTATCTCCTTGAATAACCCAGAGCGACATAATGCGATGGGCGATAAAATGGATGAAGAATTCTTTGGTATCTTAGAACGTTTGCGAACCAATAAGGAGCTAAGGGTTGTAATATGGCGGGGGAATGGAAGGTCGTTCTCTTCTGGACGGGACTTAGCAGATTTGGGAGTTCGAAAGCCTGGAGTAAGTGATTTAGACGTTATTGAACGCGGCCATTATTGGACAACACTCCTTTACGAATTTCCGGTGCCAATTATTTGTGCTCTAAAAGGCTGGGTGCTTGGTGGTCAGTTTGAGCGTGCGCTACTTTGTGATATTCGCGTAGCAGGAGAATCAGCCACTATGGCACTACCTGAGCTGGAGCACGGCGTGATTACTGACTCAGGGGGAGTTGCAAGACTCTTTCAGATCGGGGGAGTATCGCTTGCTCTTGATTTAGCTTTGACGGGTCGCCGCATTACGGCCAAGCAAGCTCTAGAGTTTGGAATCGTCACAAGAGTTGTAGCTGATGATCAGCTAGATGAAAGTGTGATTGAAATGGCCACATTGATAGCTAGTCGTCCCGCGCTGGCCGTGAGAATGATTCGAGAAAATATTCAAGCTCTAGGTAATCCTGACGTTGTTAGTACTCTCAGGCGCGAAAAGATCGCTCAAAGTTATGTGTTTTCACAACGCATGATGAACAATGGAGATGAAAACTAAGAGCATTGTCTTATCTTGGGGCACTATAAAACAAAAAGGCATTCGCCGCTAGGCTTTGATCAGAACGTTTAACCCAGATTTCTTAGCAGCCCTATTGACCTGATTATCGAGGGTAAGTAGTGGGGCGTGCAAGCTTGATGCTAGAATTGCATAGGTGGCGTCATATGCGCTTGCACCATCTGTAACTTTCCAATCACTAAAGACTTTTCGAAGGTTTTCCCATTGGTGCCAAACCCATGTTTTGCCATGAGTGCCTCAACCGAACCGTAGAACATCTTCATAATTGCAGTTTCTGCAAAGCGGTCGTGCCCTGCGCAAAAGAAGCGATCACCCTTTGGGTGCTGCCCACACCCGCAGAGCCATTCTCTTGCATTGTTAGGTTTCGTTCTGGCTTCCTTTGCCATGTCTATCTCCTTGCGTTAACGCTCAATCCATGGATCTACTACTAATCCTAGCGTGCTATCTTTTTAAATGCTAGCCTTTTTGTAGGGGCCTCGTTCAGCTCTCCTGGAAGTCCCCGAGACCAAGTTGATCTCGGACCGATATAAACTCGGGTTGGGTCATAAAGCGCCTCTGCCAATTAGCGCCGTCGACTACCATAGTGTGGCCTGTAATATAGGAAGCGTAGCGGGAGCATAAAAAGGCGGCTGCCCATCCCAATTCGCGAGGTGCCCCAGCTCTTAGGGCTGGGGCACGCAAGTTATCACTGTCTAGTCTACCGGGAGTTGCCTTGATATGAGACGTCTCATCCTCGTGAGGAAAGAGCCCAGGTACTAAGCTATTAACTCTTATTCCATAAGGGGCCCATTCAACAGCTAATGTTTCTGTCATGGCTTTGACGCCCGCCTTGGCCGATGCGCTATGAACGAATCCTGGACCTCCAGTCCACGAATAGGATGCACCGATATTGAGGATACATGCTCTACTCTTGTGGCCAATGTGATAACGCGCAATCTCTCGTGAACAGAGAAAAGTCCCATTGAGTACAATGTCTACGACGCTTCGAAATCCATTTGGGGTAAGCTCCTCGGCTGCGACTGGAAAATTTCCCGCGGCATTATTAACCAAGATGTTTGGAAAGCCAATTTCAGAAGAAATCTTGGCGAAAGTATCTCGGACTGATTGCTCACTGCGGATATCGAGAGTGTAGCCTCTGGCCGTGACGCCATACTCTTGCAGATACTTCAACCCTGACTCTATATGATCACTACTTCTTGATGCGATGCACACTTTCGCACCTATTCGTCCAAATTCCAGAGCTATGGCCTTGCCCAGTCCGGTACCCCCGCCGGTTACAAGTACGATATCGTCAGAAAACTCATCTGCGCGAAAAGGAGTTTTACCGAGCTTGGGCGGGGGTGCCAGCCCAAAGCCGCTACTCATCTATGTTTACGAGAAGGTGCCAGCCCAAAGCCACTACTCATCTATGTTTACGAGAAGATGCCAGTCCAAAGCCACTAATCATCTTTCTTGGCGGGTTTGAAGGCAAACCACCATATACCAGCCATTGCTCCAGCAATCGAAAGAAGAGCTATCAATGGTTTGAAGAGTTTCCGAAAGAATTTCATAACAAGATCATACTAGCGTACATAGAGCTCTTGCGAGCTTCGCCCGCGGGTCCTGGTGCGCATTATATAAAATAGCCCACGAAGCTATTCGTGGCCCACAAGCCTGACGAGCATTAAATTAAGTAGCCCACGAATCTCCTTTGATTCGTGGGCTACCAACTATCTTTATGCAAAGATGTTTGCTAAAGCTAGGCTACTTTCCTCAGCTCATGGGTCTCCATTACTTCTGCTTGATCATGAAGCTTCCGATCGAGTCCAGAGAAGAATCCGAGGAAGGTATGGAGCAATAGCGCCGTACCTGCCAACGCAAAGCCGGTTAGGGTTGTACCAACCCAACCATAACGAATAGCTACATGGAATGCTGGCCACATGCTGAAATTTGCCAGCCAAGCCATTGCTACTCCAGTTAAGCAACTCGTCATGGTCCACCTATCGCGATGGATCTTGAATAGATGATGGAACGTCATGGTCAATGCCATTGTCCCAAATGCAAAGAGGAGAAATACGGTAAAGAAATACATCTTCGCTCCTTTCATATCTCCATATGAGTGGCTGGCCCCATTGCCAACCGCTACTAAGTTAATTGTAAATCTATGACTACGTATTGTGAAGGATATTTTTGAAATAAATAGATTTACGTTAACTTGTATAAATATCCTAAAGTGGTAGGTAAGGACCAGTTTATTTGTTCATTTATATGTAATATTATACGATAGATAAGGCAAAAGAAGCCCATAGCCCCGATCAATGATATTGAGGCCCCTAGCCCCGACCAATGATATGAGAGTCGCTAAAACCGATCAACGACGTGAAACTCGCTAACCCCGATCAGCGATATTCCCGCCACCGAGTGGAGGTCGTGCCTCAGTAAGTATCTCGATGCCAGGTGTAGCACCTTTGACTTCCAAACCATCTTCCAAGCTATAAGAAATAGACAGCCGTTGATGTGCAATTGGAATACCTTGAATCTCTAAGCGCGAGATTTCCGATGGGAGCTGTGGAGATATCCAGAGCCTACCAAATGGAATCCATGGATCAAACCTCAAGAGAGTCCGTAGCATGAGTAGAGGTGAAGCAGCAGCCCATGCCTGAGGTGAACATGAGGTTGGATAGGATAACGGCGTAGAAAGTTCGGCTCGTGAAATACCTCCAAATAGTTCGGGAAGCCTTCCGCGATAGTGGGAAGCTACGTCAAGCAGCCCCAGGATAATTTTGTGAGCTTGCTCGACGTAACCGTATCTGACCATACCAGCTGCAATCATGGTTGAATCGTGTGGCCATACAGAACCATTATGGTAGCTAATTGGATTATAGCGAGCCATCGAGGTAGCTAATGTACGAACACCCCAGCCTGAAAACATCTCTTCAGACATCAAGGCACTAACTACTTTAGAAGCTTTATCGGTGTCAATTATTCCAGTGAGAAGGCAGTGCCCCATATTTGAAGCCAGACTGTCTATTGGTACTTTATTTTTGTCCAATCCGATGGCGAAATAGCCCTTATCGTCTAACCAGAAATCGCGATTGAAGGCCTTGCGCAAATCATTTGCTTTGCGAGTGTAAATAATATCAATATCTTTATCTCCCGACTCTCTGGCAAAGTAAGCTCGCGCTCGATAGGCAGCATAAACATAGCCTTGAACTTCCGCCAAAGCGATTGGGGCCTCCGCAAGTCTCCCGTCGGCAAAGGAAATTGAGTCCCAGGAATCCTTCCAACCTTGGTTGGCTAGACCGGACTCGCTAGAGCGTTGATATTCGACGTATCCGTCCCCATCTCGGTCTCCATAGTTGACTATCCAATCTAAAGCCCTATCAGCTGCGGGCATCAATCTGTCCACATCCTCTCTAGCCAAACTCCAACGCCTTAGTTCTCCAAGCAACATTACAAAAAGTGGAGTTGAATCAATAGAGCCGAAGTATACCGAGCTATCAGCCAAAGAAGGTGAAAGTGACTTGTCGAATCTTACCTCGTGTAAAATACGTCCGGGTTCCTCCTCGGTTATGGGATTGACCTTGGTACCTTGCATCCTAGAAAGACTATTTAGGACGCCACGAGCTAAATCAGGATCTACCGTTAGGGACATCCATGCAGAGATCAATGAGTCGCGACCAAAAAGGGTCATGAACCAAGGGGCTCCGGCAGCAACAACCGGTTGGTCCGGGTAGTCTGGGTCAAAAATCCTAAGAGATCCAATATCCTCCAAAGCTTGAGCGACTGTACTTTGCAGAGGAAAATAGCTAGTCGAAAGTACAGGAACTTCATGACGCCATTTCTTTAGTTGAGTGAAGGAGTATGATTTTGAAATTAGCTCTCCACACTTATATCGCGGTTCAATTGTATTTCCATCTACCGAAAGCGATATCTGCATACAAAGCGACCATTCACCATGTGCTGGAATATCAATCTCCCATTCAAGGGCACAGTTGTGACTACCATGATATTTGTCAACTTTTACAGACGTTGGAGATAGACTAAATGTAGTGGAAACCTGCGCCTTTGTAGATGCGCGAGTGTGGGGGAAGATTACTTCGATGTCACTTTCTGAAAATATTGGACGGTCCTTCTGAGAGCGATCTAGTCGAGAAGTTCGACCATCCTTGACGGCAAAAAGGTCAGCGAAATCCGATTGTAGGTCTATTAGAACATTCGTTGAAATTGTATCAAGAGAGAAATTTCGTATGACGATATCCTCCCTCATTCCCTGCCCGACGTAGCGAGATCTCGAAATCAATAAAGATGAGTCTGCAAGACCGGGAGCCGGTCGGGCCCTTGAAGTGAAAGTGGTTATTGAAGGAGTGGCTGGTGAAGTTGACAGAGGCTCGGGAAAATCACCTCCGATTGATAGTTGAAATCGAGAAATAAGTCTAGTATCGAGCAGAAACAGACCTTCGGGACGACCGTAAATAATGTCACCATTGGAGGAAGATAGGCAAAAGCAGCGTCCTTCCACAAGAGTAACATTGCCACCGGATCCCACGAGGCTTACAGGCTCTCCAGTTGGGTTCCAAGGTGAATTTTCCATTATCTTATACTTCCTACTAAGTTAGTGCGGGTAATGATTGCTCCGGGCTGGGAAACGCTAAGAATGTTCTTGCACATTGTTGCAGCTACAATTTGGGTAGGTGGCCAATTTACACTGGCTGGGTTGGTTTCGGTAGTCAAGGGATTTTCTCCCGATGCCACAAGGGTTGTCGCACGTCGATTTGCCCAGCTGTCATGGCCTGCTTACGGGGTCCTTATCGTTACAGGAATCTGGAATGTTATTGCCTCGAACCCAGCCCATCAAAGCGGTAAGTGGAATGGAACCTTAGATATCAAACTTGCAGTTGTGGCTCTATCTGGAGCAGCAGCTTTCTTTCATACGAGGGCAAAGCACAAAACTACCTTAGCGCTGTGGGGAGCGTTAACTTCGCTTTCAGCCCTGGCTGCCCTTTTTCTAGGAGTATTGCTGGCACAATGAACCGCAATGAACCATAATGAAGCACGACTTTCTATCTAAGGTGTTGCTGGCACAATGAAGCACATTTATGTTCCAACTCAAGTTTTTGCAAGTGGACAGTCGAGCGTTATGGCGGACGTCTGGATCGCAGGAATGGTTCTGGCTGTTGGAGTGATTGTATGGATGGCTTTTACCGGTCGCCTCTTTCGAAGGCACCATAGAAAAAACACCGAGCCATAGCGACCCAGCCACCGTAAACGGGATTATCACTAGCTTGGCTAATTACGGAAAGAAACCTTTCCTTGCATGAAAACTCCATTGTGAATCAGAAACTCTCGAATCTGATTACCTAGCATAATTGCCTGATGACCAGAGTATCCATTTTCAGTGACAAAACTATCTATGGAAGCATCTATCTCACGCCGAGCTTTTGCGCTAATGGTAAGATCCCCTGCGGAAGTAGTTCGCAAACATGACTGAACTAATTCATCTGGATTCTTGCCCTGTGCCACGCAGAATTTCTCAAGCAACTCTAGAGTCGATTCTTGAGTATTAGTCGCATCAACTGGGTATTTCGCTCCAGCAATCCAAATCTTTACGCTGTCATACTCAAAATACGGATGGGATTTCTTAGTTGCACTCATCGAGGCAGACCAAACATTTGCGAAAGCATTCTAACTTCCTCTTCCCGGTAGGAGAATGGTCCGGGTGCCTGAATCATCCCATCTTGTTTGAGGGATTCGGTAACTTCAAGGTCCTCTTCCCAGGGAGTATCACAGTTACCCTCGAAAAATAGTTTGTTCAAAGGTCGTCGTGGCCGTTGACCTCCTGCCTCCGGCTCTTCGAGAGGGTACCCTACAAGCTGAAGCCAAACTGGAATCCAGGTATCTGGTACACCGAAGGCTTGTTTGACTTTTTCTGGAGCTGTAAAGGCATGTAGACAGGTGCCTAAACCTTGGTCAACTGCAGCATTGAGGGAGTTACAAATTGCAATTCCTGTTTCGGTAGCCCCCATGAACATTAATGCCATCATGTTATCTGCAATTGGCTTTAGAACTTGAGGCCACAAAAAGGAATCGACATAAGCGTGAGACCATCCATGTGATGGACTAAGGGCATGTTGATCTACTAATTCCTTGAGCCTGTCTTGGACACCATCGACATAGCCAAGGTCAAAGTACCAAAAGATATAAGTTGGGGCTAGATCCAGCTCTACTGATGTAGTTGGATTGCGAAGAGATTCACGGATTTCGGAGCTGACTTGATCCCGATTGACTACTAAAGCCCTAGGATAATCTGCGTTCATAGATCGAGAAGCTCGGTTAGCTGCTTCGAGCATTACTTGAATTTTCTCGCGCTCAACCTGTCTCCAGGGTTTGAGCCATCTGACACTACGCCTTGTGCCTACAACCCGTTTGAACTCCATCTCTATGCCTCCTTTGCAGAGTTGTTACTTGGAAAGAATTGTAATTGCCATTGCAGCTGCATCAGTCCCAAGAAAACCACCTCCATTTTCGGCTAATGCTACTTTCGCATTCTCCACTTGTCTATCTTTGGCCCGACCTCTAAGTTGATCGGCTAATTCGACTATCTGAGCGCAACCAGTTGCCCCTATGGGATGTCCCTTGGAGAGCAGTCCACCACTTGTATTGACTGGGATTCGTCCCCCAAGTGAAGTATCACCTGATGTTAGCAGTTTCACTCCGTCGCCTTCAGCACAAAGCCCAAGCTCTTCATAAGTTATAAGCTCGGCAGGAGCTGCTGCATCATGGAGTTCTACAACGTCAATGTCTTGAGGAGATATTCCAGCTTCCTCGTAGGCCAGAGCTGAGGCTTTTACCGTAACACCGGACTCGTTTATTTGTCTATCGGTACCAGAGATAACAATACTTGAGCGTATCTTTACAAGAGGTAATCCTTTTGATTGCATCCATTTATTTGAGGCTACAATAACGCATGCTGCTCCATCACCAATGGGAGCACACATGAGCATCGTCAAGGGGTCCGAAATCGCGCGTGAATTTAGTACCTCTTCAAGTGTTACAATATTCTGGTACTGTGCTTTCGGATTTAGAGACGCATTGTAGTGGCTCTTGACGGCGACTCGGGCAAAGTCCTCTTTCGTGGCTCCAGATCTATTCATGTACTCTCTTGCCCAGGCTGCATAGATATCCATGAAAGGCGAATGCCCCCCGCCCCCCGAACCAGAACCGCCCCCCGAACCAGAACCGCCCCCCGAACCAGAACCGCCCCCCGAATCAGAACCGCCCCCCTTTTCAGTTGACCCATTCTTATTTGGATCCTGTACTTTAGCTTCATCACTTTTCTTGGAAAGTGACTTTATCAAATCCCCAAAAAGCAGGAGGTCAACCGCGGCACCCAGTGCCCCATAGGACTTTGACTTATCAATGTGGGTAAGTTTTTCAGAACCGATAGCCATAGCTACATCAACTTGCTCTGAGGCAACTGCAAGCCTAGCGAGATATAGCGCCGTCGAGGCCGATGCGCAGGCGTTTTCGACGTTGATAATGGGCTTTCCCAGTAGCCCAGTATTGCGAAGTGCTACTTGGCCTCGGATCATCTCTTGGCCAGTAAGAATTCCAGCGGCACCATTTGAGAAGAAAACACTTTGAATGTCCTTTGCCTCTACATTTGCATCCTTTAGGGCTTCGCTAACTGCTTCTTCTGCCAATGTGCGAATATTGGCTTCAGGATACTTCCCAAAACGGGTCATACCGACCCCAGCTATATAAGTGTCACGCATTTGAGCTTCCTTTCATACCGACCCCAGCTATATAAGTGTCACGCATTTGAGCTTCCTTTCCTAAGTGTTGCATAAGAGTTTGTAGAATTACTGTCAGCCTCCCTGTTTCCAAGGTGGTCCCACGTATTTGGAGTAAAGGGAGTACTACGAAGTTTTTGATACTGGATCTTGAGGGTCTCAGTCTTAGGAATAGCATCTACGAACTCGATATATCGAGGTACGCAGTACGACGCCATCTTGCCTTGGCAGTATTGAAATAGTTCGGAATGAGTAAGGCTTGAATCCTTATCGAGTACTACACAAAGCTTTACTTCATCTTCACCCAATTCGCTAGGAACGGCATGTGCTGCACTTTCGAGTACCTCGGGGTGAGCATTGACTACCGACTCAATTTCCCAGGGCGATATATTCTCGCCTAAACGTCGTATTGACTCCTTCTTTCTACCTTTGAAGTAAAAGTATCCTTCATCATCTTTTTCAGCGGAATCTCCCGTATGGAACCAACCATCCCTCCAGGCAGAGTTAGTCGCTTCGGGATTGTTATGATAGGAGGTCGATGCACCCAGGGGAGTGCGAAAGACTAGTTCACCGACTTGACCTGGGGGGAGTGGCTTGTCAGCGTCATCAAAAACTTCAAACTCACATCCGCCGACAGGCTTTCCCATAGAACCAATTTTCCCATCTTGGTTGAGCAAGAGACCTGGGGCATCTACCATTCCATAAAACTCAACTAGTTTAACCCCAAATCGCTCTTCAAACTCCCTCCATCTATTAGGCGGGCATCCAGCTGATAAAACTGTTCTGATCTTATGTTCGCGATCAGATGAGCTAACCGGACGTGAAAGTAGTATTGATATCATTGCGCCAAGAGCGTTAAACTCAACAGCCTCAAATTTCGACGCCTCTTCAAAAAACCTTGATGCACTGAACTTTGAACTTAGTGCTAGTTTTGCATCAAGTACCATGGACCCAAGAGTCGAGATGAGCAGTCCGTTTCCGTGGAAGAGCGGCAGTGCGCAGTACATGGTTTCACCAGCTGAAACTCCCATCGCTGTAAGGATAGGCAAAAAGCCACTTCCATCAACCCTATCTGAGACTACCCCTTTAGGAGGGCCTGTCGTTCCTGAAGTGTAGAGCATCCCTGCGGCACCGACCGCATTTTCTACTTGTACTTGAGGTTCGCAGTCTGGTGCGTCATAGAGTTCCTCAAATGAATAGTATTTCCCCTGCTTCTCGTCGCAGTCGATAACAATTATCTTAGTAACACTTGGACTACTCTCTAACAACTGGCTTAGGTCGGGGAGAAGTTCCCGTTCGACTATAATAAACTTGGCAGCCGAATCGTTCAGAATATGCGTAAGAGCGTTCCCACGTTGCGAGATATTTATCGGAACAGATTTCACGCCCATGAAACTTGCACCAAAGTGTGCCCAAAGAAACTCTGGACGATTTCTACAGATGATCCCAACTATGTCTCCTGGCACCGCACCTAATTCAATGAGTCCATTTGCTATCCGCTGACAGTAGGAGAGAACTTCTTGCCAGGTAAACGTAGAATCCTCCCATTTCAACCAGATATCGTCAGGATGAAGGGAGGTTCGAGAGCGAATAAGCTGCTCGACTATTCCCATTTTTCTATCACTCATTTTTGTTAGCCCTGTCTAAGAAGTCAATTTGGGTTATAGGTATTGATAAGTTCTTTGGCACCTACCAGTTCAAGAAACTCGTTTACGCCATCCTCAATAAGAGAGGCCCGAGCATCCCGGAAGAATTTCTCTACCAAAGTGCCTTTCGTAAGTCCTATTCCTCCGAAAATTTGAATAGCTTCACTTGCTACGTTAAAGGCGCACCTTGTTGCAGATACCTTGGCAGCAATAGAGAAGGGAAGAACTGGAATCCCGAGCTTGGCATTATGGATGAATACGAGCCTAGATAGTGAACGACTCTGTTCGATTTGAGTAAACATCGCAAAAAGCTTTTGTTGGATCATTTGATGCTCTGCGATAGGCTTGCCACCTTGAATGCGCTCTTTAGCATACTCAAGGGCTTCCTCAAAAGCTGCCCGCGCTAGCCCAGTGAATACTAATGCCATAGCTGAGTTAGCGGTCGCTAGCGTTGCATTTAGCATTGTTGAATAGGCCCCCTCGCCAACAATCATGTTTTGTTGGGGAATCTCTACCGAATCAAAGTGGATCTCACCTTGGTTTAAGGCTCGCTGACCGATCTTATCTAAGGGGGCGCCCTTTTTGACTCCTGGCAGGTTTAGCGGCACTATAGCTATCCCGCCTCCCTCCATTCCATGACTTGGCTCAATGGTGCAAAACAAAAGTGCGTGACTGGCAATCGTGCCATTTGATACCCACGCTGATTTCTGACCAGTAATAGTCCAATGGTCTTTTTCAAAGGTTGCCCTGCAGTTGCCCGCGGTCGATGGTTGGGAAAATGTATCTATACCTACTCCAAGTTCGTCGGAGCCGTGATTAGGTTCTGTAATAGCCCAGCAACCAATTGTCTTGCCTTCCCTGTCTTTCGCAAAAGGTCCCACTATCTCATCAACTAGATTCTTCATGCTAGGATCCGCAGCCAAAAGGGAGAGAAAGAGAAACGGGAATGATGCGACCCCTAGACTTATTGCGAGATCAGAAGCGCCCCAACCTAGCTCTTCAAAAATAATACATTGGGAAAGCGGATCTAAGTTAGCTCCTCCAAATTGGTTCGGCAGTGAAGCGCAGTGTTGCTCGAGTTGATACCAACCTCGGAAGACTTCCCATAAAGGCGAATCATCTTCAATGGCCTGCGAAGGAGTTAGTGCATCGAGCTGTAGGCTTTTTGGCCGCAAGACATCCTTTGAGAACGCGTGGACCATTGCACGGATCTCCTCATGTTCTTTAGTGTAATCACTGCTTATATCTTGGTACACCGACCCCCCTTTCGAATCGTTTTCCTTACACTTGATCATTGCAAGTCAAGCGTCATTTCGCCAGGGTCTAAAGCCCCTAGAAGTTAGATACTCTCAGTGGTTAAGTAAAAGGTATATGCAATTTCACTCGACCCATCAACATCATGGATATGATTACGCTCCACTAACGCTTGCTTGGGAGGCGACCAGGTCCTGTCCGCTTCGGTGTCAACACTGCCGTGCGACCGCGCAGCTAAGACGAGATGATAACGAACTAACAACTAAAGAAGGTAAAGATCTAATAGATCAAGCAAGTCGGATGGGCACGAAGATTTTTGTAATCACCGGTGGCGATCCATTGGCCAGACCTGACATATATAGCTTGATTGAAAGAGCATCGTCAATGAATTTACACGTTGGCTTTTCGCCAAGCGTTACAGGACGACTGACTCAAGTTGCACTAGACCGGGTTGCACGAAGCGGAGCACATACCGTTCATATTTCGTTGGATGGTGCGACTTCCGTAAGCCATGATGGCTTTAGAGGAGTTAGAGGTTCCTTTGAGCGCACGGTGAACGTACTAAAGTGGGTTTCACAAAGTGGCTTAGCGCTTCAAGTTGGTACTACAGTGACAAAAGATAGCATTGCTCAGTTGCCTGAGATCTCTGAGCTGCTTGCGTCACTTGGAATTTCAATTTGGTCCTGGAGTTTATTTTTCCTAATTCCAACTGGGCGCGCACAAGACCTTGAAATTCCTGATGCCTATGAAAATGAGCGTGTACTTTCCTGGCTTGCAACTACAAGTTTTCCTTTTCGAACACGTGTAATAGAGGCTCCATTTTTCAAGCGCGTAATTGAGCAAACAAGCGCCGGTTCAAGCGCCGGTTCAAGCGCCGGTTCAAGCGCCGGCCTTGCACCTAGCACAGCTGACTTGCAGACAATGGGCGCAAGAGATCCCCTAGGAAACTCAGTTGCTAAGCAGACTCCTGCGGTAAGAGATGGCGATGGATTCTGTTTTATCTCCCATGTTGGCGACGTCTATCCATCGGGTTTCTTGCAGGTGAACGCGGGAAATGTGCGTGAACATTCCCTCGCCGAGATCTATCAAAAGTCTGAACTTTTCAGATCGTTGAGAGATAGAACATTGCTGAAAGGCAAATGCGGTAGTTGCGAGTATCGCACCATCTGTGGTGGAAGTAGAGCAAGAGCTTGGGCATCAGGCAATGACTATCTTGGTGAGGATCCCGGGTGCGCTTATGTACCGGATCAAATCGGACTTCAAGACAATCTGGTAAGGAATTAGTTCGTGCTCTTGGGTGGGAATTCGCTAGAGCCAACAGAGCCTAAGGGGTCACTCGGACCAACAGAGGCCAAGGGATTACTCGATCTCAAAGGGTTGCTCGACCCTAAAGTCACAATACTTTCTGGGGGTTTTGGAGGGGCGAGATTCGTGAGTTCGATGGATCTCGTATTGGATGGAGCTTGCTGCATTGTAAATACAGGTGATGATGCGATAATAAATGGCTTGAGAGTAAGCCCAGATTTGGATTCTGTTATTTACGCGCTGCAAAAACAGTTTGACTTTGAACGTGGGTATGGCATCGAAGGCGATACATTTATTATAGAACACCTAATGCCATGGGGTAGCTTGAAGTGGTTCAATATCGGGGATCGGGATTTTGTCACCCACTGTCTTCGCACGAGAGATCTTATGAGAAGGCAGACACTTTCAGATTCAACCTCTAAGCGCATGAGACATTCCAAGTCACAATGGATAGTAATACCTATGAGCAATGACAAGGTAGTTACAGAAATTCAAACACCTAAAGGTATCCTTGGATTTCAAAACTTTGTTGTGGAGCATCGAGGCTTGCCGAAGATTGAGAGAGTCAACTATCAAGGCGCACAAAGTGCTAAACCAGCACCTGGTGTTATCGAGTCGTTACAAAATGCTGACCTTGTTATAGTTGGACCAAGTAGTCCAGTAGCAAGTATTGGCCCTATGCTTGCCATCTCGTCTCTCAAGGAGGGTCTAGTCCAAACCCAAGCTCCTGTTATCGCAATTACTCCGGTTGTAATTGGACAAGTACCGACAACTGCGCCCGAAAAGATGCGCTTTGAGTTGCGCTCAAAGCTATGCAAAGCGCAAGGAATTGAACACACGCCATATGGAATTGCAAAGCACTACTTGGAGTTTATTGATGGATTTGTCTTAGATGAGCGAGACATAGAGTTCCAAGGTGCGATTGAAGATCTAGGCATTAGAGTCCTTGCAACAAATACTTTACCCGAGCGTTTACGCGAACAAGATCATTACGCAAAAAGCGTAATCTCCTTTGGAACTAACTTGGTTAGGCGCAATCGCCAGGTGCGTCCCGATCAAATACAATTGGATTTCATTGGGTGAGCAGTGTGATTTTTAAGCGCACCAGGTCTATTAGAAATTCTCTTTGGCACGGATCTTCAGATGATCTTCGAGTTTTAATAGAAGATAGCGACTATGCAAGAGCTTCAAGCATCGGCAAAGTGCTCTCAGATAGCGGATATGAATCAGTTATATGTAACGGGCCAGAGGATCTGTTACGTACCCACTGTCCGCTTGTCGAGGAAGGGAGATGCAGTGCAGTATCGCTTGCCAATATAATAATCTTCGGATTTGACTTGGAAAAGTCGCAGTCCCAAGACATCTTATTAGCTTTACAGGTTAGGGCTCGTACAACGCCGATAATTGTTCTGCTTGGCGAGCATCCAACGAGTAGTGAGTCCCTTATATCAGAAGAGTTTCTTGCGCTAGCTCCTCCGTTCACCCGACAACGAGTCATCGCTGCGCTCGACCAAGCTAAAGCAAAGATACAGGAGTGAACTGCAAACTCTCTCGAAGGCGAGTTAGCACGCAAGTTGAATATGGCGATGCTTAGCTAGCCAGCGTGCCCACGCGCCTTTTCAAGCGCCGGACTATCGACATCCTCAGGGATAGCGACGGGCCACGACGCTGGTCCGAGATGTAAGTTTCGACCAGTTGGCATGTTGCTTATTCTATCCAGTCTGCGATAACAAGTAAACGCTCTTGCGTTCCCATCCCGACGAAGAACCGGGTTGTGTTAGAAACTAATACGCTCAAGTGAACTGTTGGCTATGATTTCGCACATAATCTCGGAGGTGCCTGCCCCGACCGAAAAAGCCGCTAAGTCCCTGAAGTAGCGCTCGATAGGGGACTCTTGCATCTGACCATAGGCACCGTGTAGTTGAAGAATGTCTCTCGATATTTCTTGAGCTACTTGAGCACTTTGGAGCTTTGCCATTGCAACAAATTGATGTGCACTTGGGTCCTTGATCCCGAGCAAATATGCGGCTTGGTAGGTCAGTCCACGCAATGCTTCGAGTTTGGCTAACCAGTTAGCTAAGCGATGCCTCCAAATTTGGTGTCCAAGAATCGGCGCGCCGAACACTTTTCTTGACATTCCATAGTTAAGCGCCATCTCTATAAGGTGTTCGCATGCTCCGATCGCAAGGGCCGCGACTATGAGTCGCTCTAAGGAAAAGTGAGGTATCAAATATTGCATTGCTCGACCTTTTTGACCTAAGAGATGGGAATCATGGATTTCACAATCATCAAAAAAAATCTCTGCAGTTGCCGATGGATGTAGTCCCAGCTTGTTCAATGCAGGCCCGATGCTAACTCCGGCAAGTTCGGTAGGAACTACAAAAAGGCTCAATCCCAGGGCTCCATGATTGCTGGTGCGCGCCAAGACCGTTACAAAGTCCGAAATAGGCGCGTTTGAGGTAAAAGATTTTGAACCCCTTATTATGTAGTGACTTCCTGATTTTGTAGCCCGAGTGTTGATTTGAGTTAGATCCGACCCGCAATCAGCTTCTGTCAAAGCAATTGCGCCGATTGCTTTGCCTCTGAGTGCTGGTTTGAGAAAGGTTGCTTTTAGAAAATCTGAGCCGTATATATCTAGGAGACTTAGTGCGTAGTCAATAGAGATCATAATGGTAAGTGCTACTCCGAGGGAGTTGCACTTACCTAGCTCTTCGCACAGAATAAGGGTTGGCAAATACTTACGTTCCAGATCTTCACCTGGCTCGCTGGCACGCAAACTATAAAATCCAGCTTTGGCCATATCTTCATAAAGCTGCGGTGGGATCTTCCTATCGTGCTCCCAACCTTCAACATTGGGAAGTATTTTATTAGCCACGAATTTGGCAATTACCGTGCGAAGGTCAACATGCTCTTCAGATAAGTAAAGGTTCGGTCGCCGGGGATAGCTCATAACTAAAAACTCACCAAATTATAGTGCAAAGTCCAACCACTACCTAGTAACCTTCCTATGTGGTGAAATTAGCCAATAAAGTTAACACAAATTCGGAGACCTATCAGGCTAACTACAAGGCAATGGTTGCCATGATTGACCAGCTTGATAATGAACTCAAAGTGGCTAGAGAAGGCGGAGGGGAGAAATACGTTCAACGCCACAAAGCCCGAGGAAAGCTGCTCGCCCGCGAGCGCATAGAGCTGCTTATCGACGCAGACTCTCCCTTCCTAGAGCTATGCCCACTGGCCGGATGGGGAACCAGTTTTACCGTCGGTGCCAGTTTGATCTTTGGCTTAGGTGTTATCGAAAATACAATATGCGTCATATCTGCAAACGATCCAACTGTCAAGGGCGGTGCATCTAATCCTTATACGATGAGAAAGGCCCATCGAGCGGCAGATATAGCCAGGGAGAATCGGCTCCCCCAAGTCAGCCTAGTAGAATCTGGCGGGGCAGATCTTCCAAACCAAGCCGAGATATTCATCCCAGGTGGTCGAATGTTCCGAGATTTGACGCAGCTTTCTGCCGAGGGAATCCCGACAATTTCTTTAGTTTTTGGAAACTCTACCGCCGGAGGAGCCTATATTCCAGGCATGTCGGACTATATTGTCATGGTCAAAGAACGTGCAAAAGTATTCTTGGGAGGACCGCCACTGGTGAAAATGGCGACAGGTGAAGAGTCAGATGACGAAGAGCTAGGCGGAGCCGAGATGCATGCCAGAGTATCTGGACTATGCGATTATATGGCAAACGATGAGCTTGACTGTATCAGATTAGGCAGACAGATCGTCAAGCGACTCAATCTAAATCGGCCCTTGGGTTGGAGGGCGATTAGTGATAAGTCAGCGCGTGGATATGGTGCAATTCCTGTTATCGGTCCAATGGTGAGTCGCGGTATATCTTATCAAGATCCAATCTTTAGTGAGGAGGACTTGCTTGGAATTGCCTCAGCTGATGCAAAGATTCCATATGACCCCAGAGAAGTGCTTGCTAGAATACTGGATGGATCCGACTTTGACGAGTTCAAGCCGCTCTATGGAACAAGTCTGGTTACCGGATGGGGATCAATTTACGGTTATCCTATAGGTGTTCTGGCCAACCATCGAGGAATCTTATTCTCTGAAGAAGCTGAGAAGGCTTCCCAGTTTATTCAGCTTGCAAATCAGGTCGATACGCCGTTGATATTTCTCCAAAACACCACTGGATATATGGTGGGTAAAGAGTATGAGCAAGGTGGAATCATCAAAGACGGCGCTAAGATGATTAATGCAGTTTCAAACTCTAGAGTCCCGCATCTAACGATTAATATTGGCTCTTCCTATGGGGCGGGCAACTATGGAATGTGTGGCAAGGCATTTAATCCGAGATTTTTGTTTGCTTGGCCAAATGCTAAATCGTCAGTTATGGGCTCGGCTCAACTGGCAGGCGTGCTCTCAATCGTTTCTCGTCAAGCCGCCGAGGCTCAGGGGAGAGAGTTTGATGAAGAAGCTGATCGTGAAATGAAAGCCTTGGTAGAGGCACAAATAGAATCTGAGTCAACCGCATTATTTATTACTGGAAGACTTTATGATGACGGTATCATCGATCCAAGAGATACTAGAACAGTTCTTGGAATGTGCTTAGAGGTTGTCTATTCAACTGGAATATCAGGGACTAGGGGCTACGGTGTCTATAGAATGTAATTTCTCTAGTAAATGCAGGGTTTACAGATATAAGATTAGATATAAACTTGGAAAGCTGATCTAAGTGCTGGCTAGATCTATTGACAGGTTACTCATAGCAAATCGGGCAGAGATTGCTCATCGCATCATTAGGAGCGCAAGTCTGAAAGGAATTGAGACTGTCTGCCTATATTCCGATGCCGATGCACAGTTGCCATATGTATCAGCTGCTGATAGAGCAGTGCGTCTTTGCGGTAATAGTCCCGTTGAGACCTATCTAGACATTGATAAAGTAATCGAAGCAGCGAAGAAAACCAACTGCGACGGCATCCATCCGGGCTATGGATTTCTTTCAGAAAACGCGGGATTTGCCAGACGATGCATAGAAAACGGATTAGTGTTTGTAGGTCCGAGTCCCGATGCAATAGAAACAATGGGTTCAAAACTAGCGTCAAAAGAGCTGGCCCGACTTCATTCAGTTCCAACGTTGGAATCTCTTGAATTAGAAAAGAGTTCTTTTGGTGAGGCAAAGAGCTTTGCCGAAAAGATCGGCTATCCCGTGCTCATTAAGGCATCTGCTGGTGGGGGAGGACGAGGTATGCGGATAGTAGAGCGTGAAGACGAGCTGAAAGAGGCCACCCAGTCTGCTAGGCGCGAAGCGCAAAGTGCATTTGGTGACGGAACTGTCTTTATCGAAAAGTATCTTATAGCTCCACGTCATATAGAGATACAAATTGCGGCCGATCTTTACGGCGACACCGTGCATCTTTATGAACGCGAATGCTCGATTCAGCGTAGACATCAGAAAATTATTGAAGAGTCCCCTTCTCCATTCCTGGCTCGATTTCCACAGTTGCGGGATGAAATGGGTTCAAGCGCAATTGCCTGTGCGAAAGCAGTTGCCTATAGCGGGGTAGGTACAGTTGAATTCGTTGTAGATGAAAAGGGCAATTTTTATTTTCTTGAGATGAACACGCGTCTGCAAGTAGAGCATCCTGTTACAGAGGCGGTAACCGGGTTGGATTTGGTAGAGATTCAGCTGGACATAGCCCAAGGCGATCACATCGAAGATATAGTCGGAACTGCCTTCCAACACGGCCACGCAATTGAAGCTCGCCTCTATGCAGAAAATCCAGACGATAATTGGCTGCCCCAATCGGGCAAACTTTACAAGCTAGAGATTCCTTCGAGTAGCCAGTTCTCTTCGACATACGGGGTCAGGGTTGACGCCGGATTTGAAAGTGGAAACGAAGTTAGCACTCACTACGATTCAATGATTGCTAAAGTAATCTCCCAAGGAAAGAATCGGAGCGAAGCAACTAAGATGCTCTGTAAGTCTCTCCGAAGTAGCGAAATCAATGGATTGACAACCAATAGAGACTTACTAATCGCAATACTGGAATCTAACGATTTTGTAGAAGGCCAGACCGATACGGGATTCTTATTACGAAATACTCCAGAAACCTTGTTTAGCGCTTCAAAAAACCCAAATGCTATTGGAATTTGCGCAATTGCTGGAGCAATGGCCCGGCAGGCGAAAAATCGAGAGTCGGCTATTGCATTTGCTCAAACAAGATCTGGATGGCGAAATTCATACTCAATTCCTCAATCTGTCGATTTTGGCTCTGACGACCGAGTTATTTCCATCAAGTATCAGCAGATGAGAAGTGGGTTTGAAATCGTAAATCTTGACGAACTTGGATTCTCGTCGTGCCAGGTACTTTCATGCTCAAGTTCAAGCGTCACCTTGGAGATAGAAGGGATTACCTACAGAGTCTCCGTGCAGTTTCACGAAAACGGAGTTTACACAAATAGCACTATTGGCTCTTTCGGCTTTGTCGAGTTGCCAAAGTTCCCTTGGTTAGAGGATGAACAGCACCCCGGTTCTCTAATTTCTCCAATGCCGGGGTCTGTTGTGCGAATTGGCGTATCTGTCGGAGATCATATTGAAGCTGGAACCACGCTTTTGGTGCTCGAAGCTATGAAGATGGAACATTCTGTCGAGGCACCGATTTCTGGAAGGATTGCTGAAATATTAGTTGGTGTTGGAGATCAGGTTGAGGCGTCTCAACTACTGGTTGAGTTAGAGGAAGATTCTTAGTTGAGATGAGTACTGTATCTCCACCTTCTATGGCTGAACTTTGTAATGCGTTGCGTATCGAGCACGACAAGATTCGCGAATTGGTTATTAGCTTAGATGACCAAGGACTAGACAAGGCCACACCCTCGCCAGGATGGAGTATACGAGATCAGCTAACCCATTTGGCCTTTTTTGATGAGCGTGCTCTGGAGTCTGCAATAGATCCAGACGGTTTCTCACAACAAGTGGCCAGTGCCTATGGAGACTTTGAGGAGTATGAACGCGCTCACTTAGAGGTTGGTCGCAATAAGACCCCTTTTGAGCTGATCGGCTGGTGGGAAACGTCAAGGTCAAGGTTGATTGATCTTTTTTCAAGAATGGATCCTAAAGAGCGTTTAGCGTGGTATGGACCGGAGATGAGCGCAAGGTCGTCAGCGAGTGCGCGCTATATGGAAACTTGGGCTCACGGGCAAGACGTAGCTGATGCATTGGAAGTGGAACTTTTACACGATGACTATATTGTAAATGTATGTGACTTGGGAGTTCGCACCCGGAACTTTAGTTATGTGCTTCGTGAATTAGAGATGCCTCAAACTCAAGTCTATGTGCGTCTAAGTGCACCATCTGGCGATATTTGGGAGTGGGGAGATAGCGGCGGCGACAATACTATAGAAGGTCAAGCAGTTGATTTTGCGTACTTAGTAACGCAACGACGCAACATTGAAGACGTTAGCCTAGTTATATCCGGCAACGATGCAATCCATTGGATGTCCATCTGTCAGGCATTTGCAGGACCACCCGGTCCGGGGCGCACGCCAAAGAACTAGGGTTAGTCGTACACAGATCCTTTGCCAAAGAGACTTATCTATAAAACTTCAAATATATAGCACTAATAACCAGGGGTTTTTCTTGACCCTTGACTGCCTGGAATCATTTGGCTAACATTTTATAGAAAGCTGCCCGGTAGCGGAGAACGGGGCCCGATAAGAATAAGGTTGGTGGAAGAGCCGTGAATGTTGGCAGTTATTTAGGGTTGCGTCGTAGAGTGGCCGTATTGGGGACGCTGGGTGCGCTAGTGGCATCATCAATAGTATCTACAGTCGCTCTTGTCGCGCTTAGCTCGGCTCCGGCTCAAGCAGTTCCGGCCCCGAAGGTGGGGTGGTCGGCGCTAAACAAAATTGATTCAACGAATAACCTTGATTCAGTGTCGTGTCCCACGACGACGTTCTGTATGGCGGTAGATAACTCAGGGAATGCATTACTTACGAGCAATGGTGGCACAAGTTGGACGACCACCGCAATTGATGCAGGAATTGCTCTCAATTCCGTATCGTGCCCAACCGCAACGTTCTGTGTGGCGGGAGACGCTGGTGGAAATGTATTGACCTATACTGGCTCCTGGTCGGCCGCTAGCAACGTTGATTCAACCCATAGCATCAATTCAGTTTCATGTCCAACGACAGGTTTCTGTGTGGCGGTAGACAGCGTAGGAAATGTATTACTTACTAGCAACGGTGGTACAAGCTGGTCGACCACAAGTATTGATTCGGGTATAGCACTGATGTCAGTCTCATGTCCCACCACGAGCTTCTGCATGGCGGTAGACAGCGCAGGAGATGCACTTACTTATAACGGCACCACTTGGTCGGCTCGACAGCTAGTTGGCTCAGGTACCGGCTCAGGTTTTGAAGCAACTGTAGTGTCATGTCCTGCGACAAACTTCTGTATGGTGGTAAACCAGGGTGGATATGCATTTAGCTATAACGGCACAACTTGGTCGCCTGACTATAACGTAATGAGCGGAAATGGGATCTATGGTCTCTCATGTCCCACGGTAAGTTATTGTGTAGCGGTAAACCAGTCTGGGTATGCCTTTGCCTATAACGGCACCAACTGGACAACTCTAACTACCTGGACCAATCCAATTGTGTCAGGTGGTGGGCTAAATGCCTTTCTGTCATCACTCTCATGTCCTACGACGAGTTTTTGCGTGGCGGGAGACTACGCCGGAAATGTGATGACCTACATCGGCTCTACCTGGTCGGCTGGTTTCACCCTTGGAGCCGGTCATAGCGCCACGTCAGTCTCATGTCCCACCACGACCTTCTGTGCGGCGGTAGACAACGTAGGGAATGCTTTCACCTACAATGGCTCAATTTGGGCTTTCAGCAATATTGATTCAACTACTATCAATTCAGTCTCGTGTCCCACGACAACCTTCTGCATGGCGGTAGACCATAATGGAAATGCGTTTGCCTATAACGGCACCAACTGGACAACTCTGACTACTTGGACCAATCCAATTGATTCAGGTTTTATCCTCAGCTCAGTGTCATGTGCCAGCTCAACCTTTTGTATGGCTGTGGATAGTGGCGGAAGGGCTTTTGGATACAACGGCACCAATTGGACAACTCTAACTACCTGGACCAATCCAATTATCGCTGCTAATATCTCTTCGGTTTCATGTCCAACGACAAACTTTTGTATGGCTGTAAGTCTTGGGGGAAATGCGCTTGCCTATAACGGCTCCAACTGGACAACTCTGACTACCTGGACCAATCCAATTGATTCAGGTTCTAACCTCAGCTCAGTGTCATGTGCCAGCTCAACCTTTTGTATGGCTGTGGATAGTGGCGGAAGGGCTTTTGGATACAACGGAACCAACTGGACAACTCTGACCACTTGGACAAATCCAATTGATTCAACTAATACCATCAATTCAATATCATGCCCCACCGCGACGTTCTGTATGGCGGTAGACAACGTTGGGAATGCACTTACCTATAATGGTTCAACCTGGTCGGCGGCGAGCAATATTGACTCAACCAATAGTATAAATTCAGTTTCATGTCCCACCACGAGCTTTTGTGCGGCGGTAGACAATAACGGAAATGCCTTATACCTTTACGACCCCTCGGTCACACTCACCCCTGCGACAAGCCCATCGTCGCTAACTAGCGGTGTAAGCACCA
>JAKAVM010000023.1 GCA_021827485.1 Actinomycetes bacterium
GATACAACTAATTATCAACTATCTCAGGCAATCCAGCAGCTCTCTTCGGGTCTTGCTGTACAGTACTCCTATCAGGGGCCTGCAGCCTGGTCAATATCTCAGTATTTGCAGTATCAAAATGCTGGTGACACCCAGGGCGTTGCTAATGCTACTCAAGGCGTATCGGTTCTAAATATCGCCTCAGGTGCAATAAACCAGATAGCTGGCATATTGGATCAGATGGAGCAACTTGCAACTTCATCTGCAAATGCTGGTGCCATGAACTCTGTCGCACAGCAACAAAATGAAGTCCAATTCACCGCACTCTATCTCGAGATCAATAACATTGTTGCTAACACTACTTATGGTAATCAGCCTCTTCTAAATGGCTCTTATAACAATGAAACGTTTCAGATAGGGTTCCAGAGTTCCAATACCATCAATGTAAGCATCCCGAGCTTGACCTTTGGAGGTTTAGGGCTAACTGGACTAAAGGTATATAACGCTTCTTTGGCTACAGTGGCGATAACGGGAATCCAGAATGCCCTTCAGATATTATCCAACGCTAGTGCTACAGTTGGTGCTTCCCAAGACCAGCTACAGGCTTTTGTACAAGACCTACAGACCATGTCCACTAACGTTGAGTCAGCTAACTCTTCAGTAGTTGACGTGAATATGGCACAGGGGATGACTCAGTTCACCACTGATCAGATCCTGCTCCAGAGTGGTCTTTCGATGTTGGGCCAGGCTCAGGCCAACCCGACGTTGGTACTCAAACTGCTGTAGAACTGAAAATAATATTAGGGGCCCTCATTTATGGGGGCCCCTTTTTGTTTGTGGGCTAAGCTATTGGTTGTGGAGAACCAAGCTGAAAAGTTGAAGAAAAAGTTTGAAGCTCAATCTATTTCAACTGCGAGCCCAGAAATGTGCGTTGTAATGCTTTATGAGAGATTGGTAGATGATTTAGAGTGCGCGATAGAGATATTCGACTCCAAAGATTTCAAACCAGTTTTCGATGTTCTAATGCATGGTCAGCACATAGTTAGACTTCTCCGGGCAGCCATGCGAGTAGATATATGGCCGGAAGGTGCAAATTTAATCTCGCTTTACAACTGGTTTGAGCATCAAATATCCCAAGGATCGATGTTTCAAAATAAGAAAGCCGTAGAAGAGGTGATTCCATTGATTCGCCAATTGAGAGATACTTGGAAGATTGTTGCCGACAAAGTCCTTGAAGCCAAGGAAGAGGGGAAACAAGAGGCATTTTCTGAGACGAGGATACAAATTGCAGACTTCTTGGCTTGAAGTTCTCGATGAGTTAGAAGAGTTTACGGCGCAGTTGCGTAGGCACTTGGAAAAAGGAACACCTTCTCCAGATTTTCCGCTGTTGCCTGGTAATATCGGACCATTGCCCGTTGAGTGTGCCGAGCGGGCCCAGAGGCTTTTAGGCGAGATTAGGCAGGTGGAAAGTCAATACGAACTTATACGAAACAGGATGGCTCACTTACTTTTTCTTATTTTGGAGCCACCAATGTTAGGTCCTCCTAGTTATCTGGATAAATCGGTATGATGAAGTCTGACCCAACCAAATATGCGCTAGTCGATGGTGTTGTCAAGAACTATTTAGAGGGCAGTCCAAGTCTTTGGGTATTGGAACAAGGTCTTTACACTTCCCAGCAACGTCGTTTGTTATTCGGAGTGTTCAATTTAGAAAGTGGCGCTCGTATCCTCGATGCAGGTTGTGGGTATGGGATCTGCGCCTTTGACTTTGTTGGCCAGCTTGACGTTGCAGTAGATGGGGTTGATTTCGATTCAGAAAAACTGAGCGTAGCACGAGAGATACAGAGTCAACTTGATTCGCAAGATTACTTCGTCAAAGGTTCAGAACTTACTTTCACACAAGGGTCGCTAGAAACGCTACCATTTGAAGATTCCAGGTTCGACTTTGCAATTTCCAGTTTTGTTTTCCAGCACTTATCTGATCCCCAAAGTTGTGCCGATGAGCTTTATCGAGTTACTAAACCAGGAGGAAGCGTTTGTTTGATCGACGCAGATGACGGCCTGAGTCTAGTGTACCCACAAGTTTCAGAGGCTTACTCTAAACTCTCAGATGCATTTGACGCGTATCAGTTATCAAATGGAGGAGATCGTCAGGTAGGGCGGAAGTTGGCTACCTATCTTGATGGGGCAGGATTCGAGATCACCTCAGTTCTAGTGATGCCAGTTGCGGAGTACAAAGGATCGCAGACAGATGACAAAGGAAGGACTTTTGTAATTGAGCGCTTTAGACAAGCGCGTGACTCAATAATCGAGGCCGGGCTGCTCGGACCAGAAGAGTTTGATCAGTGTTTAGATCTATATAGTAAAGAAGCATCGATGGTACAATTTCGTACCAACTCCCAGCTAGTTGTCATTGCGAAGCGTCCTTGACCCCTCAATAGGTGCGAGGGGCTATTGGGAAGCGTCCTTGACCCCAGCAGAGTCGAAAGTCGCCATTTCTTGAGTTATTTTAGCTGCCACTTGAATCAGACTGATGGCTAGACACGCACCAGTACCTTCTCCTAATCGCATTTCAAGATCTAAGATAGGCCTAAGCCCAAGGTAATCGAGTGCGATTGTCGCTGCCGGTTCACTAGAGCGGTGACCACCAAACATAAAATCTCTAGTACCTGGTTTAATCGCATCAGCCGCTAAAGCACCAGCAAGAGAGATGACTCCATCAATTACTACCGGAGTACGCTTCTCAGCTGCGGCGATAATAAATCCGCAGATAGCGGCGATTTCAAGTCCGCCCAGCGAGCTAAGTATCTCAAGAGGTTCGGTTTTTTGAGAAGTTCTGGCGAGGGCCTCACCAATTGCCTGTTTCTTTCTGGCAAAGTGCTCATCGTCGATACCAGTACCTCGACCAGTTACCTCATCAACTGATCGGTTGCACAAGGCGGCGGTTAGTGCGGCTGAGGGAGTAGTATTTCCAATCCCCATATCACCAGTAGCTAAAATCTGGGCACCTTGGTCAATCAGGTCACAAGCTGTATTGTGGCCGACATCAATTGCTTGTTTAGTCTGCATTAGGGTCATAGCATCGACAAGTGCAAGATTGCTAGTGCCTGGTGTCACCTTTGCTCGTATAAGCCCCGGTAGCTCATCAAAGTTACCCTTCACTCCGACATCTACGACGACGACCTTGGCGCCGACATGTCGGGCGAAGACATTTATTGCCGCCCCACCGGAGAGGAAGTTTAGAACCATTTGGTATGTAACTTCACTTGGCCATGGTGTCACGCCGTTTTCAACCACTCCATGATCGCCTGCAAAAATCGCAACCGCGCTGTTTACTGGAACGATTGGGGGCGACTGACGGGTGATCTGCGAAAGATGGATTGCTATCTCTTCTAGTTGTCCCAATGAACCAGGAGGTTTAGTAAGCGAATTTAGTATTTCACCAGTACTGAGCCCAGCACCTTGGTCTAGGTTGTTAGTACTGGTTCGGTCGGCTTGCGGCTCTGCTTCAGTCAACGAAAACCAGCTTGTCGAAGATCACATACTTTGCTATCCATACAATTCCAAAGGCTAATAGACTGGCAGCGTTGACAACAATCCCTGTCTCCAAATGAGAGTAGCCAGCACTCTTAGAGTAGTTTTGAGCGAAATTCACCATCAAAAGCGATATGCCTAGCCCGAGGAAAGCAAGCACCCAGAAAGGTACCACTTCTTTCATTAGATGAGATTTACCTGATTTTCCCCATGCCCACAGCCGATTTAGATAGTAGGAAGGAACTGCGCCGACAGCGGTTGCTATGAGGTTGCATTCCACCGCCGAGCCTACAGACAAGATTGTATAGGTTACGAACAAAGTCCCTTGGCTAATTAGAGTTGCTACAACGGAAGCCAAAAAGTAACGGACTTTCTTGCGCCCTGAGTCTGTGGAGTACCAAGACTTAGCTTTTTCGATGACAGGCATGTATCGTGAAGTATACATGGAAGACGACATTAGGTTCCTTATTGAGATCCTAGATTTGGAACAAATCGAAGAAAATATCTATCGCGGACACAGCCCAGATTGGCATAGAATGCCAAGAGTATTTGGTGGCCAAGTTGCCTCACAAGCCCTTATGGCGGCTGGCAGAACTGTCGAGATTGGTAGCGTACACTCGCTCCACGCCTACTTCCTGCGCCTTGGTGACCCAACAATCCCCATTTTATACGAAGTGGACAGAATTCGCGATGGGAGGTCTTTTACCACCCGACGGGTTGTTGCAATTCAGCGGGGTAAAGCAATTTTGAATTTAGATGCGTCCTTTCACATAAGAGAGGATGGCCCTCAACATAGTGTCAAGATGCCCGAAGTTGCCGACCCTGAATCTTTACAAAGTCTCGATGAGAGAATCGATCTAGATCGTCCCTATCCAATAGATCAGAGATTTATTGGTGAACTGCCTTGGGTGGCCTCTAGCGTTCCTAGGAGTCCAAGCGAGCAGATATGGATTAGAGCAAATGGAATCTTGGGTGATGATCCTTTGGTCCACGCCTGTGTGATTACTTATGCTTCTGACATGTCGCTATATGATTCAATGTTGTTTCCTCATAATTTGCGCTGGGATGACCCCAACTTTAGAGGAGCGAGTTTAGACCATTGTATGTGGTTCCATCGGAGTTTTCGTGCTGATGAATGGATATTTTATGATCAGGAAAGCCCGGTTGCAACTGGTGGGCGGGGTTTAGCTCGCGCTCAGATGTTTGATAAGCAGGGTAATCTGATTATTTCTTTAGCCCAAGAGGGCCTGATGCGCATCGTCAAGTGACCGAACAACCTTTTAACGAACAGCCTCTGATCTTTGTAGTCGGAATGCCCCGAAGCGGCACTTCTGCCGTGGCTGGCTCCCTAGTTGCGCTTGGTTTGGAATCTGATATAGCAGATGACGCAAACATGTTTAATGAGAAAGGCTTTTATGAGTCTCCTTTGCTAGGGGATTATTGTATCACGATATTAGATGTTCTTGGCGGCAATTGGGCGGCTCCACCTATTCTAGATCAAGCTAGCCCATCCTATGAACTGATGGTTGACGGCGCAGCCAAAGCTATTGAGGAGGTCATCCCAGGGTCGCCTGCGGTCTGGAAAGATCCGAGAGGCACTTTAGTTTTGCCAATTTGGCGTCAAGCTACAAAGCGCCCATTAGGTGCAGTGCTTGTATGGCGTGACCCCTTGGAGTCTGCTCAATCGTTGTGGAAGTGGGTTAGATTTGATTTTAGTCTGGGACTTGGGCTGTGGGCTGAGTACAATTTGAGGGCGCTTAGCTACAGCCAAGGCTTGCCACTATATATCTGCCGCTATGAAGAACTTCTAGATAATCCGCAGCTACTAATTGATGGGGCAGAGTTGATTCTGTCTGAACTTGGTTTACCAGATTTTTCTGATCCCGAGCGTCGAAGTCAAGCGTCGAAGTTTTTTGATGTGAAGTTGCATCGAGAAACTCCACCTCGACTTACACCATCATTACAGGCATGTTCGGATTCTCTAGAGCCAATTAGAGAGTATTTGAGTGCTAACAAAGGGTTTCATTCACATTTTGATCCAGGGAATCTTCCTTGCAGGCCGCAGTGGGTCAATCAGGCGCTTAGAGATATCCGTCGTGACATCGGAGGAGTCCGGTCGACTCGGACAAGAGACAAGGCTGGCCAAGCAGCGATGAGGACTGAAGTGAATGCAATGAATTTGGGAGGGATGAAAGATTTAGAACGTTACAGAGATTATGTACTGGAGTCGCGTGAGGTTGCTGATTCTTATGTGGGGGGAAAACACGCATCCATTAGTGTTATATGTGGGTTGTGGCGACCGCCGCATATCTCGATTAGAAATTCACTTGCATCAGTTATTGTTCAAGATTGCGAGCTATCTGTTTGCGACGATGGGTCAGATGATAGCAGTTTAACCAAGGTATTGACCGCAGTCAGCCCGCTTGAGAATGTGAAAGTCACGCTTCATAGTGAGCCACAAGGTCTGGCTGGCGCATTCAAGAGCGCCTATATGAACTCGCAAGGAGAGTTTGTGTGTTTTCTTAGCCAATATGACCAACTTCATCCTCAAGCGATGCAAATTATTGCTAATGCAATCGACTCTGAAGTTGATATTATCTATAGCGATGAGGACAAGTTCGCGACTGACGGTACTCTTTACAGCCCTGATCTAAAGCCCGAGTGGTCGCCAGACCTATTGGATTGTGAGTTTTATTTTGGCCATTTGATGGTGGTTCGCCGATCATTACTCGAAAGCGTTGGTGGGATTGGTGAGCACTTCCCGGATGATGAAGGCTACGATATTGCATTACGTTGTAGCGAGAAGGCTCGCAAGATCGTACATATTCCTATAGCCCTCTATCACTGGAACGGAACAAGCACCTTTGAGATCAACTGCCCATCTCGATCTTTCTGGCAGCATGGCGCTATGCGCAAATCATTAGAAGAGTCTCTGACCAGGCGCTCCGAGGCGATTACTGGAGTTGAAGATGGGCCATTTTATGGGACATTTTACGTGCGAAGGCCGATTCCAGAAAATATAAGTGTTGATGTTGTCATATTGGCTCACTCACACCAGAGTGGGACTGTTGTCGGATTGGATACTGCTATTAGGCGCGCCACTAAAGCCGTAGAAAGAACAGGGGAAAACCTTATTGGCAAAATTATGGTTACGAGAATTAGTGGTGATTTCAATGAACTCTATAGTGATGCAACCATGTTAACCAGAGCTGGACAGGGAGACTTTATCTGCTTTATTCATGCAGACTGCGTTCCTCAACCAGGTTGGCTTGAGGCTATGTTAGAGCAGATATCTCGTGAAGAGATTGGGGTAGTAGGTACAAGAATTATATCGCCGCAAGGAAAAATTCAGCATAGTGGTATTCGTCGAGTGGCGGAGAGAACAAGTTGGTATGGCGGCGAGCTAGACGGCAAGATTCCATCGTCACTTCGGTGGGCTGGCTCTATTCACAATGCTTGTGCTGTGAGTTCGGCCTGTTTAGTAACATCAAGGGAGCTTTTTGAGTCACTTGGTGGCATAGCAAGTGATGTTGATTACTGTTTGAAAGTATGGAAAACGGGTAAGCGCTGTTTAGTTACCCCGTTGGCGGAAGTTGTGCATCATGGCGTTGAATCAGAAGGTCTTGATGATTCAATGGACTTTATTGAGAGATTCAGCCTGGGTAATCTCTAGCTTCCATTATACATCCGAGCAAGATCTATAAGCTCAACATCCTCGCGTGAATTAGCGGCGACAATGAGGTTTCGAACGAACGATTTTCGTTCGACTAATGTCGTCGGCTTGCGGCTCGATTTTGGTCACCTCAAGATTATACTAACTCGACTTTGTATAAGTGAAGTTAGTATTACTATAACAGTAATTTATTAGCGTTGCGCGGTCTACCCGACTTTTCAGCCTGGATAATCTCTAATTCTTACTACAATTTCAGCCTGGGTAATCTCTAGCTTCTGGCCCAACGTAAAGCTGTCTTGGCCGGGCTATCTTGGAGTCTTGATCTAGGAGTTCTACCCAATGGGCCAACCACCCTGCCGTTCTAGGGATTGCAAAAAGTACAGGGAACATGTTGATCGGAAAGCCCATTGCTTGATAGATGAGTCCTGAATAGAAGTCCACATTTGGATAAAGTTTGCGAGAAAGAAAATAATCGTCCGAAAGCGCAACCTCTTCCAACTTGAGGGCAATGTCGAGAAGATGATTCTTGCCCGTAACAGCAAATACTTCATCAGCCACTTGCTTGATTATTTTCGCTCGGGGGTCATAGCTCTTATAAACCCTGTGACCAAAGCCCTGGAGCCTTACCTCACCTGCTTTAACTCTAGCTATGTAAGAATCAACATTATCGTAGCTTCCAATTTCACCTAACATTCTCACAACCGCTTCGTTAGCACCTCCATGACGTGGACCATAAAGTGCTGCGCAAGCCGCCGAACATGCCGAAAAAGGATCTGAATGCGATGAACCAACAACCCGCATTGCGGTGGTAGAACAGTTTTGCTCGTGGTCTGCATGCAAAATAAAAAGAATATCTATCGCCTTGGACAGTATAGGATTTGGTTCATATCGGTGTTCAGCGGTTTTCCAAAGCATTGAAAGAAAGTTTGGAGCAAAGTCAAGCGAGTTATCCGGATAGACAAAAGGCATCCCTACATAAAAGCGGTGAGCGGCAGAGATCG
>JAKAVM010000118.1 GCA_021827485.1 Actinomycetes bacterium
TAATCGTACAAGATTCACATTTGAGACATGGCTCTGATCCATTTAGATAGCAACTCCAGGAGAGATCTAATGGTGCACCTATTTGAGATCCCAGTCGAATAATCTCCGCCTTTGTCAAGGATATCAACGGAGTTTGAATTGTTATTGGATTGCCCTCAATGCACCTCTTGAGACCTATATTTGCTACTTCCTGGAAGGCTTGAATAAATTCGGGTCGACAATCCGGATAACCGCTATAGTCCAATGCGTTAACCCCGATATAAATATTATTTAGGTTTTTTGCTTCTGCTATGCCAAGGGCAATTGATAGAAATATAATATTTCGTGCTGGGACATAAGTATTGGGGATGGTTGTGAAGTCGCTCGGGTCGCTTCCTGTGTAGAGGCGTGTAACCGGGTCACCTTCCATGTTGTTACCTGCACCCCGGTCACCTTCCATGTTGTTACCTGCACCCCGGTCACCTTCCATGTTGTTACCTGCACCCCGGTCACCTTCCATGGGAACGTCTATAGACGTATCGGTGAGCGAAGAACCTCCCCACTTTGATGCGTCGAGCTCGACGATCAAGTGTTCACATCTATAGTATTGAGTCACTCGCTTTGCACAATCTAGCTCATTGCTAGCTCGTTGACCGTAGTCAAAACTGACAGCAAGTAATCTATGGATATGGGATGGCAATGAAGTAGTTGAGGCTTGGTTATTTTCTAAGTTGGCTTTTTGATTAGCGCCCTTGCCCGTGATGTGTTGCCATGCTATTTGCATGCAAACGGTGGAGTCGAGTCCTCCAGAGAGGATTACTAAGGCTCCATTATCTGCTTCAGCTATCATAGTGCCATCCACATAGATTCCCTGGGCGATATATATTCAGCTATCATAGTGCCATCCACATAGATTCCCTGGGCGATATATATTCAGCAGGAGACCTCGACCCAACCATCTTCCGTCTCCCAAAGTTTGATTGAGGAAAGTGGGAGATTTCTTGAGCGCAGAAGCTCAACACAGATGAGAGCAATATTTTCGGCGGTAGGATTGTCAATTGAATCATTTAGTAGTTTGTGGTCCCATCGTTGGATTATAGATTCGTCTACAATGGCTTGGATCTCAGAGAAATCCATGACCATGCCGGACTCGTTTACTTCTCCAGCAATTGTGACCTCGAGCTTATAACTATGGCCATGAAGTTCCTTGCATTTTCCTGGATGTTGGGGTAAGAAATGAGCTGCTTCAAACCGGAAGGAGCTTGTCACACGCAGTACTTTAGTTGAGTTATCCACCTCCGGTGAGTGCTTCATCGATAGATATGTTAGCCGTTGGCAACCCTATATGAGCGGGATCTACCTATCTTGGTTTCAAAGTACGTATAGATGTGGCCGCTCGGTCCGCAGTATCCAAAAAGTTCGCATTTCTCAACTCTAATGAGTACTCAAGCGCGACGAAGCCTCCCTGGGGGCGGGAGGCTTCGTTGGGTCATTGACCCGTCTCGCTGTCTGAGGGGCAGGTGGGGTAGGCGTTACTCAGGCAGCAGGTTGGCCATATGGTTGACCGAGTTGCTGATAACAATCAAGGTGGTAATGCTCAACTCTCATCCAGCAACCTTTTTCATAGACGTTTGCAATTATTTGGCGTAATCTGGCTTTGGCGCTAAATCGAACCTGTTCCTTGCAGAACTCGCATACCACAAAGGTTCCTGGTTCGATCAACCTCTCCACAGCCCGGCTCCCTTTTCTTGCTCCGGCCATAGTATTAACTCGGCATCACCCCTCAAAAAGTTTAGGAAATATTCAAATCAAAATATGTTTTTATCTCTAGTGTGAGCGCGGATTTCTTATGTGCGAGCGGGTTCCATTCAGTGGGTTTGCAAGTTCGAGCCATCTGGGAGAACCGGACCACCAATCTGACTCATAGAGATAGAACTCACCGATGAGTTCTACATATTGATTTTGATCAACACCGCAACTTCCAAAACCAAAAACGCGCTCTGGTCCAAGAATCGAATTCATCATTGCTCTTCCCCTGACTAGCCGTCTATAGTCGTTTCGCTCAAGCTCACCAGCGTGAAGTGCAAGACAATCCTCGATCTCAACTAAATAATCCTCACCAAAGCAGTGTGCAATAGTCGGATAGGGCAAGTCAGCCCACAAACCCCATAGCCAGACAACTTGAGAGGCCAGAGGATTGCCCTCTAGCGCTCTGAGAAGCGCCTCGCCCATTGCTTGGTGCCCGAGGTGTTTATCTAAAGGACTTGCTGTCATGATTATTGCAGGCGCTACCTCTTCGATCACTTGGGATATTTCAGCAACTGAACGCCTCACACTAGCTTGGAAGTCATCTTCAGCAATTGGATCGTCAAGGGGTTTCTGAAAAATCTTGAGTTCAAAACCAGCTTTCTGACATGCCAGTTCGACTTCGCGACTACGGCGGTTTCGCTGGTCGGGTGATCCAAGGCTCGAAACCAGATTCACAATAGACCAGCCGTGATCTCGAAGGCCCATTAGAATAGCGGGCGCTCCTATTAATTCATCATCGCAATGTGGTGCGATATGTAGAAGGGTCTTGTTCAGCGCTTGCACTCTACTTCTTGGTTCTCGTCTACTTCTTGGCTCTTGTCTACTTCTTGGCTCTTGCCAATTCTACTAGTGGTCCAGCCCACTCAAATGATGCATTGCCGCTCTTATAGCAATCCATCAAATGTATCAGCCAGGCACAGGACTCTTGTAAACCGCCTTCTCTATTGCGAAGCATCCAAGATGTTTGATACTCACTTAGGGTCTGCTGACATTTGTCATAAAGTAGCGCCCTGGTTTCGGGGGAGAGTGACTCAAGTGTGTTTCCTGCGCTAATTCGAGCTTTGGCGTCTTCAAGTGCTAATTGCATTAAATGTGAGGTATTTACAAGTTCACGGTAAGAGGTAACAATGCGATCCGAGATTGAAAACTTTTCTATCTCGTTTTGGGATGAACGGAAACTTTCAGTGTGTTCTGTTTCTAACTTGGCTAAATCGTATTGAGATAGGCGGCTAGCGGCTTTATCGAGATTTGCGCTAATTGCCTCAAGATGTTCCATGTTCAGAGAATAAGTCAGCCCAGAGCCAACTGGGAATTGTGGTAAATAAAGGTGCATTACCAATACCGACAAATTGGGAAGCTGTATGGGAACCAAGCTATAGAGTTGGCCGAGCTCGCAGATGACCGAGCCGAGTTCAGCTCTACACTGGCCGAAATAGTGAGTATCTAAGATGTGTCCCAGCGAATCGGAGTTGATTTGAGAATTAGATTCGAGACACCACGCAAAGCTAGCACCACACGCAAAACCGGGGAGTGAGATCGACAAGTGTTGTAAGTGTCCAAAGTCGCCCCAGTCGGTGATCATCACGGCTTCTAAGTTGTGATCGCGTGCTACCCGAGCTGCGTTCCTTGAGTTGTCGATAGCATTTTGAAGTCTTCCAGCTATAGAGAGCCAGCTCGAAGTTCCGGGGCACAACCAGGTTGGGATTTGGTGACTAGCGAGCCTCTCAACCCCTGGAGTGAAGTCATAGTTTCCTTCATAGTTCCACTGGGTCACAGTAATGTTTCTACCGATGCCAGTTATTAGGTCTGGGTTATTTTCCAACATGTCACCCCAGACAAGCAAGCGCCGATCTTTGAGACTACTTATTTTTGAGAGTTGGTCTAGCCAGGTAATCCAATCTTGACTACGATCTTTTGGCAAATCCCAAGGCTCATCGAGGCCAACATGGAACTTATCTCCCGGTATGACCTCGCACAGTTGATTAGCTAAATCTTCGACAAGATGGATGGCTTGCGGATTTCTTGGATCTAGCGTGGAGGCAGGAGTAGCCATCCCAATCGCACTTGTACCGACTCCTTTTATTATTCCAAGTTCATCGTAGGGGGGATGGAGAAGCCACCTTTCCATGTGGCCAAGCATATTCTGGCTTGGAACCAGTTCAATAAATCTTTCTTTGCAGTATGAGTTGATCCGATCTATATCATCGCAATCGTATGGATCGGATTCTTGCCACACCGATTCGTGACCGGAATATTTGAAGGTGTGCTCAAAATATATTTGTAGTTGATTGATCTTCCACGAAGCCAGCACGTCAATGAGAGCCAAAAGAGACTCTACTCGTGGTACCCTAGTGCGAGACACATCCAACATTACAGAACGAATCGGAATATCAGGCCAATCAATGATTGACCCAATGGGCAGGTGTCCGTTCGGGAATAGGTTGAGGAGTTGGGATAGTGTCGAGCCTGCATAAAACCGTCCTGGTTCATCACGATAAGATATATGTACGCCTGACGGATTGCTTATTTGGATTGAGTACCCTTGGCTTGGAAGCGACTCGTCAAGTGAGTAGGTAGCACCTACGAAGTTCTCCAAAGTTAGATTAGTGCTAAGGTCCATCCTTCTGGGATGAGGAAGGAGAGTTGGGTGCATCCACTAGATGTTAGTAGTTTTCGCACCCGATTGAGAGATTGGATTGTTATTTGAAAATGCAAAGTAATAAACTCCCAATATGGCCTTGGCGATCAGGTTGTATAAAGAAAGTGACCGGGAACGAATAAGAAGGATTTGCTATGAGACTGGTTACATGGGCGAGTCAGTAGCTTGGTATTGGAAAGACCCAGAAAGTTTTGCTGATATGTTCATCAGCTATTATACAGATAAAGAGCCAGAATCTTTCTTGGTAGCAGTCGATGATAAGGACGAGGTGGTCGGTTATCTCTCTGGATGTGTTGATTCTACTAAAGCGGATGATCCAGTGGCAATAGGTGCGAAGATAGCCTTTTTGAATCTTGGGCTTCTAAGGCCGTCAATTGCTCCAACAATGTGGCGAGCAATTAGGGATGCAATATTTGATCTTGTCCTCAGCGCCCAAACTCCTCCTAAGCCTTTCAATGACAGTCGGTGGCCTTCGCATTTGCATATCGATCTCTTAGGTGATGCCAGAGGCAAGGGCGTCGGAACTAAGCTGATGGACGAATGGTTCAAAATGCTTAGACAAGTTGGATCACCTGGTTGTTTTCTTGAAACTTTAGATGAGAATAAGTCCGCCATTGCGTTCTTCGAATCGGTGGGATTTTCACGCCACAAAAAGTGTGACCCTGTTCCCGGTATTCGTACTCCCCAAGGGGCAAGGCTGCACCGCCAGATTATGGTCCGATCAATTTAAGCTTATAGATAGCTGAAGTGTTATTGCGACTTTAGATTGCTAGTGATTGCAGGCTAGATTAGATGTAATGATTCAAACTAAAGAGGACAACGATAAGTATTGGGGGAGTTTTGGGGCGAACTCATGGTTGGTGGAGGAAAAGTTTGAACAGTATTTGGCTGATCCGGCAGCGGTTGGTCCAAGTTGGCAAGAGTTTTTTGATGACTACACCAAGAGATTGGAGACTAAACCAAGGACTCCCGATGAGGTTACTAAACCAAGGACTCCCGATGAGGTTACTAAACCAAGCACTCCCGATGAGGTTACTAGCGAAGAGGTAACTCCACTACGGGGAGCACAGAGTCGTATAGCTTCAAATATGATAGAAAGCCTTGGTGTTCCTACTGCAACCAGTATAAGACCAATACCGGCCAAGCTTTTAGAAGTAAATCGGGAGCTACTCAATAACCATCTTAGAAGGACATTAGGCGGCAAGGTCAGCTTTACTCATATCATTGGATTTGCAATTGTAAAGGCGCTCCAATCGGTTCCAGCATTGAATTCAACTTTTGTTGCATCGACTGGATCGAACGGTTCATCAGGTGTTATTCACCATGAACACATAGGGCTGGGAATTGCGGTTGACATTGAGAAGAGCGATGGTACTAGAAGTCTAATGGTGCCTTGCATCAAGCATGCCGAGACGCTTTCCTTCAAAGGTTTTGTGAAAGAGTACGAAGATCTCATTAGAAAAGTTCGCTCGAACAAGCTCAACCCGGACGACTTCCACGGAGTTACAGTGACTCTCACTAATCCGGGAACAATCGGAACTAATGGCTCAGTGCCGCGTTTGATGCCGGGCCAGGGTGTCATCGTGGCGGCTGGGGCAATCGACTACCCAGTTGAGTTTCAGGCCGCTGATCCAAAGTTCCTTGCAACATTGGGGATTTCTAAGTCGGTTACTCTTACCTCAACTTACGATCATCGGATTATTCAAGGTGCCGAATCAGGTATTTTTCTTAGCAAGATACACGATTTATTGTTAGGTGACGGGGGATTCTACGAGGAGATCTTTGAATCCATGGGCGCCCAATTTGCTCCCTTTAGTTGGAGTCAAGACGTAAATCCCGCCACAGGAACCGATATAGAGTTATTCAAGCAGATCCATGTCGGCACGCTTATAAATATGTATCGTGTTCGCGGGCATTTGATTGCCAATCTCGATCCACTGGCTGAGAAGCCGCCTAGTCTCCATCCAGAGTTGGATCCGGCGACCTATGGGATTACCTTATGGGATTTGGACCGAGAGTTCTTGGTTGACGATCTCGCAGGTAGTAAGCGAGTTAAACTCGGTGAAGCACTCCACATATTGCGAGATGCTTACTGTCAGTCAATTGGTGTTGAATACATGCACATTCAAGAGCCAGAGCAGAAAAAGTGGATACAAAGCAAAGTGGAAGGTGTCTCCCGAACTTTCTCCATTGATGAACAGTTGGAAATATTAGATCGACTTAATGGCGCAGAAGCATTCGAGAAATTCCTTCACTCGCGCTACATAGGACAAAAACGATTTGGCCTTGAAGGTGGCGAGTCAGCAATTGCACTGCTGGCCGCTTTGATTTCAGAGGCGGCTGAAGTCGGGATCCAAGAATGTCTATTGGGTATGGCTCACCGAGGAAGACTCAACGTCATGGTCAATATTGTTGGCAAGTCATATTCAGAGATGTTTGATGAGTTTGAAGGGAACTTGGACCCCGAGACTGTTCAAGGGTCTGGTGACGTTAAATATCATAAAGGTTGCGAAGGCACTTTTGTTTCTCGATCCGGCAAAGCAGTCAGTTTGATTTTGGCTGCAAATCCTTCCCATCTTGAAGCGGTTGATCCGGTTGCCGAAGGTATGGCTAGGGCGCACCAGGAGCTTCTTGAAGGACCGAAAGCTGAGGGTGATTGCTTTGAGTCCTCGGTAGCTGGCAAAGTTCAAATACGAGAAAGTGTGGACAAGATACTTCCTCTGATCATTCATGGCGATGCTGCCTTTGCAGGGCAAGGCGTAGTTGCTGAGACGCTAAATCTTTCCAACTTACAAGGATACTCAACCGGAGGAACCGTACACTTGATAATCAATAATCAAGTTGGGTTCACTACCGACCCAAGTCAAGCCCGATCGTCTGTATATCCGACTGACGTAGCAAAGATGATTCAAGCACCTATCTTTCATGTCAATGGTGATGATCCAGAGGCATGCGTTGTGGTGGGAAAGTTAGCTTTTGAATTCCGGCAACGATTCCACAAAGACGTAGTTATAGATATGTGGTGCTATCGGAGGTATGGTCACAACGAGGGGGATGAGCCCAGTTACACTCAGCCCCAGATGTATGAGAAAATTGATAGTCATCGCTCAGTCCGAAAGCTTTACACAGAGACTTTGATCCGCCGGGGCGATATCACGATGGAGGAAGCCGAAAAAGCACTGGATGACTTTCAGGCAAAATTGCAGTTTGCACTTGAAGAGACTCGCAACTCCGCCCCCGCAAAGTTGGTAGAACTGCCCCAGCCTTCGATTTCACCTCCATTGGAGCCCGTAAATACGCAGTGCAAGATAGATGTCCTGCAGGCAATTGCAAGAGCGATCACCAGCTTTCCTACTGGTTTTACTGTTCATCCAAAGCTTGCTAATCAATTCGCTCAACGAACCAAACTTTGTGATCAGGGATTGGTTGACTGGAGTTTGGGCGAAGCGCTTGCATATGGGACTCTTCTAGTTGAAGCAATGGATATAAGATTATCTGGCCAAGATACTCAGCGAGGTACCTTTAGCCATCGTCACTCTGTCTTGATCGACTATCAGAATGGTTCGACTTTTTGCCCGCTCGCATCCCTGCAAGGATCAAGCGAAGTCTTACAATTGACTTCTTCGGATAATCGAATTGGAAAGTTCAATG
>JAKAVM010000115.1 GCA_021827485.1 Actinomycetes bacterium
GGTCTGTCCCTACCTGGCGACGGCCAAGGATACTGGTTAGTAGCATCTGATGGGGGAGTTTTCTCGTTTGGCGATGCAGTGTTTTACGGCTCAACCGGCAACCTAAATTTGCGTGCCCCAATCGTTGGTATGGCAACAACTAGCGACGGCCAAGGATACTGGTTAGTAGCATCTGATGGGGGAGTTTTCTCGTTTGGCGATGCAGTGTTTTATGGCTCTACTGGCAACCTAAATTTGCGTGCCCCAATCGTTGGTATGGCAGATGGGTAGCAAGAAGTTCCTTTGTCGAATTATCAACCAAGGGCGATATCCGGGATTAGTGGTGGCAGTGGGTCAAAGTCCCATAGTTCCAAAGGTCCTTGAGTTTTCTGCCACTTGAAACCAGTTGGCATTACCGGGTATACTTTGTTATATGGCAAAAGTAATGGTGTCTCTTCCTGATGATCTACTGTGGGCTGTCGACATTGAGGCGGGTAGGCGCGGAACTACTCGAAGCGGGTATCTCCGCGCGTTGGCTGAAGAAACCTTGAAGCGACGCAGCATTCTACGCGCCGAACGAATGGCCGAGATCGAGAACATGGGTGGCGATTGCGTTGGTCACGGAGGTACAGCTGTAGAGTTGATCAAGATGAGCAGGCCTGAGCGTTGAAGCTATGGTTCCTTGATGCCAGCATTCTACTAGCGTGCGAAGATCCTGACGACGAATATCATAGTTATGCACGCCGACTGCTAGCAGGAAGCGATCCTCTGGCGACCCTTGATCTCGCCTACTATGAAGTTACTAATGTTGCGGTGTGCTCTTGGCGGGATCAATCAGCGGCACTCCGGCTTCGTGAGCGTGTCTCTGCAGTTGGAACTGATGGCGGGCTTGTTCGTTGTGATGAATCACTTCTTGCGAGTGCCGCAACCATTGCCCAAGAACACAATATCTCTGTTTACGATGCTGCCTATGTGTCTGCAGCTCGTCTTGTGGATGGTCGACTCGTTAGCTGCGACGTACGTGACTTGGTATCGCAAGGTCTTGCTTGTGTCCCCAGTGATGCTATTCCCTAGTTTTGAGCGACGACCACGGCCCAGAATGGCCCGATACTCCGTCCAAATGCCATCCAGGTCCGTTTAGGGGAATCCCAGGATCTTCTCCCCAATTGATTTTGAGGTTTGCCGCGCTTGAACTTACGGTTACAGTTTGCGAAAACGGATCATCAATATCGAGTTTGGTATCTAATCCATTGCCTAAAGCTCTTATCTCGTCAAGCAGCTCCCACTCATTAGATCCATAAAGTCCTAAGTTGTCAGAGAGCACAACAAACCCACCAGTACCTGCTGCCATCTCCAATACAACTTTTCGTTGATTGGGATCCAATCTATTTTTGGAGGACCTAAGGAGCACGCAATCAGGGTCATTAACAAAAAGCCTCCTATGAAGTGGCGAACGCAATACGGAGGCTCTCACAGAGTTGATTGCACTCGGAGCACTGTCTGGGTAAGAGGGCCATTTCAGAAGCGTGGGATTCCACCAAGGGCTAACATCTGGGGAAACTCGCATTGCATCGACTACTCCGACAGCAGGCCCGAATGGACACCCACATCCAAGCAAGTAGCTACTCTCGCCAATTCCTTGACGTACCGCCTCAAGGCCAGCGCGAAGAGCTTGGGCTCTGGTCATCTTTCCGTCAAGAGCTCTACGCCCAGGCATAGTCCCGGCATAACAGAAATCAATCTTGTGGTAGTTATAGCCGAGTTCAGTGAGCTGAGAAAATGTCTCGCGTATATGGTCCAAGACTGGCTCTTGTGTCGTATCCAACCCATATACCCAGCCATTCCAGCCAAGTGGGTTGTATACTATCGGCAAAGGATAGGCACCCCTTTTTGCCCTAATTATCCACTCAGGATGCGATTTTGCAATTTGCGATTTCTTACCAACAAGGAAAGGGGCTGTCCAAATGCCAGGAGTAAGCCCGGCCGAGCGGATATCATCCGCGACATCTCCAATACGTGAACCGAGTTTAGACCAGCGCTCGTTGGGAACTAGCCAATCTCCGACTTGATCTTGATAGCCATCGTCCAATACAAAAAGCTTCATTGAATGATCTCTTGCAATAGCTAAGTTGTGTCGGATCTGATCGGGGGATATCTTCCACCAATATTGATACCAGGAACACCAACCGGGCTTTTCGGGAGTTGCTGGGCTAGGCTTATCTAAGCGGGCATTGGCCTGATCCCCCCATAGTTGGGCCGCTTCTGAGTAGATCTTGCCAGTATCTCCTACCGAGATCCATAAAGGATCAAGCTGTATTAGTTGTCCTGGAGATATCGAGATTCGATCCATGAGTGCCCATGCCCAGATTTCGGCTTCTTGGGATTCATTAGTCTTGGCCGAATCGCTGCCAACTTCAATCGACGATAGGTGGACCTTAGAGTCTAGGAAGCAGCAAACCCCTCCCTGGCCATTATCTTGCTCCCAGATGAGGAGTTGGTCTCCGGAAATCTTAGTTCCAGCGCTCCCAGCATTTGCATGATAGCAACCAGTCGCCATCAATGGATGGAATCTTCTGGTTGGGCGTCGATCATATGGGGTGCAACGGCGCACGGGCGACCAGGATTGATAGCCGTTTTCGAGGAGCAATCGAGGTCGTGAATCAATCCGAAAGCCAAGTCTTTTTAGTGATATTGGGGATTTGCTGTTATTTGATACTGAAATATTATGCAATTGGCCGGAGCCAACTTGATTGGATGTGAAATAAAATTCAATAGGACCGACCTGTTGAGTTGGAGCATCGGAACGTCTTGAGGAAAACGAAGTTGTTTTGAGTATTGCCAGCTCAACGCTGAGATCAGTTATTTCCAACTTAGCTCCAAGGCCTAGAAGATTCTTGTAGGTATGGCACAACTAGATCATAGCGTCCAGGAGGTTTGCGGCCCACCTGGGGGCCGGGGAAACGTATTAGGTACCGACCCAGCCTGAGCCCCAGAAATCCCATGACTTGGAGTCGGGGGAGCAGTCAAATCCGAAAAATGCCTTTCCAAGGTTGTCTTCGGCTAGCCTTATGCGTACGTCAAGAGATTTGTGCATAAAATACTTAGATCAATTGTTGATTGATTCTTTTTATCCGTAAAGAAAGGCTTGCTCGCTAAAGTGGCTTCAAATAATCGTAATGCAAATAACCGAGGCTCAAACAATCGCAATCGATCTGGTGGGGCTGGCGGTAATCGTTCCCAGGGTGGATCTAGAGGTGGCCCGGGTAGTTCTAGAGGTAGGTCGTCAGCCTCGAACTCAGGGAGATCAAATTCTTATGGGAATGGGCCTCCGCGTTGGCTATGGGCCATTGTAGGGCTTGTTGTAGTTGCAGTTGCAGTCATTATTGTAGTTGCAACAAATAAGAGTTCGAGTACGAGTTCCCAGTTGGGTGGTGGAATGTCTCCTTCGGTTGTAAAGGCCGTAACTACTGGGGTGTCCTCATCGCTCTTAGAGCAAGCTGGCCTTGATCCCACAAACGTAAACAACTTGCCAATATCGTTAGGCAAACAGACTGCCCTAGCTGTGAACGGAAAGCCGGAAGTACTTTATATAGGGGCTGAGTACTGTCCTTACTGTGCCGCTGAACGCTGGCCTTTGGTCTTGGCGCTGAGCCGATTTGGAACATTTAGCAATCTTGGCAAAACAACATCGAGTGCAACTGACGTTTATCCCAACACGCCGACTTTTAGTTTTTATAAATCGAGTTTTACTAGTCCCTATATCGTATTTGATTCGGTGGAACTTGCTACAAATACGGGCCAAACGCTTCAAAGTCCAACCAAGGCCCAAAATGCTCTGATCAATAAGTACGATACGGCACCATATGTCCAAGGTCAATCAGGATCGATCCCTTTTATTGATTTTGGCAACAAGTTTATTCAGTCAGGTGCCGAATATAGTCCTCAGATATTACAGGGACTTACCTATGACAATATTGCAGGTCAAATGACAGTTTCCGGAACTAACGTAGGTGGGGCCATAGACGCCGCAGCTAACTTACTTACAGCTGCAATCTGTTCGATAACTAATAATCAGCCAGCGCAGGTTTGTTCAACTGCTACAATCCGCCAAGCGCTACTAAAGATCGAGAGCAACAAGCCATCTAAGCCTTCTTCAGCTAATGCCACTCCGGGAGCGGCTGGATAACAAGCTTTCCTTGTGTAGCAATAAGGAAATTTCGTTCAGGCTGGTTAGGAAATCTTCACATGCGAGAAATGATCAGGTGGAAAGTGCCTTGGCAAGGCCCGGTCACATTTGTCCTGGCTTTACTGGGCATCGGAATATCTATTTACCTAACTATTGTCCACTACGACACAGCGATCCAAGTTTCATGCCCTGCTACAGGAGCAATTGATTGCGCAGCCGTCATTACAAGCCCGCAATCAGTAATACTGGGACTACCTGTCGCAGTCTATGGCCTGGCATGGTTTGTAGGAATGACAGTTTTGTTTTCTCCGTGGGCATGGAATACTTCATCGCCTCAACTAAGCGGATATAAGCCAACAAGGATCGGTAAATCTGTAGGCATTCTTAGGCTCGCTGGAGTTCTCTCGGCGATCTGTTTTGTGATCTATCTAATATGGGTCGAAGCTTTTGCTGTACACAAGATCTGCCTTTGGTGTTCTTCGGTCCACCTAATCACTTTTGTCTTATTGATAATCGTAATTACTTCTTCGCCATGGTCTCTCGGCCAGGTTTGGCAAGATCCAGAATAGGACTAAATTTACGTAGTTTCGGCCAGGTTTGGCAGGACCCAGAACAGTAGCCAGTCCTACCGGCGGGAACCTCCACCTCCACCAAAGGCACCAAAAATTCGCAAAAGTCCCAGGAAGATCATCACAAGAGAAATGATAACGGAAAGGGCAGCATACCACTCTGCATGTCGATTGAACTGCTTAGATGCAGCGGCCTGGTCGATATAAGCAAAATCAGTGAAAAGGGTCATAATACCTGCAACTAGATAAAGCACCCCGAATATCATAAAAGTTCCTACATTAGAGTTGGCACCTGAGAGAACCGGAAATCCGAACCAACTGAGCAACATATAGCCAAATGCTGCGAACATCGTGCCCATGACTATTACGAAAGTAACTTTGGTAAACGTTTGGGTTACCCTAACCCACCCAGTACGATACAAAGCTAAGACGCCGAAGTAGATACCCAAGGTTCCCATAAGTGCCATTGCTACTGCGCCAATGCCGTTCATAGCGGCCCAGTATGACAACACGCCAAGCGTAACACCTTGCAGTAAGCCGTACAACGGTGCAGTGGTTGAAGCTATCGTTGGCTTGAAGTTTGTCACAAAATAGCAAACAAGTGCTCCAATAGCGGTTAGAAACGCAATTCCAATAGGTAGCTTCAATGCATAACTTACGACGGCGCTTCCTAAGGTTATAAGACTTAGTAAGAGTACTTTGTCATAGGCACCAGTGGCCGAAAAAGTCTCGTCAGAGGACATAGAGTAAGGGCCACCCGCGATCGGACCGGTTCTACCCAATCTTCCAGCCCCACCTCCCGCGAAGCCCGCACCTTCGGCGCTTATCCTGGAAACTTTGAACTCTTGGGTGTTGGCTAATCTCGAAAAGTTTTTCTGAGCGGTGCTCGAACCTCTCTGGTTACTGCTGGCCATACTGTAATGCTCCTAACTTCATATTTGAGAACTTATCCCTTCTTTGCTTGTGTATGTCTCTCTTTATTCAACACTCGTAAATCTAGGTCTATTTCATTATAATTGCTTTCTCGGCAAATGAGAAGTCAAAGGCCACCAAATGGCCTTTTTATAAGCTTATTTTGAGTTTTTAGCGGGAGCGGGGGACACCAGTCAGGAAACCGCTCGGTTCTAAGCCAAGGGGAGAATTGGAACCAAGACCATAAGAAAAATCCCTGGCGAAATCAAGGACAACTTCTGCCAAAGTCAATCGCTACTTTGATCAGAGAAAATCTCCTTGTAGTCCACCAGGGACTTTCAGATTTAGTTTAGTTTATTCGGTTATTTACTAACTATCGTCTAGCGGTCTTCTTGGCTGGCGCTTTTTTAGCCGGAGCTTTCTTTGCAGTGGACTTCTTGGCAGGTGCAGCCTTCTTCGCAGCTGCTTTCTTAGCCGGAGCTTTCTTTGCAGTTGACTTCTTAGCAGGCGCAGCTTTCTTTGCAACTGCTTTCTTAGCCGGAGCACTCGGTGCTGAAGGTGCTGGTTTCCTTACAAGTAGCGCTGGGTCAGTTGGCCAAACACCCTTTGCAAGCTTTGGCGCTGAAGTCGGATTCATTACAGCATCTTTGAAAGCTTTCAGTGGTGTAATTCTGGCTCGCTTAGATGCTTTGATCTTGATTTGCTCACCAGTTGCCGGATTGCGTCCCATTCGCGCCTGACGCTCAATCTTGGCATACTTTGCAAACCCTGGGACAGTGATTACCTCACCTTGGGCGACAATGGAAGTAATGACCTCGTTTGCACCGGCTAATATCGCATCAACCACCTTGACCTCTTGGCCAGTATGGGCAGCGACCGCCCGTACTAATTCCTTTCGATTCATGTTATGTTTTCTACTCCTTTTTTATTATTTGTTGGGGAACGGTATATTCTTGCCACTTTTTTGGCTCAAATGTTGGATTTGCTAGAAAAAACCTAGAGTGAGTCTAACGCTATTGAATCAAACGTGCTTGCATAGTGCGCGACTTCTCGTAGCTTGGGCTCCTAACGATGCACAAGTTTAGGCCTAAACTGTGCACTAGTTTTGGCCCTAACTACTCACACGGTGAGGGCAAGGTGACGATTTGGCTGGACTGGGAGCTGTTCGTAAGGGTGTACTGGAGGTGGCTGTAAACGTAAGCTTGTTCGGATTGTTGAGCCCCAGTCGTAGGATTGGCGAAGGTTACCGTGCAGGTCTTAGGCGTCGTCGCAATGAATTCAACGGTGCCTTGCGCTTTTGGGGGACAACTTGCGGCCGGTCCGTTGCAGGTTAGGTCTGTATAGAAAGTGCCACTTCCAGAAGCACTTTTGGAACCTGGCGTCCAGGTTATCCCCGAGATCCAATCATTATCATCTCTTTGTATGCTGGTAGGGAAATTTGGCCAAACAAAGAGTTCACCGGGAGGTGGAATCGCTGCGGTATAGACAAACAAATCAGGAATCGCCGTGGCGGAAGTCGGGGGTGGTGCAGTTGTGACAGACGCGGATACTGCGAAAGTGCCAGACCCGGTACCTGGTTCAGAACCAGTACCTAAGCCACCTCCGGGACCAGAGGAGGAAATACCAGACGAAGCGGCAGGAAGGTTCGAGCGGTTGAATCTAGCCCGAAGGCCAACACCTGAAAGCGACAAGGTGGTTGCATTACACGTATAGTGGACAGGGATGGGAGGTGGTGGCTCGGGGGGAAACGTACTGACCGCACCTAAAGTGGCTGTTTCGCTAAATGCGGTGTAGTTGATGTCGAAGAAGCTTAGGAGACCCGCATTCGATTTCACAAGGTCAGTTATCGTTCCACTCTCAGTAACTATAAAAGTCGAAGCGGTGACCGAACCTTGCAAGGGTTGCGCGTGTGCGAAGCCAACTGTCTCTGCGCCGCTGGCGGAGATCGCCACCGTTTTTCCAGCCAGGCCATTCATCGCAACCGATTTTCCTCTATAGCTAAGCGTGTCTGATTCGCCGTGGTCGATCCAAGTTCCTACGAGACACCTATCGATGGCCCCTGTGCCCATCGGAGCGGAGAGATTAGGGGCTCCAAAGTGGGCATTTGAGTGTGCAGATGGTTTGCCAACCTTTGATCCCGGCGACGAGCTTCCGCATGCCCCAAGGAGCAAAGCAATCACAGAGAGTATCGTGATATAGCGCACCCTAGGCGACATTCTAAGACCCTCTTAGATATTTAGCGTTTGAAGCACCTGCTCGTCCCATTGCTTGGTTATTTTAGCACTAGATCAAGAGCCCAACCTTGAAAAAAATAACAGCAGGGCGACTGGTGGAGGTGGCGGGAATCGAACCCGCGAGGCTGGTGGAGGTGGCGGGAATCGAACCCGCGAGGCTGGTGGAGGTGGCGGGAATCGAACCCGCGTCCTTCGGTTCTACAATGGGACTTCTC
>JAKAVM010000037.1 GCA_021827485.1 Actinomycetes bacterium
GTGCCGACTTGTCGACGTGGGCAGTTGGAAGTTACACGGGGTTGGTTGGGTGTTTCTTTAGTGGTGGTGCCGACTTGTCGACGTGGGCAGTTGGAAGTTGCAGCACGAGACCGTGTTGATAATCTACATGTAGATACAGATCGCGCCGTCGCCCTATGCGCAACAACTATCGGTGCAACAACTGTCTGTGGGACAACACTCTGTGGGACAACTGTCTGTGGGACAACACTCTGTGGGACAACTCTGGGTGCAACAACACTCTGTGGGACAACACTCTGTGGGACAACACTCTGTGCGATTACTGAACGTCTAACAGAATGAGTCGGTGCCTTAGGAACTCGATTGACAGGTGTATGATTTTGGCTTTCTGATCTCATATCATGATCATGCGCCTGAAATGTCCCAACTGGGAAGGCCTATCTTGCCCTATTGATCTAGTGAATTTTGCTTATCTATCCAGGTCAAAACTAGTGAATATTGACTAGTTAAATATGAGTGATTTTTAACTTCGCAAATTAGGCATTGAAGAGCACAATGATCGTATCCAGTTATTCACTATCGAAAAGAGGGAATCTAAGATGACACATTCAAATACTTCGTCAAGACATCCACGATGCCAACACACAATCTACAGCAAACTTACGACTCAACCCACGGGCCCGTTTCAATCCACCTGTCAGGCGGGACCAAAGAGTTATGGTTTTTGCACAAAGGCCAAGAGCAGCCAGAGCTAAATGTGAGCTCCAAGTTCAAATGGGAATGTTTCTATCCCGCCTTCTATCCCGCCTGATTACAGCGGTCGGCGCTGGTCGGCAAGCACTGGGTCGCTATCTTGGGATTATTCTCTCGCTATGCGCTATAGCTATTGCTTGTAGCTGGGAATGCGCCCCAAGTTTTGAAAGGATGTTCTGAATATGATTTCGTACAGTATGTATGTTGATGAATAGCTGCTTAGATATATCTTGCGGCGAACTACCTTCTGAAAGATACTTGAGAATATCAATTTCGCGCTTTGTAAGATCACTTCCTCTGCCCTGGTATCCTCTTTTCATTTTGGGTAGGATACTGGCAACCATATCTTGGGGGAGACACGTTCCCCCATTTACCAAACACTTCACTCCATCTATGAGTTGTCTTGAAGCGCGCTCCTTGGACATAAATCCTCGAAAGCCAACTTCTATAGCTGCAGCAAACATCTCTTCACTTGGCACACCCGTCAACATTAGTAGTTTGGAGTCAGGACTCACCTCAAGTATCTTCTCCCCTGCAGTTACTCCGTCTCCATCCGGTAAATTAAAATCGATGATTACTACATTCGGAACAGTAGCTTGTGCCATTGACACGGCAGTTGCTATATCATTAGCAATTCCTACAACTTGAAATGCATCTTCATCCTGAAGCAATCTGGCAAGACTTTCGCATACCATAACGTGATCATCAACCACTAGTACTGAATAAACTGCTTCGACGAGTTGGCAATCACTCTTTTCTAGATACATTGAGCACTGCTGTTTCTAGCTTCTAAAGGAATTCTCCCCACTGAACACCACCTCCTTATTGCGGTCAAAATAGCCCCTACTGACCGGTTCATCGGCAACATCCTGTCGTTAGTATATTCGACTAAATTTATGAATTACTTAAGATTTTTTAAATTTTCCTCACCCGTCAGCATCCAGCACCGCGCCGGTCAGCGCGGGCACGCCCTTACCAGGTAAAACAGGAATCTTCTGGCTAGACCGTTCTTCTAAGAACCGCCGCTTTTAGGAACAGCCGCTAGTACTCCCACAAGCTGAGCACACATAGCAAGAACCTGCACGTTGCATTACATTCCCGCATTGGTAGCAGTAAGGAGCATCGCTGGCTTGAGGCTTGGCGGCAGCTGATGTGCCATTTAGAGTATCCGAGCTTGAAGTATTCGAGTTTGAAGTATTCGCGTTTGATCGGGAAGATGATTCACTGGGTATCAATGGGCTACTAGAAGCTCGCAAACCTTCTTCGGCACGGTTACGATCGCCTAATCCCCCATCAAGCTTTCCGATATTGGGTGACGCGGCCTCTTCCACTCCAGGGAGGGTCTGTTGTGTCCGTTCTTCGTTAGTCAATATTCCAAGATCAGCTCGCTCATCTCTTTCGAGATAATCAACTGCTAGTCGCCTAAAGATATAATCAACCAAGCTTGTCGCTAGTCTGAGATCATTGTCATCAGTCATGCCATAGGGCTCGAACCTCATGTTAGTGTACTTTCGAACAAAAGTTGCCAAAGGTACACCGTGCTGGAGACCAAGACTTACCGCGATTGAGAAAGCGTCCATAATTCCAGCTAAAGTCGAACCCTGTTTTGAGACTTTCATAAACACTTCCCCAGGACGACCATCTGCATACTCACCAACTGTGACATAGCCTTCACAATCAGCAACCCTAAAGTGGAAAGTCGAAGAACGTCGTCGTCGTGGAAGCCTCTCTCGGATTGGACGCTTTACCGCAACTTCAGTAAGCAACTGCCTCTCCAGTTCCTCGATCCTGCTAGCCAACACTGGGTCTCGTCCCTCTCCAAGATTATTCGTCCCGATATCCAATAAATCGGTCGAGTCTTGATCCTTCTTTGTCGTTGAAAGTGGTTGTCCGACTTTACAGTTATCCCGATAAATAGCAACTGCCTTCAGACCAAGACTCCATGCCTCTACGTGAGCTTCTTCGACATCTTCTACAGTTACGTCTTCAGGAAGATTTACCGTTTTAGAGATTGCACCAGAGATGAAGGGTTGAACAGCTCCCATCATCTTGATGTGACCCATATGATGAATTACGTTATCGCCCATTGAACATGCAAACACCGCTAGGTCTTTATCCTTGAGGGCTGGTGCACCAACAATAGTTTTGTTCTTATCAATATATGAAATGATTTGCTCAACTTCGCTTGGAGAATAACCCAAAACAGCTAGTGCCCGAGGGACAGTCTGGTTGACGATTGACATTGTGCCGCCACCGACTAATTTCTTGGTCTTGACCAGACCTAGATCAGGTTCAATTCCTGTCGTGTCACAATCCATAAGCAATCCAATAGTCCCGGTTGGCGCCAATACGGTGGCCTGAGAATTTCTAACGCCGTAGAGTTCGCTTGTGTCAACAGCGTTGTCCCAAGCTTCTTGTGCACATCCAAGTAAATAGGTAGGAACTTTCTCTTCATCAATCTTAGAAACTTCTGCTCGATGCATTTTCAAGACATTCAATGTTGCTTCACTATTGTCATAGTATCCGCTGAACGGTCCCATGCGTGCTGCTGTTTTGGCTGAAACTGCATATGCATGTCCGGTCATAAGAGCAGTAATCGAAGCTGCCCAAGCCCTACCTTCTTCAGAGTCATAAGGTAGGCCCTGTGCCATTAGGAGAGCGCCAAGATTTGCATACCCGAGTCCGAGTTGGCGAAAACGCCTCGAATTCTCCCCAATCTTCTCAGTTGGATAATCAGCATTACCGACCAAGATTTCCTGGGCGGTAAAAACTACTTCAATAGCGGCCTTGAAACCTTGAGTATCAAAAATATTGTTGTCATCTAGAAACTTGAGAAGATTCAAACTTGCCAAATTGCAAGCTGAGTTATCTATATGCATATATTCACTACAGTTGCGCACTACAATACCATCGACCACATAGGAGTGATTGCGCGGTTCTGAAAGGTTGTAGGTTAGCTCGACCCCTTCATCTACCCTATCCACAAGTCGAACTGTACAACGAACATCGTAGAAGTTCACCGGATTTTCGACAACGAGATCACGGAGCAGTGCTGCCTTGCGTGATAAGGAAAAACCAATATGGCGAGCAAAATCAACAATCGAAGAGGAGGTGACCCGTAGATCGTAAAAGGGCGACTGGCTGTAGCTTTTGGCTATGCCGTCTTTACCCGTATAAGAGAAGGACCCTTGATCGGACCCATCGCGGACTTTGTAGACCTTACTGAAGATGCCGAACGTCGTCAGCAGCCTCTGCACTCCATGGAGCAGTTCGCGCGATGTGGAACCGAGTCCGACATAGGATCCCTTCACAGCATCGACTCGCACACACCCGTCTGCATCATAGAGCCCTTGTAAAAACGCAGCCACTGCATTGAGTGGAGCTTGTTCGATCGACCATGGGATCTCCTTGCCTGGGCCCGTGGCCGACTTCACCCCAAGCGACTCCAAGAACATCTTGAAGGGACGGTGTGAGATCCTCAACTGCGCAGTACCGTTGGCCTGTTCGGAAACCTTCGGGGCCACGCCGCCGTTGATCCACGTCGCAAGTTCCAGATGGCGGGCAAGGACCTCTGCGCGGTCCTCGGCACTACCATAGATCGTCGATGTCGTAGAGCCGGATGTCGAACCATCCCCGATCAGCCACCCCAGGTAGTGAGCAAAGTCCTCGGTCCACTCACTCGGGAAACGCAGCGGCTTGGTGCTATCTCCCTTCATCTTGTACCCATCAGGATTCGATGGCACAGGTAGGCATAGGTCGGCATTCTCAGCGGGTGCCAACTGATCTAGCACTTTTACCTCATCCTCACTGGTCAAGGCTTGGGCTTCTACGAATCCGCGATTGGCGGTAAAGATCCGATGCCCCGGGGTGCACCGAAGTTCCATCCCGTTATCAAAGCGCAGCCGCACAATTTCGTTGTAGCCTGTGATCATAAAGGCCTCTGGCGATGTAATCTCAACCCGTTCCGAAGGTGCATCGAGATTAGTAGCATCATGAGTGTAAATACCAAACTCTTCTCCGCTATTTACGCGCCCAATCAATTCCTCGAAGGCGATCAAACCTTTGTCGGTATGGACGCGAGCAGTACCGGGAAAGCAAGGATTACTTGCATTGATACGGCCAGAGTTGGGTGCTGTATGCCACTTATTAATAGTCGTGTCGAACTGCATTCCAGGATCAGCGCACTCCCATGCTGCCTGTGAAATCTGGCGGAAAAGGTCACGGGCTCTAAGCGTCTTTACAGTACTTCCATCTTTGACTGCTTTGAGATGCCAGTCTCTATCTTCTATAACGGCTTCCATAAACTCATCAGTAACCCTAATTGAGTTATTTGCATTCTGATATTGAAGCGAGAAGTTATCCTTGCCGTCTAAATCCATATCAAAACCAGCCTGGGCTAGCACCCGTGCCTTGCGCTCTTCAATTGCTTTACACCAAATAAAATCTTCAATGTCAGGATGATCGACATTCAAAATTACCATCTTGGCGGCGCGTCTAGTCTTGCCACCCGATTTTATAGTTCCAGCCGACGCATCTGCTCCACGCATAAAACTTACTGGACCCGATGCAGTTCCTCCACCCTTGAGACCCTCGTGTGAAGACCTTATCGCTGAAAGATTTATTCCTGCTCCTGATCCTCCTTTGAAGATTATCCCCTCTTCCGTATACCAATTTAGAATCGAGTGCATTGAATCGTCTACCGATAGGATAAAGCAGTTGTGCACCCTCAGGTTATCACAGATGTACTCACCGCTCTCTGTTTGAATGTCATAAACATCGATCTCACCACGCTCTTCTATCTTCTGAATCTCTAAGCGCTTAGTCGGACCAGCAAAATTGCCTTTCATCGCTAGGCTAGCCTCCAGCTTGGAAGCTTTCACTGGATCAATGAATCCGATCTCATCAGCAAACAGTTCGCGATCTCCGCGATTACTAATCTTGAGTGACCAACAACCATGGCGATCCGAACGGCTGTCATTTTTGAATTTCACCCGAGAGAAGATCCCAAACCTCCCCAAAAGTGACTGAACGCCACGCACAATTCCCTCGGAAATCATATCCATCCCAATGTGCGCTGCTGTCTCTCGAAGAGATACATAGCCTTCAGCTTGAAAAATACTGCGGAGGTAGGCAGCTACAACTGGAAGTGGAGCATCAAACAATTGTGAGGGCACTGTCATAGAAGCCCCGCGCGTACGCAATCCCCATGTATCAACGAATTCTGTCAAGTGGTTCCCGTAGAGGCGAATCCGCCTACAATCAAGTGAAGTATCTTGGGTCGGAACACTTCGTTCGTGTGAATGTGCATTTGGGAAAACCTTCTCAATAGCGTCAAGGACCCACTTCTTCTCTGCATCCGTAACCACTATCGCTTCAATAGTGAGAGATCTATTAGTCCCTTCGTACTGGCCAACGAATCCATCCGACTGAAGCCAACCAGCCAAGCCAGCTTGTGCGATGTCCTGATTGCTAAACTGTCGAGACCCGTGAGAATAAACGCGATGCCACTGCAGCTTATCGCCCGGTCGAAGTTCTCCTGCACGGACAAAGCTTCCATAGGTTTGATCAGAGCAGCGCCACACCAGGTGATCAGAGGTCACGTCCAAGTAATGCCCAGAATGAGTATGTATACGTAAGACCGGCTTAATCCCGTTGTGCTTTACTGCTACGATAGACGTCACACCATTGGCGTCAATAACCTTCGCTCCAACAGCGTTGTCTTCAACTAACTTTCCGATTGGAATTAATCCATCCGGAGTCGTTACTAGAGATTCGTAAGGTTGGCACGCTGATGCTTGCTGCGGGACTCCTTGAACACCAATGTTGAACCAGACTGGCGAATTGAATGCAGCTTTCTGGGTTACGATCAAGTGCTTTAGCTCATCGCAAAAAGCATTCGCTTCACTCTGATCAGTAAAGTAGCCATCCCTGATCCCCCAGTTGGTTATTGTGTCAACTATGCGATCAACAACTTGCTTGAGAGAAGTTTCGCGTTCGTAGGTTCCAGGAGTTCCTCGAAAGTACTTCTGAGCCAAAATGTTCATGGCATTCAAGCTCCATGCCTTAGGGACCTCGACTCCAAGCTGTTCAAAAGCAACGCTGTTGTCCTTGTAGTTAGTTATTCGAGAGTCCCTTACCTCCCATTCAACCTGGTTATAAGGGTGTACCCCTTCGGTTGTAAAGTGACGGCGGATGCCGATGCCAAGTTGTTCTGGTGCAATTGCCATTATGCGCCCCTAAAACCTTTCTTTCCTTATTAAAACACAAGATATTGTGGTCGCGGTCCCGCCACGCCACTAGATAGTGGGTCAATTACACTACTGTAATTCATAAATGTCAAAGTGGGTTGGAGTCTGTACCCCACATAACTCCTGGTAGATAGCCGTTCGCGAAGGTTTGCAAATTGATCTATAAAGTATACAAAGTTGACCTGGGATTTTGTGTTTGAAGCTTTTGCCGCCTCCAGCCAAAAATTTATTTTTGAATAAAACTTCGGTTTTGGTACCCCTATTTCTTCTGAACTATAAAAAGAGATGTGAGTTCCTTATATTCAAAACCCACAATTGGCCGATACGCACTTGTCTAAACCAGCGAGTTCGATCATCGCTATTGATGCCGGAACAACCGGGATCAGAGCAATTGCATTTGAGGCAGAATCAAATAAGATACTTTCCATTTCATATCGTGAGCTGACTCAATTTTTCCCTCGACCTGGTTGGGTTGAACACGATCCAAATGAAATATGGAACTGTGTCCAGAAAACATTAGAAGACGTTGCACATAAACTACATGAAACTTCCTCAAATGTTGTGGCAATTGGAATTACAAACCAGCGTGAAACGATACTTGCTTGGGATAGAACAACAGGTAAGCCGCTTTACAACGCAATTGTTTGGCAGGATCGTAGAACTACTGAGCAATGTAATGAATTGAAGAAGCGGGACCTTGGGGAATTGATTGGCCAGACAACTGGTCTACTGATAGACCCCTACTTTTCTGCCTCTAAGATCAAGTGGCTCAAAGATTCTGATTACTTGTCGGCTAAGAATATTTTTGTTGGGACGGTCGATAGCTGGATAGTTTGGAACCTGACAGGCGGAGTAGAGGAGGGTGTGCACCGGACTGATCCTTCAAACGCGTCGCGAACCATGCTATATGACATAAAACAACGTTGTTGGTCGCAGGAGCTTATGGATCTTTTTGAAGTTGATAAGACTTGGCTTGCCGAGGTGTGTCCCTCTAGCGCAATCATTGGAAAATATAAGACGAGCACTAGGAGTTCTCTTCCCCAAGGCGTCCCGATCGCAGGTATTGCCGGAGACCAGGCTGCTGCTCTTTTTGGTCAAGCTTGCTTTACGCCAGCAAGTGCAAAGACAACTTATGGGACGGGAAGTTTCGTATTGATGAACGCCGGATCAACCCTTCCCCGACCGTCGAATCGCGTTCTCACGAGTATTGCCTGGGAACTCGATGCGTCTATCGTATCGCAATATCCTAAACTTTGCTATGCCCTGGAAGGTGCTGTTTTCTCAACTGGTTCTACAATCCAATGGCTAAGAGATGGACTCGGTATAATTACGCAAGCGAGTGGGCTCGAATCGCTAGCTCGACAAGTGTCTAGCACTGAAGGGGTCACCATTGTGCCTGCCTTTACCGGACTTGGTTGTCCGTGGTGGGATCCAAATGCCAAAGGATCAATATACGGAATCAGTAAAGGTATTGGAAGGTCTCACCTGGCGTTGGCGGTGATTGAATCTATTGCTTTTCAAGTGCGTGATGCTTTTGATGCCATGAGACAGGTCACAAGCTTTACGACAGACTTGGAGCTGAGAGTCGATGGCGGAGCTGCTGCTATGGAGCTTCTGCTACAACTTCAATCAGATCAACTTCAAATCCCAGTCGCTCGTAGCTCAACCATTGAAACAAGTGCCCTTGGCTGCGCATGGTTAGCTGGCCTGGGGGTAAAGCTCTATGACTCGGTTGAAAGCCTTGAATCGAAGTGGTCGTATGATTTGAGAGTCGAACCAAAGGTCTCAAAGGCCGGTGCGGATGCGAGCCACGACGAGTGGCTTCGATTGGTTGAAAAAACTCTCACCTGATCCAACTGGTGACCTTAGACCTCATAACCTAGCTCTTGGGCAAGCTCAACTATCCCGTGCCTTTCATTTGCATTGAGCTCCCAGTGCCACGGAAGTCGAACGGGTTCTGGATGAGGAACCGAATGTATTGACGGACTTTGGAGGAAGCGATCATGCTCGCCACCTGGCGCATGGGCCGGTCCAGGTTTAGCAAAGGGGGACTCCTCCGGGTGCATCATTTTTGCAATTGACACATCACTGGTGTCGAGTCCTGCCCACTCACAAAATAAACGAGCGCTATCAATAGGAAAGTTCAAAAGGTCTTCAGCTCGTAGTCGCAATACCCGCGAACTATCAATCCCTTCACAGAAACGGACAATTCGTTGATTGACTGAAAACCAGATTCGACTAGAACGTCGGTAGAGTTCTGCTGAAGACCGACTGCCAACATTTGCAGCCGCAAACGCCTCTTTCATCTTCTGTTGCAACGACTCAGTAGCTGTCACCGGATGTCTTACCAAGTGCACAAAGCGGGCTCTAGGATAACTTTCATTGCACAGCATGAGATGTGCTTCTGAGGCCGAAGTGTCTGGTGATTTCTCAATACCAATTCTAGGAGCAACCTTCTCAAGCAACCGATCAAAAAACTCGGCCGTCGACATTTCACGATGCTCTCTTACCCAACTCCAAGCTTTATCAACCATCTCTTCCGACTGACTCCCAAAAATAACTTCAGCTACCGATCTCACTGCCCCCGACATTCGCAGCCGCTCTGTCTCCCCAATGGGCACGTCTTGAAGTTCGCCACCCGGATCAAGCGCCTCGCCATAAGTATCGCGTGGTCCCCCAAAGGTATCTAGTGCCTCCCCTAGGCTATGGGCGTTGAAAAGTCGCAACTCAGGAAACCAGTACATCTGGGGATGACTACCTAGAATTGCGATGGAGATTGAGGAGTAAGCGTGCGCATGCGAAAGTATGAAAATTGGAGCGTAGGTCTCTCGTTCTCGATAGCTTGGTGATTCGTGCATACCTATCAGCTCGCCTTGTCTGAGAAATCTATTTGAGGGGCGGGTCCGGCCAGAACAGCCTTGTCTCTGCTTGCGTAGCGATCAACGTATTGCTTGCCGGATAGCTGGACTATTGCAAACATTATCTCATCGGTAGCCTGTCGATATGACAGTGGGTCATCTTTACGCGAACCAAATCGTTCGGCAAGTTCTATGGGTTCTCCAAATCTAATTTCGACTTTCTTGAATGGTTTCATTAACCTAGCACCGATCGGTTGTACTGAACTGGTTCCTATTATTGCAACTGGAACCACCGGAACCCCCTCTTGTATCGCTAGACGAGCAACTCCAGTGTGACCTTTGTGAATTCGATCATCAGGTGATCGAGTCCCTTCCGGATAAATAGCAAAAAGCTGACCTTTGCGAAGTACCTCTCGGGCAGACTCCAAGGCCCTCTCTGAAGCAGGCCCCCCACCACGTCGGATTGGAATCTGGCCAGCAGCTCTAAAAAACCACGCAGTTTTGAAACTATCAAAATACTCTGCTTTTGCAACATAGGTTACCCTACGCACCATCACTAACGGTAGAAAGAAAGAATCGCAGAACGACTGATGATTTGCGGCAAGAATTGCCGGACCCCGGAAAGGCACATTTCTCACATTTGTTGTTCTAATCCGAAACAGCGCAAATAATATAGGACTTAGGAGAATCTTAAAGAGCCAATACAACACTTACCCAGGTTATCTTCTAAAAACTTGACCAGTCAGTCAAGTTCTCCTATCATTTTGAGATGGTCCGCCGACTAACTTCGCGTGGTCTAAAGAGAAGAGACCAACTAATCAATTACGCGGCTAGCAGGTTTGCCGAAAATGGCTTCCACCCGACCTCGGTGACTGAGATAGTAAACGGTCTAGGAGTCGGTAAAGGAGTATTTTACTGGTATTTCGACTCCAAAGAAGAGATATTCATAGAAATTCTACGTGGCGCCCAACGCGATCTTCGCCGCTATCAACAAAAAGCAATCGAGAACGAATCTGACCCAGTAGCTCGAATTGAGTTTGGGATACGAGCATCTATTATCTGGCTCGCAAACCATCCTGATTTTTTTACCCTTCTACAATTTGCAGCAACCGACGAGAAATTTTCCCGCTTGATCCGAGCCGGGGAGGAGATCGCCGTTCAAGATGTTGCTCAACATATTCGCGAAGGCATCAGCCAAGGTCGCATCGACGAAGGTGACCCACTCTTCCTGGGTCATGCGATACTAGGGGTTACCAACCAACTAACCAGGGTGCTGCTTTTTGAAAAAAAGCGAGACCCAAGTGTAGTTGCAGATGCAGTTGTACGCTTTGCGCTCGGTGGGCTGAGGGGTTTTAGTGGTGTGATCGCCGCAGGCGCCATGGGTGGAAAGTAAATTCCTCTCTAAGCCACCAACTCTTGTCGCACGGAACCTTTTCGACTCCAGGCGATTGGTTCAATTCCGTAGCTTCGAAGCGCATCAATAACTTCCGCAGGTACTCCTCCTTCCACATCGCTGGGAAGAGCGTATGCCTTAGTACGAGATTTACCCATAGGGATTGTCTTCTCTAATCGTTGTCGTTGTTGACGTGACGATATACTCAGCAGCTTCCAAAACCAATACTGTAGTCTCTGCAGAGGCATCAATATGTACATCGGGATAGCGGCCATCGAGTGACCAACGATTTAGACTCTCCAGGTCCACTTCTGCAAAGTCATACTGGTCATCGGAGGGTAGTAGTCGTACCAGTTCTACAAGATCATGAATGCGACGATATGGGAGTTCCCTGAATGTGAGCAAAGCTTTGATCGCTTTCTCCGCCGCAAGGTGGGCCAGGAAACATGCTATGCGACCTGGGTACTCGGACGAGCCTGCCAGGTGCCGAGCGGTCTGCAACTCGTCCATCGCCTGGCCGAGAACGCGCCGTGCCTCGTCGACATTGTTGTCAGGCAGCTCGCTCATAGACCACCTTGCCTTCGCGCATCGGCCAATAGTGCATTGAACCGATAACGTCCTTCCTGCGTTCACACTCGGCGATATCGGTGACAACTATGTCGCACGGAACAGGAGCCGTTACCGCCATGCGCACACTTCCCATGAGAGATGACCGCTCCTTATCGTCCAGATGGTCGAACACGACCAGTAGGTCCAGATCGCTGTCCGGGCCTTCGTCGCCGCGAGCCAGCGACCCAAAAACGATGACCTTAACGGGATCGAACTCCCGCACAATCTCATCGACGACGACAGGGAGCCACTCGCGGACAGTTTTGCCGTCCCATTTGCCGTTCTCATACACGACCTGAGAATGGGTGCTCATTGGCTTACCTTTGCGTGTGTGCCGAAGATGTCGTAGGAGAGGTCCGCATGAGTCTGCGTACCTGGTGAAATGAGGGGGGCCAACTGCTCCACCATAAACGAGCGAGCATCGCTCCCTAATCCCCACTCGCCAAGCTCCTTCTTAACAAACACGTGTACCGCTCCTCCAGCAGACTTGAAATCATCCGGTGGTTTTCCCTGTCCAACAGCTTCCTTCAATGCGTCATCTCGTACAGCGATCATGTCGCCTGCCCGGTCGGGTTTACCCAACTGTTCGCAAAAGGAAGTGAGTATCTCGTCCGCCAGAAGATAGCCTTCGATGCTACGCTTCGATAACACCCGAGTGCCTTCTTCTCGTCGGCGATTCACCTCATCATCTGAGCGGTTGTCCCGGTCGATAACGCGGACCACCTCGGCCGCCGGCGTCACGATCGTTACCGCTCGACCGACACCAAGATGATCGTGTCGCACGGCATCCGCATTGCCAACCGAAATGAACTCAGTGTCGGGATGGGATTCGCCGAAAATAGCCCGGTAGCAACGCGCATCGAAGCCCTCGGCGTCCGCGCCACCCTGGGGATTACCTCCTTCGCAAAGCACAACTCGACGAGGGCCGACAAGTTCAGCCATATCGTCAAGTGCAGTTGCAAGGATCTCCAACCAGAACTTCCGGCTAGGGGTCGATGGCGTGATGTGAGTCTCTTCGTCCAGCTTAGTATTGCCGAGATCGAGAAAGGCCACATCCCCTGGTTGATCCTGTCCGATCTGCAAAGCAGTTCTCATCATCCCGATGGAATGGGTCGCAATCCAAAGCTGCGAGTTAGAAGAGATAAGACCAAGCAGGGCCTTCAGAAGGAGTCCCTGTGTGCGCGTCCCGAGGTGCAACTCCGGTTCGTCTATGCAGAAGACCGTATCGTCGAACGTGGACGCATGGAGCGCCAGATCAAGGACGAGGTCGAAGGCGGCTCTCTCACCCCCACTGAGATTCTTGAAGTGAAAGTGCTGTGACGTCCCTTTCCCGAAGTAAAATGCTCCATCGACCAGTGGATTGCCAGGTGACTGTAGCGACAGCTCTCCCTCGAATACCATTGTCATGGCATCTGCGACCCGTCCGACAAGTTCGGTCCGGAGTGCTTCGACCATTCGATTCTGATTTTCAGGCGCATATAGAGCCTCGACCGTAGCTCCAGCAAGGTACTCGTAGTTCTTCCTAACAGAGTGATCCGGTTCGATAAGTCTGGATAGCCCCTGATCATCAGTCGGAGAAGTGACCTTGTTCAGTGTTGTCGTGCGAAAGTCCGTCTCATGGCGATAAGCAGACCTGACCTTAATAGACTTGCGGGCTAGTTGTTGGTTTACCAAATCGCTTTCATGGAATCTTATCTCGAACGAACCAGAATCACGCGCGGCACCTTCCTGATCAACTTTGCTGAAATAGTCACTTTCCGTCCGAAATCCGAAACCACCATGTTGACGCCTCCAACTATTGAACGCCTCGAAGATTGCTGACTTCCCGTATCCATTCGGTCCCGTTAGTACCACCAACCTTGCGGTCGGGGGCAGCCCTTCAATAGTGAGGTCATGAAAGCGCTTGAATCCTTGAAGGTGGATGCTTTTCACATGCACGGTGACTTACCTCGGCGCCACTCGATGGGCCAGCGCCTCATACGGGCCGTTCAGAATTGGGTTTTCAATTACTACTTGCGACTTCGGCATGTTCTCTCCAGCTTACAACTAAGGTACGACTAGTTTGACATCCTCGCAGCGACAAGAGACCGTGAAGTTGTGACGGACTAGACACGAAAATTTTATCATATAGACGCCAAAACTTTAGGACTCACAAACTCGGTGGGCTGAGGGGCTTTAGCGGTGTGATTGCCGCAGACGCCATGCGTGGAACATCAATTTTGGAACGAAACTCATTTAGGAATACTCGAACGGTAGCAACAGCTTCCTGACGAAGGCGGGCATTCTCCTCGCCATTTCCCGGCTCCGCGAGAAACGCTGCATAAGCAATTGGACCGTCTTGAAACGTATCAGCAAAGCGGTCTTCGAGCAATCGCATGGCACCGAGGACACGTTCGTGGTTGACGATAGGACTTTGTGCGGCCTCGCGTCCGGCGGCATCCGGACCGGTCCCGAAGTTGAGCAAGCAGAAGATGAGGTCATATACATCTTTGCTTTCATGTCGATCCTGGAATGCTAGAATTTTCAGGACGGTATAAGGTAATAGATTAGCCATCCGCACTTCGACGCGAGACCACCCTCCCCCGTCAAGTCGCTCTGCTTCAATGGTGCGCACTCGAAAGTCGCTCGCAACGAGTTGAGCGCCGGGGACATTGAAGGCACCGAGTCCTGATCCCGTGGACTCGCATTTGGGTTTGAAGATTGCACCGGGTCTTACAGCGGTAGTTTCACAGAGAAATTCAATGGTGGCCGGAAATCCATCAATGTCACGCTTCCATTGGAAACTGGCATTCCAACTGAAGCCAGCGGCTCTGATGTTGCTCTCCAACGTACGATATGTCTCCGAATACTCGTCATCGAGGGCAAGCCCGATGACCAGATCGACATCAGTGGTCCCGACATGGGCATGGCGACCCTCAGGAAGTTCCCCGACTAGGTACCGCGGAACTAATCCTCCTGCGAGATAAATACGATCGCGTCAAGGTCCAATATCCCCGATGAGGGTCACCAACACGCGCTCACATCGAAGTGTTGTTGCCTCATCATATTCAGAGAAGTGGGAAGCTTTCAAAATCCAATCACATACTCCCGGATTCGGTCAGCTTGCTCACGACCACGCCGCGGATCGCGTCGCAGATCGTAGTAGAGCCGAAAGGGGTTGACTGTCCAAAACCCGTTAGTGTGTTTATTATATTTGAGAGGTAGATCGCCACGTGCCTGCGAAAAAATAAGGTTGTGTCCTGAGTCGACCTCATCTGCGCCCGCGGATGCCACGACTTGATCCAACGGGACGGCATTGGTTACCCATACCTCAGTAGTCGGAACGGCCGTTATGAACTGGGCAATGATAGATGCTGCCGCGGCTCCTGTGATCGCATGGAGTATCAGCGCTCTGTCCAAGAGAGAAGTAATGCTTCGAAGTAGTTCTTGAGGATCGCGTGCAAGATGATACGCTCGCACGCGCACAACATCGCGATCCACATTCTCTTCAGCCCACAGGTCAAGGAGGGCACTCGGATTGATTACCCGTCTTGTCCGCTTCGGTCCCACTCCATCGGATTCGACGATTGATTCTTGCTCCAGGCGAACAAGAACTCGATGAACCAACGCCCCAGAGATGAAAGCTCGTTCCGCAATCTCCTGGACGTGCCAAGGGCGCGTGCTGTTCTCAAGCAATACGAGCGCCACAATTCCAGCTTTTCCCATCAGCTGGACCGGTCGCTTTTGTTCGTCTTTATGGGACCGATCTGACCTTCGCCCTTCCATGTGAACGAGAAGGCCGGGAAGTTCGACATGAACGTTTCCGAAACCATCGATGACGGCAATCCGATGGCGTCGCAGGATTTCGCGAGCCTCTTGTGTTGTTCGGTTGGCAATGAGAAGTACTGGGTCACCTCGCCTGGCCTCAGATGATTTGATAGCCTGCCAAGCCGCGGACGAATTGACGTACCGCTTGACTTCAATCTGGACTGGATGGGAAGCACCCGCGTAGCGAATGAGAGCACACGGGTAGTGAAATTTGATGCCAGGACTCATAGCTTCAACGGTCACCCCTGGTATCCCACGAAGGGCGTGGAGCACATCAACTCCAAAGTTGCCCTCAAGTTTAACTGATTCCGCTATATTTACCATCGTAGTAAATATAGCTCTTTAGCAACCCAGCATCTGCCGACCGGTGCGGGCACACCATGACCAGGGAAGATAGGGATCTTCGTGTTAAGATAGACGGGTTAGGGCTTTCTTTATATTCCTAATCCCTTGATGGATTCTTTGATCATTCTCAATGAGTGCAAATCGAACGTAACCATCTCCGCCGGGTCCAAAGCCGACTCCAGGAGATACTGCAACTTCAGCATTGGAGACTAGGAACTTAGCAAAATCTAAAGAACCCATGTCATTATACTCTGGAGGAATGGGTGCCCAAACAAACATTGTCCCACGGGGTTTTTCAATTCGCCATCCAATGCGATTGAGCCCGTCACACAGTACATCTCTTCGCGACTGATAGATTTCATTGACCTCTTTAGGGTACTCACTGGCTTCATTCATAGCGACAATTGCAGCAATTTGAATTGGTTGAAATGTCCCATAATCTAAGTAGCTCTTGAGCTTCGTCAAAGCTCCGACGATCTCCTTGTTGCCTACCATAAAAGCAACGCGCCAACCAGCCATTGAAAACGACTTTGTCAAAGTATAAAGTTCAACAGCCACATCCTTCGCCCCGGGCACTTGTAAAATCGACGGTGGTCGATAGCCGTCAAATGAAGTGTCTGAATAAGCAAAGTCATGTACGACAATTAACTCATGCTCTTTAGCGAATTCAACAACCCTGGTCATCCAAGCGAGATCAACACATGTCGTCGTAGGATTATGAGGGAAGGAGATAACCAATACTCTTGGTTTCGGCCAAACCGACTCCCAAGCTTCTACCAGGTGATCAAAGAAAAGATAGGCGGACGGATCGCTACCGCTGCCGATACCTGATCCATTGCTTGGGCCCTCAGCGCTCTCCCCGCTATCGGCTATCCCCAATCGAACATGACGCACGTCAGCACCGGCAAAAAGGGGCGCATATATATGAATTGGATATGACGGAGACGGCACAAGCGCTGTATCTCCGGGAGCTAGGAGAACCCACATTAGATGGGAAAGCCCTTCTTTAGCGCCGATAGTAGTTACAACTTCTGTCTCAGGATCAATCTCTACTTGAAATTTTCGCAAATAAAGATTTGAAATTGCTTGGCGTAACTTTGGAATCCCTTTTGATGCCGAATAACGATGGTTCTTAGGATTGCGTGCAGCTTCAACAAGTTTCTCAACGGCGATCGACGGCGAGGGGATGTCAGGGTTTCCGAAGCCTAAGTCAACTACATCAACTCCAGCATGACGAGCGTCCATCTTTAGGCTATTGATCTCAGCAAAAACATAGGGCGGAAGCCCGTTGATTCTACGAAATTCCATTAGAACACCCCGAGGCTTCACACAACTTCTCAAACGAACGATTCATCACACAACGTTAGCGCGTGTAATCAGGTTGGCGCATCTACCCAGTGGACGGGCACTTCTATTGGGCCCGTAAATGAAAAAGAGTTCGTTCTACCAACTCAATTGAGTCAGGCCACGCCCAGACTGCCCAGCTAGCTCCCGCTTTCGATAAAGAGTTCAAAAAGCCCGAGCATTCACTATCATTGGCATTTGCTTTGGGAAGCGGACCGGCCCAAGTAACCTCTAGACCCGACTTAGTTCTGTCTTCGATCGTCTCTGTATCTGCCCGCCAAAGATTGACCGGAAGATTGAGCTGTCGAGCTAAATTTGAAATCGAATCTGACGTTCCACCCAGCCATACTTGATCGACAAATTTTGAGATTGAGCTTGCACAGTATTCAAGAGATCGAAGCCTTGATTCCAAAGAAAATACAGGGAGACCAAGCCTTTCACGCTCAAGTTTACTAGTCGAGTCACCAACTCCGAGACCACAGATTGCCCGGCCGGGAACCATCTTAGCTAACGATTGAAATTCACCTATTAGAACGTCATCCGGTAAGAGCCCAATTCGAGACACTAAAGTTCCAAGTTGGATTCTGTTCGTTTTTGACCCGATGAAACCCAGCAAGGCAAGAGACGAAAAGGTTGGTGCTCCGGGTTTGTCGGTCGGCCACATATGGTCAAAGCAAAATAACCCATCGACCCCAGCTTGCTCTGCCTGCAATACAAACTCAACTAACGATCCTATCTCTTGTGAAAACTGGGGTACGGTCAGAGCAATTTTCATCAAAGCTGGGGTAGCCTAAGGGTAATTTTCACTGTTGCATCGCATTGTCGAGAGCAAGCCAAGCTGCTCCGATTGCACCTGAAAGTTGTTCAAATGCAGATAGGGCAATAGTTACTTTAGGCCGAGTTGAGTAGTACTGCATGAAACTTTCAAAATGTTGACGTACTGGGCCCAGTAACACATCGCCAGACGATGCAGGACCTCCAGCTATAACACAAAGCTCTAGGTCAAGCGCGGTTGTAAGATTAGCAATACCTAGTGCAATCCACTTAGCATACTCATCCATTATTGCTAAAGCTTGTGGATCTTGGGCTTGGCAAGCGTTAACCACATCTTCACCCTTTATGGAATTGTTGGTTAGCTGGTAAAGTTCATATAGTTTACCGCTTGATGTCAAGCTAGCGCGCTCGTTTGCAAGTCTAGCTAGAGAGTCGCCCGAGGCGTACATCTCCCAACAGCCTTCGCGCCCGCACGGACACTTTCGACCGTTTGGCTCTATAATCATGTGACCAATCTCACCTGCCATCCGATTTGCCCCGACTGCAAGTTTCCCGTCGATTATGAACCCTCCCCCGATTCCGGTTCCAAGTACAACAACGCACGTATAGCGCGAACCAATTGCACAACCTAGATAAAACTCTGCAATCGTTGCACAAGTTGAGTCATTTTCAATAGTAATACAAGCTGGTCGCTTATCTAATTCACCAAGAGCATCAATAATTGAACTCTTTACATTGTGACCGATTACCTCTGTGAGATTTGGTGCTCCTAGAACAACGCCATCTTCGTCTAAGAGAACAGGAAGGCCAATTCCTATTGGCAAACCCGAACCATCAAAACTAATTATAGCTTCAAGTATCCGATCTGTAATGGCTGAACTCTCATGGGGAGTCGGAAACGCTTCTTCTCTGAGTACCCTTCCCTCAACGTCAATTAGAACTGCTTTAGTATTAGTCCCACCAAAATCAATGCCTATAGCCGCAGGCGATTTCTGGCGTTGCTCGGAAATACTCCCTGGCAAATAGGCGGGCTGAACTTGCGATGCAAAGTGTGACACATCAACATGCCGTATTACGATGAATTTGCCCTGGCTTTCGATTCAACCCGTGCTCTGAGCGATCTCAGCGCAGTAGAAAGAATTTTTGACTCAGCCCTACGCTTGACGAATGCTGGAAGAGGAATCTTTAGCTCGACAATAAGCTTATAGACGACCTGGGTCTCACCTTCTCCGGCAGGTTCGAATACATATGCTCCATCTAGCCGTGATGTTAGGTCACCGTCGCTTTGAACCCACGAAAGCTCACTAGGGGCCTTAGAATAATCGTAATCCAATGTATAATGATTTGATCGGCCAATACCTGCAGCACGAAATCGGACCCGGGTCGCCCTAGAGGCAGAGTCGCGCGCTAACACCGTGATCTCTTTGAGGTCAGGTGCCCATTCGTGGTAAGAATCAAAGTCGCTCACTACGTCATAGCAGATTGCAGGTGGCGCTTTTACTATCATTTTCTGGGAAACTTGGTCCGCCATGGCTCTCCTTCACAGCTTACTTGGGAATTGAATTTTCGAACTCTTTGATCACTTCAAATAATCCTTCTGATAGGTAATCGTAGCCGAATTCTTGCTCGGCCCGGTGCCTTGCAGCAGAACCCATCTGCGATCTTATCTCAGGATTGTCGAGAAAATAGCTGATTTTTGCTGCTAGTTCTGCGGGATCGCTGGAGTTTTCTAGCACTAAACCACTTATCCCATCGGCAACTGCCTCATGGGAGCCGCCACTTGATCCGGCAATCTGAGGGATTCCGCAGGCCGCAGCCTCCAAGAAAACCACCCCAAACCCCTCTTGCTCTAATCCAGCCCATCGGTCACGACAAGCCATGACGAAAAGATCGCTTGCACCGTAAATCTCAGGTAGCTGTTCATGTTTGATCTCACCCAAGAACTGGACGGGTGCTCTGGTCTTGGCGACCATGGATTCCAAGCGTTTTTGGTCCCTGCCCGCTCCTCCGATCAAGACTTTGAGATGTGGATATTTTAGTTTGAGCGTCGAAGAAGCCAATATAAGAGTATCCATCCCCTTCCTTGGAACCAATCGAGAGATAGATGTCACAAGTTGGATATGAGGCTCGATGTTTAGCCGAACTCTTGCTTGAATTTTCTGTTCGCTTGAAAGTGGCACAAAGCGACTTGTGTCAACTCCCGGCATCACAACCCTCACTGGAATTCTCTTCTTTCGATGTATTAGCCTTTGAACTTCAAGTGCCGGGTATCCTCCGGCTGCAATAATGCCAATAGAGCGTTGGACTTCACCCGCAAGCAAGTTCTTGAGGATTGGAAGTCTTGCGGGAACTGTTAGCTCAGCCCCATGAACAATTATCGAATACGGCAATCCGATGTGTGAACCAAGTAAACCAACAGGGAAAGCTGGATCAAAGATTATGTGGCTTACGTTTAGTTCAGCTGCCTTGTTTCGTATTACTCGTGCTAGCTTACTGCTTGGAAGCATAACTTTATTCGGGATTCGCGAAATTTCAATCGGAGATTCCAAATCCCAACTGTTGGCTTCCGGGAAACTTGTAGTCAACACAAAGGCTTCGCTTCTAGGTAGCCTTTTCCATAGCTCCCACAAATAGGTTTGAATTCCACCAGTTTTGGGCGGGAAGTCATTAGTTACCAATAGGTGGCTCACAACTGTCTCCGGGAATTCAAAATAAACTAGCTATCCCAAGTCCTGGACAATTTATCAAAGGCCCAGCACGCATGTTCTCTTATCATCTCGTCGTTGTTAGCCATCTCATTCAATATAGCTTGACGCAGCCGTGGACTTGTGAGATCTCCAATATTGCCCAAAGCCACAAGAGCATTTCTCCTTAGGTATCTAGCTTGGCGCCCAGGAATATACCACCTTCCAAAACGGTCTAATAGTTCCTCATCTGAACTCTCTAAGATCTCGACTAAGTCCACCCAAGTGATGGTGTCTTGATCGTCATCGCCCAAAGCATTGCTTAGAGCTTCGCTCTGACTAGTAGAGCGCTGCTCACGCATAGCGAAAGCTCTATTTGGTGGACATACCTCTTGACATTCGTCACAACCATAAATCCGATTACCCAAAGCATCTCTGTAGGCCAATGGAAAGCTTCCCTTGGCTTGAAGCAGCCAGGCAAGACACCTATTCGCATCTACTACTCCAGGGCGGATGATTGCCCCAGTCGGGCAAGCATCAATACACCTTGTACATTTCCCACAACCATCTTTGACTTGTTGGCTGGCGGCAACCAACGGTGCATCGGTGATTACAGAACCGATTACGAACCACGAGCCACGTCTAGGAATAAGCAACATGGAGTTCTTGCCGTACCAACCAATGCCCGCTCTATAAGCTGCCTCTCGATCCACTAACGCATTGTCGTCGCAAACTATCTTTGCATTCCAGCCATTGGCAACGAGAACCTCAACAACAAGAGCTAGTTTTCCCCTCACCAGCCTATAATTATCCTGTTGTGAGTATTTAGCCACCTTACCTACCCCAGCTTGTGAAGCTTTGCAATCTTCACCTTTGTAAGCTTGCGCTACCACGATTATTGACTTGGCATTAGGAACTATGCAACCAGCATCAGTGGAACGCTCGGGATTGCGATAAGTAAATTGCATTGTAGAGTTCAGACCTTGCGCTTTGCGCTCGATAAGATCTTGGCGTGTTGAGTAGAAAGGCTCAGCTTTGGCAATGCCATAACCAACAAAGCAAAGTGATGCGATGAGCGCGGTAATCTCGGCGGTAAGTTCCAGATCCTCGTTGTGGGAGGTGGATGTGGCTCTAGCCTGGGAGTCGAATACAGATTTCCCTGATTTTGTCCCGAGGTAGGTGTCAGTCAGTTACTTCTATCTCCTCGACACCGTTCCCATGACCGCACCAGCGACAGGTCACCTCGTTGATGGTTTCTTCAATGACGACCTCTTCGGGGATCTCAAGTTCTCCACCTACACTATAGTGATGGTAAGAACGCGTCTTGCGAGTAGCAGTTACATCAAATCTAGTTAGATTTCCACACGCGTTACATCTATATCTCTTAGCTTTCATATCTGAACTCATCTTAGCCCCTATTGTTGTGCCATAGGGATTACTCACTGGGCTGGCCACTGGCTAACTGTTGAGACAACGTGCACAAATCCTCCAATACCTTGGCAGCTTTCCCTGATAGAATAGACTCTCTAGCCATTTCAATCCCTTGGGCAATAGAACTTGCCCTGCCAGCCGCATATAGCGCAGCTCCTGCATTCAATATGACGATGTCAAAGTGAGGTCCGACAACTCCAGCAAGAACTTGTCTGGTATGGGCAGCATTTACTTGAGCATCCCCTCCTCTGAGAGCTTCAATAGTGCTAAGTTCGATTTCATAGTCACCTGGCGAAATATCGTATACCTTTGACTTTACTTCGTCCGCCGATACTTCGATCACAGTCGATGATGAAGTTGTTGAAAGCTCATCAAGACCATCGTGACCATAGACCACTAAAGCACGTTTGATTCCATTGTTCCGAAGGACCATTGCCATCTTAGGAGCCATTTTATGATCGCTAACCCCCACAACCTGGTATGGAACTCTAGCGGGATTGGCGAGTGGACCCAGAAAGTTAAACACGGTCGGTATCCCTAGCGCTGACCTCACTGGTCCTGCATACTTCATTGCAGGATGAAAACGCGGCGCAAAACAAAAACCCATCCCGACACTCTCGATGCAGCGCTTGACGTCGTTGGGGTCCAAAGTGGTCACAACACCCAAAGCTTCCAAGACGTCAGCAGAACCAGAGGAAGAAGATGCTGCACGATTTCCGTGTTTTACTACCCGAAGTCCGGTCCCTGCCACCACGAAAGCTGACATGGTGGAAACATTGATCGTCCCGCTTCTATCCCCACCAGTCCCGCAGGTGTCAATACAATCTCCATCCAAAGTTATACTTTCGGCAAAACTAAGCATGGCCCTCGTAAGGCCAGTAATCTCGTCGGCAGTCTCACCTTTCTGGCGCAACCCTAGTAGAAAAGCGCCAATTTGGCTCTCTTGGGCATTACCGGAAAGTATTTCAACTAGTACGCTAAAAGCCTCTTCTCCACTGAGATCAATTCTACTAGCAAGTTTAGAGAAAATTGCAGGCCATCCCTCACTTAGTCCCACCACAAATCACCATCCAGAACCCCCTTTGCTATTAAACCAAGTTGGACTTGTGAGCTCCCTTCAACAATTGTAAGTTGTCTTGCATCACGATAGAATAATTCAGTAGGATGGTCCTTCATATAACCCGCAGCTCCAAGTAACTGCACTGCCAGTCCTGAAGCTTTGACCGCCAACTCACTAGCATAATATTTTGCAATAGAGAGAAATGGTACCCATTCCTTGGTGAAATTACCTCTGTCGGCTAACCACGCTGCACGATAGGTAAGTAGGCGCGCTGCTTCAATTTCAGTGGCCATTTTGGCTATCTCCCACTGGATTCCTTGGAAGTCTGCGATTGTCTTGCCAAATGCAGGACGCTCTTTGACATACTCAGTTGCATACATGATGGCACCTTCAGCCAATCCAATGCCTCTAGCTGCCACAATTGGCCTCATTGAATTCAGTCCTAGCATTGCCAGACGAAATCCACCTAAGTCTCCAATCATGTTTTCCTCGGGTACAAAAACATCCTTCAAAATTAGTTCGCCAGTGTCAACTCCTTTGACCCCCATTTTCTGATCCAAGCGACCTACGCTAACTCCATCGAACCCTCGCTCTACAATAAATGCACTAACGCTGTCGTGGCGCCTGGAAGTTGGATCACACCGAGCATTCGGGTCGTGAGGTGGAGGAGTTTTCGCAAAAATGCAGTACCAATCAGCTTGGTCGACTCCTGACATCCAGCATTTAGTTCCATTGAGTTGCCAGCCTCCACCCTTGACTGGCTCTGCTTTAGTGACTATTCCCATAACATCACTACCGGCTTGAGGTTCTGAAAGACCAAAGGCTGCCCTCATAGATCCATTAGCTATCGGAGGCAGATACTTATGTTTTTGCTGCTCTGAGCCAGCAATTAGAATCGGTCCGGTAGGCAAGCGAGTTAACAAGAGCATCAGAGATGCAACGTTTGAGTACTTGGCCACCTCTTCAATCGCAAGTGCGAGTCCAAATATCCCAGCCCCCGAACCGCCGTACTCTTGCGGAATACATAATCCCAAAAGACCAGCTTGTCGAAAAGCCTCAAAAATATCTTGTGGGTACTCGCCCGACTCATCAATCTCGCGAGCTCTAGGCCGAATCTTGTCTCGGGAAAGCCTACGTACTGAGTCGACAAGGTCGCTCATTTCACTGGATAACTCAAAGTCCACAGCTAGAGCCTAATAGCCTTATCTCACAAGACTCCATTTCACTCTAGGTTTTACAAAGCAACTAGGCCGACTTGCGGCGCAGCCGAATGATTCGGCGACGATCCTTTGCCGTGGTTGCCCCCCAGACCCCTTCGGTTTCCTTGGCTGAAATTGCATACTCCAAGCAGGATACGCGCACCGGGCAGGTCTTGCAGATACTAAGAGCTGGACCGGCCAATTCATCAGATACGGGATAGAAGATATCCGGAGTCAGACCTCGACAAGCTGCCAGGTCCATCCAAGGCTGATTAGTCTTAGAAACTGAAGACGCCTTCATAAAATGTAATAACAATTAGGCTCTAGTTTTATTCCAATACTGGAAAGCTCTAGCCACCGTTTTTCAAGTCACAAACAAGTTGCGCCTTGGTGTTCTCGTGAAGAGCTAATTCATAGGAATAGGAAGGGTGATCTATGGCCACAAAAGTCTCAAACTTTTCAAACATTTCTACCTGACCTGGGTCTAAATCAAAATTCACATAGTGAACCGCCGAGGTTACATCTTGTCGAGTTAGTTGAGCCTCGTGAGCCGATTCGACCGTACAGGCCACCATTCCAATAACTTTCTCCTTATCACGAAAGATAAACTTTGCGCTCTCTTCGATTCCAACAAGTTTAGGCAACCAGTACTTCATGTCGTCCTGCGTTGTTAGCTCGACAAAAAGAGTAGCCCGCAGTTGCCCTGGTTCAGGAATTAGAGGATTGTAAATCTCCAGTTCTTTCTCGACTAGTTCATCGAGCAATATCTTCTCTGCTCGAATCATCTCTTGAACTTGGAAGCGGACAGTTTGTCTATTTTCAAATATCATCGACACAACAGGACCAATCTCGACCCGCCGAACTTTCTTTAGGTCAATGATGAACTTCAAATATTGAGATCGAGACGCTTCATAAGCTCTAAAGTCCTCAATGTCAGATAATCGCAACTTACTCATCGTGAGTTAGACCATAGGCTCTCGCCAATACTTGGATAGGATGAAGCGGCATCACGTTGTTTGATTCAGCAATGGCACAGTTAGCTAAATGACAGTCACCCATAATTACATTCTCTCCAACTTCGTCAACTTTATCCAACTCCTCAGAAAGAGCATTGAAGAGCAACTTCCCAACTTTTATTGATTCCTCATAGTTGGCTGCTCTATAACCCCAAGTCCCGTCGATACCTGAACACTTAGGAACTATTGCAACTGAAACCCCAGCCAACTTCAGGAGATCCCTTGCTTTTATTCCTGTGTTCAGAGCTTGGTGATGGCAGGCCACATGATAAACGATCTTTGGCGGAACGGAACCTTCAAAATTAGTATTCAATTGGGTATCGGCTCCCTTGTGAATTTTGAAGAGGTACTCTGACGGCTCGAACACCTTCTCAGCAACCAGTGAAGCAAGTTCGGATTTCACATACATCGGGTAGTCTTTCTTAATTACATATGCACAAGTTGGTTGAGCAACTACAATATCCTTGCCCTGTCTGAGGTCATCTTCCAAGGCCTCAATATTTTTCTCAGCTACTTTTACGAATTTATCAATCGCACCGCTGTGCAACCATGGAGCACCACAACATCTAGCGCCTTGGGGCATTGAACACTCAATGTTGTTGTGCTCAAATACCTTTACCAAATCTTCGCCAATCTCAGGTGCCATATACTCAATAAAACACGTTGGATACACGCTAACGCTCGCCTGAGGTGGGTTCGTACTACGTCTCGTAGTCTCTTTGAACCACTTAGAGAAGCGTCGGCGCGCATAAGTCGGAAGTGCCCGCTTCGATGAAATACCGATGGTTTTCTCTATAACTTTGCGCAACGGAGTTCCGGTGCCTGTCATGATTGAATTCACAATTGGAGAGACTAGCGTGGAAAACTTTCCAGCTAAATCAGTATTCCCCAAAGCAGAATCAGTAATTTTATCCTTTATCGATGTATTACGAGCTCTAATTGCATTGGCCCTCATTATCAGCCGCGGAAAATCTAGGTTCCATTCATGAGGAGGAACGTAAGGACATTTAACGTAACACAGTTTGCACTGATAACACTCATCAATAACCTGGTTCTGCTCCTGCCTACTCATCCTTTCCGCTAATCCATCGTGTTGATCTACGAATTCAAAAAGCGTCGGAAAAGAAGGACAGAGGTTGAAACACAGTCGACAACCATGGCACAGATCAAAAACGCGTGTCAGTTCCCCACGAAGATCGCCTTCATCAAAGTAGCTTGGATGTTGAGGATCGTACGTTGTGGTCATTGGCTCGCTCCGTTTCTAGGGCAGATATTTAGCTTAGGGGTCGAGCAATAAGTTATGAGATAGCCTTCAGACCCTCAGTAAAGCGACCGGCGTGACTTCTCTCTGCTCGCGCTAGTGTTTCAAGCCATTGAGATATTTCGTCAAAACCCTCGTCGCGTGCAGTCTTAGCAAATCCGGGATACATCTCGGTGTATTCATAGGTTTCACCTTCGATAGCCGACTTGAGATTGTCTTCTGTCGGGCCAACCGGAACTCCAGTTACCGGATCTCCAACTTCTGCCAGGAAATCAAAGTGCCCAAAAGCATGTCCAGTCTCTCCTTCGGCCACTGATCTAAATAACGCTGCGGTATCTGGGTATCCTTCGACGTCGGCCTTCTGAGCAAAATATAGATAGCGTCGGTTAGCCTGGCTCTCGCCAGCAAACGCCTCCTTCAAATTCTTCTCTGTTTCAGTTCCTTTTAGTGATGGCATTTATTTCTCCTTCTTTCTTTTATTAGGTTATTTCGATTTGCTCAATTATCGCACCTAACACATATCCCACGGTAGGTGACTTCAGCTTTAGAGACACGGAATCCTTGAGCGAGTTCACTTGGCAATTCAGGGACCAAGTTAGCTAATTGCAAGTCGCGAATCTGCCCACACTTTGTGCAGATCAGATGGTGATGGGCCGAGTTGTTGGGATCAAACCTAAACGCACCAGTCCCAAAATCTAAAGAAAGAATCTCTCCAATCTCAACCAGTTCGTTCAAGGTTTGATAAACCGTCTTAAGCGATATCGAGTCCATCTCCAATCGAGCTGCATCAAAAATAGCCTCTGCGCTCGGGTGAGTCTGATTATCCTGCAAAATGCGGAATATGCACTGGCGTTGCGGGGTTATCTTCTTCCCACCTTCCCGAAATAGCTTGGTAAGCTCCGCTTCCGATCTCACAACTATATTATACTTAGTTATAGATTGTTTGTCAACAATCTTTGTTATTTACTATTTATTTACTTTGAATCTATTGCAGCCGCTAGCCCCGTCTCCAAAGGCGGGGAGATTCACTATTTCGCAAAAAGGGGCACCTCTTCTTGTTGCCAATCGAATCGGCCCCAATTGCCTAGTTGTGCCAAGCTTGTCAGGTGAACCAATTATTTAACCGTCAAAACTCTCTGAAACGACTTGTCACCGAGGATTTCGATCTTGTGGTGATTGGGGGCGGAATTACCGGATGTGGCATTGCACTCGATGCCCAATCAAGAGGGTTGAAGACAGCTTTGATAGATAAGGGGGATTTTGCAAGCGGCACTTCATCAAAATCTTCAAAGCTGGTTCATGGTGGACTACGATATTTGGAACAACATGAGTTTCGGCTTGTGTATGAATCTCTACACGAGAGACAACGACTCCTGAAAAATGCTCCTCACTTAGTTGAACCACAGCCATTTCTCATCCCACTTTTCGGTAAGGGTGGAATTGCGGATAGGACAATTGCTCGAACTTACGCAACTGCTCTGTGGATCTACGATCTAACTGGAGGACTGAGAATTGGAAAGCGTCACAAGAGGATAAGCAAAGCCGAGGCATCAGCTCATTTGCCTACGCTGCGAACGGAAAAACTTGCTGCAGGATTTATCTACTACGATGCCCGAGTCGATGACGCAAGACTAACACTTACCGTAGCCAAGACTGCAGCATTGAAGTACGGTGCTTGTGTTGCAAACTATGTCAAAGCTACAAATTTCATAAAAGATTCCAATGGGAAGATTACTAATGTTGCAATTGCCGGTGACGCGATTGATGAGGGAAGTTCAATTTCTTGTCGCTGGGTTGTCAATGCCACAGGTGTTTGGGCAGATGAGCTACGTACCATCGACGAAGGAGTCCCTGAACACTCGATCAGACCAGCTAAAGGGATTCACATAACAGTTCCTTTCGATAAGCTCCCCTGTGATATAGCTGCTGTTATTCCCGTCAGACAGGACCACAGATCCATATTCATAATTCCTTGGGCATGGGGAAATCAAACATACATTGGTACAACGGACACCGACTATTCGGGTCCACTCGACGATCCTGAATGTACTAGCGAAGATGTTGAATACCTACTAAACGCTGTCAATAGTTTCGTTTCAGATCCAATATCTCCTTCAGATGTAATAGGAATCTGGGCCGGTTTACGACCCCTTGTCTCATCAGGACCTAAATCAAAGCGTTCGCGAACGGCTGACCTTTCCCGTCGACATCATATTTCAGTCTCGCCATCGAACCTCCTCACAATAACCGGGGGAAAGCTAACAACTTACCGTCAGATGGCTCAAGATTGTGTTGACGAGGTCCTAGTTAGTATAGATCGTCCTAAGATCAAATGTCAGACAAAGCAGCTCAAGCTAATCGGCTCAGAATCCTATGACTTGGCTCAACTTGAAAAGCAAGCTAACCAGCTCAATTTGAGTTCTGAGATGATAGGAATTTTGAAACGTCGTTATGGTGCTCAGGCCATTGAAGTTATCAAACTTTGTGAAAGCGACCCTAGCTTGGCTAACCAACTAATCAGTGGAGCAAATTATCTCAAAGCGGAAGTTGTTTATGGTATTCGTTTTGAGATGGCCCAGACAATTGAGGATATCGTTGCCCGTAGAACGCGCGCGTTGCTTGTAGAACAACCTAATCTTTTGGAATCTATAGATGAGATATCTCAATTGATTGCCCAAGAGCTTGGTTGGGATGAGCCAACAAGGCAGATGGAACTCAAGAACTTTGTGGAAGGTGCCAGGAGACGCTCAGAACACGCTGGCCTGCTAATCTAATACCCGACAGGATAAGGAAGGATTAGGGAAATGAAGATGCCCACCCCCCCGATTGAATTTGGCACTGAATTGAATAAGGTACGCAGCCGCCTACAATCTAAAGCTCGATCAATTCCAGATAGTTTCGTGAAGCTATTAGAGCAAAAATGCGAGAAAGTCTCTAGTGATAGCGAGCAACTAGCTCAAGCTGGCCGGGACTGGTGGCCACTTGCACTCCACTGGTCTCTTGAAGGCGAGGTCCCGGCAATGCCCCAGATAGTTGCATCTCCCAAAAACACCAAGCAGGTAGCCGATGTGCTCAAGGCCTGCACCGAAGCAGAAGTACCTGTGACAGCCTTCGGCGGTCGCTCTGGGGTATGTGGATCGTCGGTTCCGATCTTAGGCGGCGTTGCCTTAGACATGGGTCTCATGGAGGGACTGGTTGATCTCGATACAGATTCGATGATTGCTAAGTTTCTGCCTGGAACTTATGGCCCCGATGTTGAGATTGCCCTACGTAAATCAGGATATACATTGGGACATTGGCCACAGTCGATTGCTATTTCAACTGTAGGTGGGTGGTTGGCGTGTCGAGGCGCAGGTCAGTATTCAACACGTTATGGCAAGATCGACGATATGGTCCTTGGCCTGGAAGTCGTGCTGGCAAATGGTCAGATTATCAAGACAGGAAACGATGCGCCCAAGAACTCTGCTGGTCCGGACTTAACGCAGCTTTTTGTTGGTTCGGAAGGAACATTGGGAATCATCACTCAAGGGACATTTCGCATACACCCGGTCCCTCAGGTCGAGAGGAGGGTTGCTTTTGGATTCCAAAGTTTTGCCGAGGGAATGGATGCTTGTAGACGCATACTTCGAAGGGGTGCAACACCTTGTGTGCTTCGACTCTATGACGAAGTTGAAACCAAGCGTAACTTTGACGTAGACAATTCCAATCTACTCATTGTGCTTGACGAAGGTGATGAGATCATTACCGATGCTTCAATGGCCGTCGTCGAGCAAGAGTGCTCGAGCGCTAAAGTTATGGATGTTGAATTAGTAGCTAAATGGTTAGAACATCGCAACGACACGTCGGCCCTTCAAACACTTACTAAATTAGGAATTGTTGTTGACACCATTGAGATTGCTGCCAAGTGGAGTGCCCTAGAGGATATTCGTAAACAAGTGATAAGCAAATTGAACTCAATTGAAGGCAACCTCAACGCATCTGTCCATCAAAGTCATTCTTATACAAGCGGGGCATGCTTGTACTTTACATTTGCGGGAAATGCACCCGATGGATGCGAGGATCGAGGACAATGGAATACAAACTTCTATAAACAGTCGTGGCAACGTGTAATGGAAGCAACTTTAGAGCTAGGTGGAACCATTAGCCACCACCACGGTATTGGACTGCTACGATCCCCATTCATGAAGTCCGAGATGGGAGAGGGCGCACTCAAAGCATTTGCGGATATAAAGTCAGTACTTGACCCAAATGGTATTTTGAATCCGGGAAAGCTTGGACTAACCAGTAATTTAGGAGTTTTTAGGGACATCTTCAGCGACGACTCTGATGGATAGTTCAAGTGTATTAGTAATAGATGTTGGCACTAGTGGTGTTCGTGCATCAACAATTGATCCTGACTCAAACATTTCAAATGTCTGTTATGAGGCCGTGCTCCCGAACTCACCTATGCCAGGTTTTGTCGAGTTTGATCCATTACTTATGGCAAACGCCGCTCTTAGAGTTGCAAATGCCGCGCTTGCAAAATCAGGGCCAGTTTGCGCGGTGGGTATAGCAAATCAGAGAGCTTCAACAATTGTATGGGAACGAAGATCGGGAAATCCGGTAGGGCCGGGAATTGGATGGCAAGATCTAAGAACGGTTGGTACGTGCCTTAGCCTTCGTGAAGATGGCTTTAGAGTAGCTCCCAATATGTCTGCAACCAAGTTAGCTTTCTTACTTGGCTTGGCAGATCAAGATTCTTCTAAGGACCTTTGTTTCGGGACTGTTGATACATGGATTGCGTGGAATCTCTCTCAGGGATCTGTCCATGTAACCGACGCGACCAATGCCGGAGTGACGGGATTATGGAAGCTTGGAAGCGATAAGTGGGATGACGATATTTTAGAGAAACTGAATATTTCCGAGTCAATACTGCCTAGAATTGTAAACTCATCGGAAATAGTTGGCCAAGCAACCAGCCTGCCGGGGGCTCCGCCTATCTGTGGTATAGCAGGTGATCAACAAGCCTCTTTGATTGGCCAGGGGTGCACGACACCCGGAATAGCAAAAATAACTTTTGGAACAGGAGGCATGCTTGACACCTGTACCGGATCTGCTAAACCGGAATTTGAGGTCAAAGGTCCCAATGGGACATTTCCTATCGTTGCCTGGAAGCGAAATGACAGTTATACATGGGGTATTGAAGCTGTGATGCTCTCTGCTGGATCATGTATTGAATGGCTACGTGATGACTTGCAAATAATATCTACCGCTAAAGAATCGGAAGCCGTAGCTTCACAGTGTCCAAGCACCGGCGAGGTCTTTTTCGTGCCTGCTCTTTTGGGACTCGGTACTCCCGAGTGGGACTTGGGCGCCAGGGGTACGTTGCTGGGAATCACACGCGGTACGCAACGCCCTCAAATTGTTAGAGCAGTTCTCGAAGGGATTGCTCAACGTGGCGCAGACTTAGTTGAAGCTGCTGAAGCAGACTGCAACCTCTCAATTTCTACCCTGCGGGTTGATGGCGGAATGAGTTCTAATGAGATATTTCTCAAGGCCTTAGCCGATGCCACTGGCCACGTTATTGAAGTGTCGCCTGTACTAGAAGCGACTACTCTGGGGGCTGCCTACCTTGCAGGGATGGCATGTAGCATCTGGGAAGATGAAGAAGACATTGCGGGGACTTGGGAACCAGGACGAGTGATTGAGCCAACCTTGGCAGATAGAAAAGCTTTGCGGGAGAGTTGGAGAGATTGCTTGGAACGATCCAAGGAGACCGTACCGGGTCTGTCTAGTTTAGAGTTCTAATGTCGCTCACTATTTGGTTGACCGGATTGCCTTCTGCTGGCAAATCGACGCTAGCCAGTGAAGTCGGTAAGTTGCTCGATAAACGTGGTCTTGACTTTGAGATCTTAGATGGCGATGTCATGAGGGAGTATCTGACCAAAGATCTTGGCTTTTCGAGATTGGATAGAGATAATAACGTACGGAGAATCGGATATGTTGCGCAATTATTAGCCTCTCACGATGTAATTGCTATATGTCCGGTGATATCGCCTTATAGACAAGCCAGAGCTGAGGTAAGGCAGTTGCACCCACCTGGACGCTTCTTGGAGGTATATATTGCAACTGCCTTAGCTTTGTGTGAAGAGCGTGACGTTAAAGGGCTTTATGCCAAAGCTCGCAGTGGTGAAGTTGCTAACATGACTGGAATTGATGACCCATATGAAGTGCCTGAAGCGCCTGAACTAACCGTTGATACTGGACAGCGAACGATTGAAGAGTGTTGTGATCAAATATTTGCGCTCGCAATGGCACGTTTAGATTCACTAGCAACCCAGCGCCCGCCTTCGCAAGCGGGCACCCCGTGACCTAAAGAAGATAGGAATCTTCGTGTTGGAATTACTATGAATTTCATTCGACCGCTACCCGATGGTTCAATCGAAACCGAGCTTAGAGGAAGACAGATTCTCTCAGCACCTCTAATCAATAAAGGGGTTGCATTTACTCAAGATGAGAGGGAGTCGCTTGGTCTTATCGGCCTCTTACCGACTTCGATACTAACCCTTGGTGAACAGTCCGACAGAGCTTATGAGCAGTACCACTCTCAGCCTAGTGACCTTGCAAAAAATGTCTTTTTGACGGCCCTGCATGATCGCAATGAAGTTCTATTTTATAGGCTTCTCATGGACCACCTTGAAGAAATGCTTCCAATCGTATATAGCCCAACTGTTGGCGAGGCAATCCAGAGGTATAGCCATGAGTATCGTACTCCGAGAGGAGTATATCTCTCTATTGACCACCCCGAACATATTGAAAAGTCTTTTACTGATCTAGGTGTTGGCCCTGAGGATATTGATCTAATAGTAGCAACTGATGCGGAAGCAATCCTGGGCATAGGTGACTGGGGTGTGGGCGGTATCAATATCAGCGTTGGTAAACTCATTGTTTATACTGCCGCTGCCGGAATTGATCCTGGCCGAGTTATTCCAGTTATGCTGGACGTCGGAAGTGACCGTGACTCGCTACTCAACGACGAAGTTTACATTGGCAATCGACACCCACGAGTGCGCGGTGAGAAGTACTTTGAGTTTATAGACCTCTATGTGCAAACGGTACAAAGGCTGTTTCCTCATGCACTACTTCACTGGGAAGATTTTAGTGCTGATAATGCACGGGAAATACTCAATAGATATAGGGACCAATTTGCAACGTTCAATGATGATATGCAAGGGACAGGTGCGATTGCTTTGGCGACAGCTCTGTCGGGCTGCAAGCTAAGTGATTGTGTGCTTGAGGACCAGAAGATAGTCATTTTTGGCTCTGGAACTGCTGGGATTGGAATTGCCGATCAGCTAAGAGATGCTATGGTGCGCCATGGCCTTAGTAAAGATGAGGCTACGCGGCACTTTTGGTGCGTTGATCGTGATGGACTCCTAACTGACAACATGGGCGACTCCCTGCATGAATTCCAGCGTCCTTATGCACGACCAATCAGTGAAGTATCTGGTTGGGATAGAGTGCGTGCAGGAATTGTTGACCTAGCTGAGCTAATCAAGCAGGTTAGACCAACAATGTTGATAGGAACTTCTGCGGTTCCTGGGGCTTTTGGCGAGGCGTTGGTCAAAGAAATGGCTGCTCATGTCGAGCGACCTATAATTCTTCCTTTATCAAATCCCACGTCGCGTGTAGAAGCTACACCTAAAGACTTGATCACCTGGACAGACGGACGGGCAATTGTCGCAACGGGTAGCCCTTTTGATGCGGTAGCGTACGATGGAACTTTCTATGAAATCGGCCAAGCAAACAATGCACTTCTTTATCCAGGTCTTGGCCTTGGAACTATTGTATGTCGAGCTTCAAAGATTACAGATACGATGTTTTACGAAGCCGCCCTTGCGGTTGCCAACATGACTGACCTAAATAGGAAGGGAGCGCCAGTGCTGCCTCCAATGCGCGATGTACGTTCAGTATCAGCCAATGTTGCTATAGCTACAATCCGTGCAGCGATTCGAGATGGAGTCGCACAGCGGGTCCCAAGTGATATAGAACTAGATGTAGCCTCTTCAATGTGGTGGCCAATCTATAGGATAATTCGTGCAATTTGAGTTTTAGAAAGAGAGGAGTCTAAATGCTAAAGGGCGTTGAATCAGTCGGGGCTACCCGATGCTAAAGGGCGTGCGATCGGTGGGGATCTACGTATCGGATCAGCGAAGAGCGTTGAGCTTTTATCAGGATGCACTTGGTTGTGAAGTAATTACTAATCAACCTATGGGCACCGATGAAGACGGGCCGAGATGGATTGAAGTCAAAGTTCCCAATGACGAAACCGTTTTAGTTTTGTTCACTCCAGAGGGCCAAGAAAGTCGCATCGGAACTTATTCGAATGTTATGTTCGAATGTGAAGACATGCAAAAGACGTATGAAGAGCTAACCCTACGAGGCGTCTTATTCCCCGACCCTCCTACTCTGGCTCCTTGGGGGAAATGGTGGGCAACTTTTACCGATCCGGACGGTAATCTTTACGGACTTACTACTACAGACTAGCGTCTTACTCTTTAGTGATGTTTAGCGTGGCATCTTACTCTTTGCGCTCTCCTCCAACAATCGCCCCTAACTCAGCCACCCTGCGACACTGTTTAGAGTGGCGTCTTCCCTCCGGTAGCATATCCGGATAGACTAGCTTTGATGGTAAGTCGGCTGAGTAGCCGCGGCATCGAAATCTAATAATTAGGTTTCGTGTCGAGGAAGGTCGGGGCTCCACAGAGCAAGGTGCTGGTTAACGGCCAGGCGAGGTGACTCGACGGAAAGTGCAACAGAAAACAAACCGCCGATGGAGTTAGACCGATTATGGTTCTGACTTACAGGTAAGGGTGAAATGGCGAGGTAAGAGCTCACCAGCAGCTAAGGTAACTTGGCTGGCTTTGTAAACCCCACCTGGAGCAAGGTCAAATGTGAGATATGGGCTGCTCGTCCGCACAAGTTGTTTTTGAAAAAAGACACAGGTGCAATCTCTTGGTAGACCGCTTAGATGGATGGCTACTCAATCTGATTCGGATTTTTCCGAATTGGAGGGACAGAACCCCGCCTACAGGCCGACTTGCCATCCTCCGACCGCTTGACTACACCGATATACGTGTGTACAATGTCTACAACGGAGGTATGTGAATCAAAAACTTCATGACGACAAGGAGATCAACAAGGCCCTCAAGAGCGCCGTGCAGTATGGATTTGAAGTCCTGCCAGTCCGTAAAGGACATACGGCTTGTACCGTTGTTGCGCCCAACGGCCAGCGGCTCTCAGTGTGGAGTACGCCACGCGATCCAGGGACAATGGCCAAGCGTATCCGCGAGTTTATACGGAGACACCGCATGTAGTTTACTCAGGGGGCTGAGTCGTGCCAACGTTTAGTTTTCGCGTTGTAGTAGTTGAGGAAATTGATGACGAAGGGGCCGAGCGCCTATACGACGCTGGTTGTGACGATGGAGTGCCTGAATCGGGTCCGGAAGGGCACTCCATTGGATTCGACCGTGAATCAGCAACTCTTCAAAAGGCAGTCTTGTCAGCAATTGATAATGTCGAAAAAGCCGGATTCGAAACGCTTCGTATTGAACCTGATGAGCTAGTGTCCGCGTCCGATATCGCTGAGCGGACTAACCGTAGTCGCCAATCTATATCGTTCCTAATCACCGGGGATCGCGGACCTGGGAATTGGCCCAGACCGATTGCCGGAAATGTTCGGAGTCCGCTTTGGAGATGGAGTGACGTAGCGGGTTGGTTCGCAGAATTCGATGGCAGCCAAAGTATCAACGAGACGGAGGCCCGTTTCTTGGCTGCAGTAAACGAAATTTTGGCTGCACGTCGAGCCCTAAGACCGATCGACAAAAAAACTCGCACTCAGTTACTTCGCCGACTTGCCTCAACCTCGGCAGCATGAACAAAAAGTCTCAGCCTCTTTGGAAGTCGAACTAGAAGTTAAGTCAGTTGAATTCGACAGTCTCGGCGGAGCGTTCTGATGGACATAAGCGACACTCACCTTATCGTTAGTCCAAGTGACCTTGTCAACTACCTTTACTGTCCACATCTCACCAAGCTATCTCTGGACTACGTTCGTGGTGAAATCGACAAACCGAATCCTGAAAAAACTGAACGTCCATCTGTTGCGCAAAGAAGAGGCGTTGAGCACGAAACTAATTACCTTGAAACGATCCGTTCGAGCCAAAGTAGCCTCATCTGTATTGACAGCTCAATTCCTAGAAACGAGAGAGTTAGTCAAACCATCAATGCACTCAATGCAGGAGTTGATGTTATCTATCAGGCGGCCTTCTACTCTTGTGACTCGCCAAGACCAGCATGGGTTGGCTACGCAGACTTTCTCAGACGAGTAGAGATTCCAAGTGGTCTAGGCCCGTACTCCTATGAACCTGAAGATACTAAACTTGCCCGGCACGTTCGGCCATCTGCTGTTCTGCAGCTCTGTGAATACTCTGAAGCACTTAGTCGTATTCAGGGAAAAGATCCAGAATATATTCACGTAATTCTTGGAGGCCAGGAACGAGTATCTCTGCGCTTAGCTGAGTTCGCCGCTTATTTTCGGATAACCAAGGCCCGATTTGAAAAGGCGCTAGCTTCTAAAATTAGTGCCTATCCAAATCCGGTAGAGCACTGTGGTGTGTGTACGTGGCGCTTAAGTTGCGATGAGAAACGAAAAAAAGATGATCACTTATCACTCGTGCCAGGACTCTCTAGCGAACAAGCGCGTAAGTTACGCGATCAGTGTGGGATTGATACAGTCGAGCAGCTTGCAAACGTCCCGAGTGGAGCACAAACGCCAATTTCAACCAAGACATTTGAAAAGTTACGCCGTCAAGCAAAGCTTCTTGTTGCCGCCCGTAAGTCTCCAGGTGGGCTTCCTTATGAGCTTCTTAAAATTGATGACCCCAGCTTGGGATTAGGGTCCCTACCTGAACCCGATCCGGGTGACCTCTTTTTTGACATCGAAGGAGACCCCTATGTAGGAGATGGTGGACTTGAATATCTGCTTGGAGTGGGTTGGGTTGGAGCTGATGGAAACTTCGACTATAAAGCATTTTGGTGTCACGATTCAGTTGGCGAAAAGTTGTCCTTTGAAGCATTTATTGACTTTGTAGTTGAGCGTCGTAAGAAGAATCCAAATCTTCACATATACCACTACGCCCCTTATGAACCTTCGGCTCTAGGTCGTCTAATGGGCCGCCATGGTACCAGAGAACAAGAGGTGGATGATCTGTTGCGAGATGGTGTTCTTGTAGACCTGTATCGAATCGTACGCCAGGCATTATGTATCGGAGTAACATCATATTCCCTCAAAAAGCTTGAAGCCTTTTATATGACAGCCCGTAGTGATGCCATTACTGATGCTGGCTCGTCAATTGACGAATACGAGAGATGGATTCAAGAGTCCGACGAATCCATACTTGAAGAATTGGAGAAATATAATCGTGTGGACTGCGAATCGACTCTCGGGTTGCGCAACTGGTTAGAAGATCGGCGCTCTGACTATGAGATGATGTTTGGGATTGAGCTATCGCGACCAATGCGAATGACCCAGAATGTGAACGCCACGGAGCCTTTAGTAATTCCAGAGGCACAAGAACTAAGAGATAGCCTTTTTGAACTCAATACGCACGAGGACAGTTCATCCAAAGTTGGCGCACATCTTCTTGGCGATCTACTCGAATGGCATCGTCGCGAGGACAAGCCCAAATGGTGGAAGTACTTTGAAAGAGTTCTCTATTTTGAAAGCGACGATTTCTTTCAAGACCCGGAAGCGATCGCTGGCCTCACCTATCAAGGAGTGATAAGACAAGAAAAGGAGTCACTCGTCCACCGATATATGTTTGGTCCAGAACAAGAACACAAACTTGCACTGGGAAGTAGACCGCTGGACCCAGCTAGCACTCGTCAAAAGTTGGAAACTAATTCCGGACCTCCTAACCCTGGAAGTATTGAGTATCTCGATTCCATAAAGGGAATTATTGACTTGAAGCGAGGGAAAAACTCTCTGGCCCCTCACCCAGAACATCTAATACCCGAGGAGCCCATTGGGACTTCCCATCAAAGACAAGCTCTTGTGCGAGTTGCCAAATCTGTTCTCGAATCTCGAATGGTTGGAGAAGGTAAATATCAAGCTATCCGTGACCTCTTGCTTTGTCGTCCACCTCGTCTCAAGAAAGGTCGCTCTGGAGCTAGCCTTGTAAAGGCTGGTGAAGATGTAAGCGAAGCGGCCATACGTATTGCTCGTGAACTCAATGGTGGCTGCTTGGCAATTCAAGGCCCTCCTGGATCGGGCAAGACTCGTACGGCAGCTCAAATTATAGTTTCCCTAGTTGACAAAGGGCACAGTGTTGGAATTACTGCAAATAGCCATGCTGTCATTACAAACTTACTCGAGAAAGTGATGGAACAAGCCTTAGAGAAAAGTGTTGACGTGAAAGTTTCTCAGAAGATAAGTGATAGGACAAACTTCGACAAACTTCTCTCTAATGTTACATTACGCAAAACTCCAAAAGAGATGGCAGATGATCTATCGCAAGGTACCAAGGTCTTAGCTGGAACCTCTTGGCTTTTTTCGAGGCCGGAATTTGATCAAAGTCTTGACTATCTAATCGTCGATGAAGCGGGCCAGCTCTCGTTGGCAAATGTTTGTGCACTAGGAACCGCAGCAAAGAACCTTGTCTTAGTTGGAGACCCGCGACAACTCTCCCAACCTTCGCAAGGTACGCATCCATCAGGAGCGGGGGCCTCAGCTCTAGAACATCTCCTCAATGGCTCACCAACTATTGCGCCGGATAAAGGAATCTTTCTCGACTGTACTCATCGTCTACATCCTGAAATCTGTAAATTTATATCCGAAATTGTTTACGAGGGTCGCCTGCAATCATATCCAGGATGCGAAAAACAGGTCATTGATGGTTCGGGACTACTCCATGGCTCCGGACTTCGTTGGGTACCAGTCGAACACAAAGATAATCGCTCCTCTTCGATCGAGGAAGCCGACCAGATAAAACTTCTAGTAGATGATTTACTTGGTTACTCGTGGAGCGATAATAATGGCGATAAGCGAGCACTAGAACTATCGGATATCTTAATTGTGGCCCCTTACAACGCCCAAGTCTCACTCTTGGCTAGCAAGCTTGGCGATGGGGCTCGCGTGGGAACAGTTGACCGATTCCAGGGCCAGCAGGCCCCAGTTGTAATTGTCTCGATGACTAGCTCTAGCAGCGAGCAAGTTCCACGCTCAATGGAGTTCCTCTACAGCCAGGAACGGCTCAACGTAGCCGTATCAAGGGCTCAAGCAATGAGCATCATAGTTGGCTCTCCTGGTCTGCTAAGTGTTGAGTGTCGCACAGTGGGTCAGATGCGTCTGGCCAATGGGTTGTGCAGGTTTGTGGAGATTGCTAGTTAATGCTACGAAAACTGGTTGGTGCTAGCAATGTCTCACCCTTAGCCTACCCTGGATTAGTTATAAGAAAATAGAAAGTTAGGAGTTCAATGATGACACTTTCCCCCAGCACCACGACCGATAGTCAACACAATCGACCAGGACATTTGAAGGAAGCTAACCAGCCAGCACGCCTCCATAAAGCAATAACCCAAGTTCCACCTGACCCGATAGCACTTCCTGAGTACTTGAGCCTTCTCGACAAGGGCATAAGTATTCCGCTTATGGATTCGGTGGACTGGGCTTCAGCTTCACTTGTTTTTTCCGGTCGCGAGCCTCATGTATTTCGGGCAATACTAGAACACTCGGTTGAACTCGATCAGTGTCTTCCTAAAGAGCTCCCCATTGTGCGGTCAATCAAAACTCCCGTTCTCCAGGACGTATTATGTGAAGGAGATGGTTACCATCTCCACATTACTTGCACATCTAGAAGGGTCAAAATTATGGTGTCGGCCCAAACCCTTGAGGTAGCAAATCAAGTCGGTCAGAGTATCTACGATTCCATTTATGCTCTAGGTACGATAGAGCTTCCAAGTTCCGTTCTGGTTGATTTCTTGAGAATATCTTCGGGTTCTTCATCTAGTAGTTATTCCCGCAGAATCAATGTTCCATCGTGGCATGATATCAAGAGTAACTATCCACCTCAAGTGCGATCAAGAATCGCTTCTCTCCATGACATTACTCCGAAGCGTTTAGACGATCAAGGTGCACGCTTGATTGTCTGGCATGGACCTCCTGGTACGGGCAAGACCTATGCTATTCGATCTTTGGTGTCAAAGTGGCGTAAATGGTGTAATCCAGAGATTCTTCTCAATCCCGAACAACTTACTTTCAATCCTGATTCTCTTGAAGACATCGTATTGGATGATAACAAATCGGGTCCCAATGGGCGCCCGTGGAGGCTTCTAATAATTGAAGATGCCGACGCATTACTGAAATCAAGAACCTTCGATGGCTTCAAAACACCACTCGACCACTTACTCAATCTCACCGACGGGATGCTCGGCCAAGGAACCAAGGTAATAATCCTCCTTACAACCAATGCCAAGGTTTCGAATCTTCCTCCAGCGCTCGTGCGCCCTGGAAGATGCTTGTCCTTGATTGAGTTTGCCCCTTTTACCGCAAGACAAGCGCGTGAATGGCTCGGCCAACCAGTTTGTGTAACAAATGGAGGTGCCACACTTGCAAGGCTCTTTGAGTTGCGCAGCGGCTTACCAGGAGTTAGCGAGTCAGCTAACAGTAAGGTGGGACAGTATGTTTGAGACTTGCTTGACTGTAATCGAACTTTCGCGTCGAATGACTCAAAGTACTGGGCAAGGCTCGCCGAGAAATGTCTCGCGCTGAGACTACCGTTGAATCAGATAGAAAAGTATTCCTTGATTATTTTCAAAAGGAGTGATTGCAAATGGATTGGGTTGACGAGCTTTTGAAAAGTGTGGCGTGCCGCCGGCCAAACAATATGTCAGCCCAGGAGATACTGGTACAGTACAATGATCGGAA